>JACNJX010000097.1 GCA_014382345.1 Alphaproteobacteria bacterium
CTTGCAGCGACGCCGCCCCGGCCGTTCCCGCAACGGGTCGCCGGCCGTCTCCTTGGGCGATCCGGCGGCGACCGAGCCAAGCCCATGCGCCGTCTCCGGACCGCAGGGATAATCGCGGCCTCGCCCGACATCGATATTGATGCCGGGAAGTTCCGGAGCGTTGACCTCGATTTGGGCGACTTGCTTCCAGTCCAGGTTTTCACGCACCGTGACCGGAACGAACCGGCGGTTGCGTTTCAGATCCCGCAGAATACGGTGGCGTTCGCCTGAACTGAGAGGAATGATCTGGGCTAGGACATCCAGGGTGGCCTCCACATCGGGCGTGTCTTCGGCGCTCAACAGGACCCGGTAATTTTGCTGGTTGTCGGCCAGGGCAACGCCAAAACGATCAATGATGTGTCCCCTGGGCGGCGGCAAAAGGCGCAAATTGATTCGGTTTTCCTCCGCCAGCATCCGGTAGCGGTCGGCCTCGATGACCTGCAGGTAGTACATGCGCGCCGCCAGGCCCGATAACAGAACCGCCTTACCGCCCGCCAGAATAGCGGCGCGGCGGCTAAACATTTTGTGACGCTCGGAGTCCCGATGCATGTCAGTCCAGCCTCAAAAACGCCCGCTGCCAGCGCGTAAAAATCCACGCCACGGCCGGGAAAAATCCCACCGTCAGCAAATATTGCCAAACCGCCGTGCGGATTTCCACCAGGGTCGCGTTAAGCAGGGAAACGGCCAACCAGTGTAAGGTGGCTGCCAACGCGGCAACCAGGGCAAACCCCAGCCAAAGGATGAGAAAGGACTTGCCCGTGAAAAACTTTTTTTGCGACAGCACAACGCCGTAGGCCACCAGAAAAACCAGCGCGTTTACTCCAAGCGGCGCGCCGCTCAGGATATCCTGAAGAAGACCAGCCAGGAAAACCGCATAGGCCGGCAGAAGACGCGGACGGAAGATAGCCCAATGGTAGACCGCCATCAGCGGCAGCAAGGGGACGACGGTCGAAAAGTCCAGAAGGCGCACGGGAACGACACCGATGATCACCAGAGCCAGGGTCAACATCGATGGCGTCAGTTGTCGCGCCAACAAGTCCATGCGATGCCACAGGCTTTGCCTCATGGTTTGCGTTTCCGGCTCCCTTTACGTGCTTTTGGCGCTTTGCGAAGCGTCGGTCCTTCGAGAATACCGGCCAGCCCGAAATCCAACAGACGGATAAATTCCAACCGGGTTCTCTCGACAAAGGGCCGAACCTTGATGCCGTTTTCATTGACCATGGTGACTTGGCCCACGGGCAAGCCGGGGGGCAACGCGCCACCGTGCCCGGACGTCACCACCCTATCGCCGATCTGGACGCTTTCTCCGGATGGGAGATGGATCAGTTTCGGCTGGTTGGTGTTGTTTCCGGCCATAATGGCGCGGGTCCGGGTGTCGCCAACCACAACCGGAATGCGGGAGTTGAGATCGGTCACCAGAAGGATCCTGGCAGACCGCGCGCCGACGCCGGCAACCCGGCCGGCCAGACCAAGCCCGGTCACGGCGGCCTGCCCCCTGACGACCCCCTCACGCGAACCGGCGTTGAGAATCAGGCTGTGGGCGAAGGCGCCACCGGTATCGGCAATCACGCGCGCGGTGATGAAACTGGGTTCGGGACCGGTCTTGAAGTTGAGAAGTTCGCGAAGGGCTTTATTTTCCGCTTCCAGATTTCGGGCCGCCGTCTGCCATTGCAGCAACCGTCCCTGGTTGTCGCGCAAACGGGCGTTTTCCTGACGCAGTTGCGAAAGCTCCCGCACCTGGTCCACGGCGCGGTTCATGGCCTCGGCCGGGCGGGACAGCGCATCAAGCACCGGGGCCACGGCATCGGTGACCTGGGCGCGGAAGCTGTCCGTCATCAGGACGTCGATTTTGCCCAGCACCATCAGTCCGATCGCCACCGCCACCAAACCGGCGTAGGCGAAGCGTGAGGCCAGCCCACGGATCGGCTGGGACAACCGTTGTGTTCCCGGACCACGCTTCATGCGGACTCCTTGCCGTACCGTATGGGTCGAACACAAATAAAGTCCGACCGAAAAAAAATCAAAGCCAGTCCTGCCACTGTTTCTTTAGCAGGCTATGGTTGACAACATATTAACACGTTCCCCAAACACACGCTCCGGATCATCCATCTGGTCTGTTCCTTGGGGGCTTTCCTAATACATGCTCGACAGCACGTCCCTCAGGCGCTTCATTTCTTCCAGCGCCCGCCCGGTGCCCAAAACGACACAGCTCAGCGGGTCGTCGGCCAGCGAGACCGGCAACCCGGTGGCATGGCGCAACACGAAATCCATGTTGCCCAGGAGCGCGCCGCCGCCGGTCAGGACGATGCCCTTGTCGACGATGTCGGCGGCCAGTTCCGGCGCGGTATGCTCCAACGCCACCTTGACCGTTTCGATAATGGCGCCGACCGGCTCGGCCAGGCTTTCCGCAACCTGGCGTTCGGAAATAATCAATTCCTTGGGCACCCCGTTCATCAGGTCGCGGCCCTTGATCTCCATCGTCGCCCCGTCGCCGTCGTCGGGCGGACAGGCGGAACCGATTTGCTCTTTCACCCGGGCGGCGCTGCTTTCGCCGACCAGCAGATTGTGGTTGCGGCGGATGTAGCCGATGATCGCCTCATCCATCTTGTCTCCGCCGACGCGCACGGAGCGCGCATAAACGATACCGCCCAAACTCAGCACCGCGACTTCCGTGGTGCCGCCGCCGATATCGACGACCATGGAACCTGTCGGTTCGGTCACCGGCAATCCGGCGCCGATGGCGGCGGCCATCGGTTCCTCAATCAGGAACACACGCCTGGCGCCGGCGCTTTCCGCCGATTCCTGAATGGCGCGGCGTTCCACCGCGGTCGACCCGGATGGTACGCAGATGATAACCAGCGGACTGGCGAAGCTGCGCCGGTTGTGCACCTTGCGGATGAAATATTTGATCATTTCCTCGGCGACTTCGAAGTCGGCGATGACGCCGTCGCGAAGCGGCCGGATGGCGCGGATGTTACCGGGCGTGCGGCCCAGCATTTGTTTGGCCTCCTCGCCGACGGCCAGGACCTGTTTCTTGCCCTTGACCTCGACGATGGCGACCACCGAAGGTTCGTTCAAGACGATGCCGCGCCCCTTGACGTAAACAAGGGTATTCGCGGTGCCGAGATCAATGGCCATATCCGCGGACAGGAAGCCGAACATACTGGATAACATTAAGTCTAAAACCTTTTTGTCATATGCGTTTTTGTCTTCAGCAATCTTTAGCGTTTTCTTCAGTAGCGCGCCGGTGCCGGGACCTCCGTCCCGGCACCGCTGTTCCTTTATAAAAAACCACGCTCGCCGTTACTAGGCAGAAAGCGCCTTCGGCGCAGTTTTATCCCTTTTCACCAGCAACTTGTTCAGGGCGTTCACGTACGCCTTGACGGAAGCTACCATAGTATCCGTATCGGCACCGCGTCCGTTCACGCTGCGTCCGTCTTCCTCCAAACGTACCGTAACCTCGGCCTGGGCGTCTGTGCCCTTCGTCACGGCATGCACCTGATAGAGCTGCAACTGCGCCGTATGGGGGAACAGGTCCTTGATGCAGTTAAACGCCGCATCGACGGGACCGTCACCGGTGCCCTGGCAGCTTTTCACCTCGCCATCGACCTCCAGTTCCAGCCCTGCCTCCGGCGGCTGGTGCTTGGTGCCGCACAGAACTTCCAGGGAAAGCATGCGGATGCGGTCGTTGGTGCGTACCACTTCATCATCGACAAGGGCTATAATATCCTCATCAAAGACGTCTTTTTTCAGGTCAGCCAGATCCTTGAACCGTTTAAAGGCGTCCTGGACCGCGTTGTCGCCAATGTCATAGCCCAGGTCCTTCAGGCGTTCGACGAAGGCATGGCGGCCGGAATGCTTGCCCAAAACCATTTTCGACGTCTTCAACCCGACCGATTCGGGGGTCATGATTTCATAGGTGCCGGCATGTTTGAGCATGCCGTCCTGATGAATGCCGGCTTCATGGGCGAAGGCGTTGGCGCCGACGATGGCCTTGTTGGGCTGCACAGCGAACCCGGTGACGCCGGACACCAGGCGGGACGCCTTCAGGATGTCTTCGGTCTTGATGCCGGTGGTAAAGGGCATGACGTCGGGGCGCGTCTTCAGCGCCATCACCACTTCTTCCATGGCGGCGTTGCCGGCCCTCTCGCCCAGGCCGTTGACGGTGCATTCCACCTGCCGGGCGCCGGCTTTGACGGCGGCCAGGGAATTGGCGACGCCGAGCCCCAGATCGTTGTGGCAATGTACGGAAATCACCGCCTTGTCGATATTGGGCACCCGATCACGCAACATCCCGATCAGGGTGGCGTATTCTTCGGGTACCGTATAGCCGACGGTATCGGGGATATTGACTGTACCGGCCCCGGCGTCGATGGCCGCCTCGACGCAACGGCACAGGAAATCGTGCTCGGTGCGCGTCGCGTCCTCGGCCGACCACTCCACGTCGTCCACGTAGGAGCGGGCGCGGGTAACGCTTTTGCTCACCTGGGCCAGCACCTCGTCCGGCTCCATCTGCAATTTAAATTTCATATGCAGCGGGCTGGTGGCGATAAACGTATGAATGCGCGATTTCTTCGCCGGTTTGACGGCTTCGGCACATCGGTCGATATCGATATTGGTGGCGCGGGCGAGACCGCACACGGTGGAATTCCGGACCAACTTGGCGACTTCGTTGACGGCCTCGAAATCGCCATCGGACGCAATCGGGAATCCGGCTTCGATAATATCCACGCCCATGCCTTCGAGAACCTCGGCAATGCGCAGTTTCTCGTCCAGATTCATGGATGCGCCGGGCGACTGTTCGCCGTCACGCATGGTGGTGTCGAAGATCAAGACTCGGTTTTTATCAGAGCGCGCGCTCATGGGAGTATTCCTTCTTTCAGCTTAGGGTAAACGATCGTAGGGTTCGTCCATTCCCCTGAACGCCTTAAATTCAAAGCCCACATGGCCTTAAAAAGTGCGGAGTTCAGGGGCACCTAAGTCGAAGGTCCCCATTCAGGATCAGCAGAAGGTGGCAAGAAAGCGCGCACGAACGGCCCGGCTGGGAGATGATCGATCCCTGCCCGGTAATCACGGCATGCTTTGCCGAAAATGCGCTCGATACAGTCATTCGCCTGACGCTTTCTTTCGATATCCTGTCCTCATACCACGAATATTTAGAAGGGTTAAAGAAAAAACAACGATCACAACCCTAACCATTTGAAAAACATATGGGTTGCAAGGACAGGCCTGCCCGGCCGGAAGGCTTGGATCAGGTCGCAAAAATCGTGCGTTCCGGGGGGAATGTCACTTTGACGGTGGTCCCCTTGCCGACCTCACTGTCGATTTCCAGCACCCCCCCATGCGCCTCGGTGAGCGATTTTGTCAGGTAAAGGCCGAGCCCCGTCCCTTCATAACTAAGGGAACTCGCCCCCCGGATCTGTTCGAAGGGCTTCATAATTCGGGGCAATTGTTCAGGCGCAATACCGATCCCCGTATCGGTGACGAACCAAGTTACGGCGTTGGAGCCGTCGACTTCGGCTGTCGCCCTGACCCTCCCCTTCGGAGGCGTAAATTTAATGGCATTGGATAACAGGTTGAGAAGGATTTGTTTCAAACGCAGGCTATCGCCCCTCATATGCGGCGAATTTTCCTGGATGACCAGATCCAGACGGACCTCTTCCTTTTCGGCGCGATGGGCGACGATTTTAGCGCTGGCCTGAAAAATGTCGCGGATATCGACATCGGTGTCCTCGTACTCCATTTCCCCCGCTTCGATCTTGGCGATATCAAGGATATCATTGACCAGACTGAGCAAATGCTTTCCGGAAAGCTGGATCGCGCCGACATACTCCTCGTAATTCGGATGGCCGAGAGGACCGAAAACCCCCTCCTCCATGGCCGACGAGAAGCCGATCACCGAATTCAGCGGAGTCCTCAATTCGTGGCTCATGCTGGCCAGGAACTCTGATTTGGCTAGATTGGCCCTTTCGGCAATTTCCTTTGCCTCTTGCAGTTTTTCCTGTGCCGCCTGAACTTCGGTCAGGCTGTTGGCCAACGTGGCCGTGATGAGTTGTGTCTTGCGGAAGAAGATGTATGCAATCCCGGCGAAAACCAGGAAAACAACAACAACGAACGGAAACAACCACCGCAACATGTCCTGGCCCGGAGTCTTCGGCTGCCAGGTTAAAAATCCGAGTGTACCGCCAGCACTCGAAGCCATGGGCACGGCTGCCGGAAGCGTCACGTCTCCCACAGCGGCTATCCGCAGATTTTCAAGTTTGTAATTCATGGCCATTTTCGCCAATGCAGGCGAGTCAAGCGCCTTGGTGAAAATCAAAACCGAGTCGGTGACGATAGGTTTCTCCGTATGCGCTAACAGGCTGACGGAAGCGATGTGAACCGTTTCCCCGGCCTTGACGAATCCCGTTACCGGGAACGGGACGGCCGTCAGGGATGCCGACCGCGCCCTTTCCAACAGTTTCCCAAACCCCGCCTGGAAAATCTTCAACGGATCGGTCATACGCCGTTCGCCATCGACCATCGCGTAAATAGGCCGGTTGTCGGCGTCCAACACAAAGCTTGACGTGATGCCAAAGGTTTTGTGCATGTAAACGCCGATGTTCTTGTCGGCCCAGTCAAGATCAACCCTAGTGACCAGATTATTCACCGTTTGGTCCCAATAGGCATAATCAAGGGTTTGGTCCGCGAGCCGGCGCGTGATGGCGGACAGAACAGATTTGGTCAGATGAACGGACTCTTCCCTGGCAATCCGATCTTGGCTCCGGGACGTAAAAACGGTTATTCCAGCAATCAGGGCAATGCTGATGACGACGACGCCAGCAAAGGAATAAAGTATGTATCGGAGCGTAGACTGCCCGTGCTTGGACGTCGCAATTCCCAAAACCGTTTTCCCAGTGAGACTCAAAAATATACGCTTTCAGGTAACGCACGCAACTTTTGATCATGACGGCGACTATGCTTTTAAGGGTATATAAAAAAACATAGAATAGAAAAGCATTTCACGAAAGTGGCCCATTTACTCACCCCAAAGTGGAAATATCCGGGAAAATCTTTATTGTTTCCTGACACGGCATGTTGGAATGAGTTGAGGTGACTGGGTTTTATCGAATTTTGGAGAAAGGATTGGGATGATCCTTTACGGTTGGAAAAACGGATTCTGTAATAAAAAGCGCCTTGTGGCACCCTTTGGGGTGCGTGGGCGTGCCTCCCTGTTCGCGGCCCTTTCAATCCTCCTCCTGACCGCCGGGTGCCAGCATTCGGCGCGGGAACAACCCATTTCCCTGGTCTTTCCCAAGGTAGGGACCGCGGCGTCGGGTTCCTTTACGGTCGCCGGGAAAGCCATTCCTTTGCCCGCGGGCGACTGGACCGTCATCGGTTCTCAGGTAACCAAGGACGGCGATCAGGGATACAACACCGCCCACATGCTTGCCCGGATCGAAGGCAATTCCCTGCATTCGGCGGTCGAGATCTATACAAACCTTCCCGTCAACAAGTCCGAAGGGAAAGGCTGGCTTACGGTTCGCAGCTGCACGCGCGACGACATGCATTTTCTCGAGGTTTTTTCCAACTCCAGGCGTGGTGAACAGGATTGCTGGTGGGTCAATCACCGGCGGATGGACGGTCCCCGAAGTCTGGAACACTGGAAAGAAGCCCGGAAATACCTTAGCGATAACCGCATTCCAGCCCCCCTGGATATGATCGCAGTGTCTTATCGTCTCGCAAATGAGAGCGACTACCTGACGGTCTCTTATTTTTTCAATCCAGAGAAATCGGGACTTTCAACTGGAAGTGATATACACTGGAATGTACACACATGGGTAACCAGCGTGTGGCACCCTGACAAGGTCAAGGGTGACATTAAAAAAACAAACTTCATAAAAGCATTAATATCTTGGGGGAAGCAGTGGCATAAGAAGGTCAAGGCGTCCGTCGGTATGTGACGGTACATGAGCGGCTGTTTTCGAGAGAGTATTTTGGTTAATGCGTAAACGAAGCCTGAAAGTTGCCAGCCAATACTGCGTTATCGGCGTTTCAGCTCTGGCGCTGGTGGTCGCGCCTGTCTGCCTGGACTTCAACGACATCTCCATCAAGCTTTCAACGGCGTTCGCTAAAGGCGGCGGCGGCGGCGGCGGCGGCGGCGGCGGCGGTGGCGGCGGCGGCGGCGGC
>JACNJX010000031.1 GCA_014382345.1 Alphaproteobacteria bacterium
GGGTCAAAAGCAGACCTTTATCGACTACCCTCAGAATGTCCGCTTTCGGGGGCTAAGCGGACATCACTGCTAAGAAAAAATGACACCACCGGCTACCAGTGCCCACCTAAAAGGCCTTGGAAATACCCAAGAGGACATTTTAAGCCCCGCTGGAGCGGTTTTCGGGGGTAAGGGGCGTTGGGGGGGGCGCCAGGCCTGAAACCACCCTAAGTGGTTGCTAATTGGTTGCTATAAAGAAACAAGGCCCTAGCCGTTTTCGGCTAAGGCCTTGTTATATTTGGCTCCGGCGGCTGGACTCGAACCAGCGACATATGGATTAACAGTCCACCGTTCTACCAACTGAACTACGCCGGATTAACTCTGGAGGCGCGGACCGGAATCGAACCGGTGTACACGGCTTTGCAGGCCGCTGCGTAGCCACTCCGCCACCGCGCCAAGGTAATTTTCACGGCCCCTCACGGCAAACAAAAAAACCAGTGGCGCCGCGCCCTTGTTGGAGGGAACGGAAACTAGACTCTGACGAAGGATGGGTCAAGCGATGGAATACGGCGGAAGGCCGATTGTTTTCTTTTCGCCGCCACCCTATAAACGGACAGGACAGTTTTAATCTATCCACCAACACTTCCGGAGGGTTCTGTCATGGATCACGCGACCGCCCGTTACAACATGGTGGAAAGGCAGCTCAGGCCCAACCGCGTAACCGGCCAAAGCCTTCTGAGAGCTTTCGGCGCGCTTCCCCGTGAATCTTTTCTGGGCAAGGAATTCCAAGACGTGGCTTATGTGGATGACCCCGTTCCTTTAGGCGGCGATCGCTATTTGATGGCGCCCCTGGCGATGGCCCGGCTGCTGGAGGCGGCCCAGCCAGGTGCCTCGGATCTGGCCTTGGTCATTGGTTGCGCCACCGGCTACGGAGCCGCGGTTTTGTCCTATATGGTCGGGGCCGTGGTTGCCCTGGAAAGTGATTCCGCGATGGCCGGTGAGGCCACCGAAACCCTGACCGGACTGGGTATCGATACGGTTGCCGTGGTCGAAGGTGATCTCTCTGGCGGGTATCCGGACCAGGCCCCCTACGATGTGATTTTCTTTGAGGGCGCCGTACCCGAAGTTCCCGAAGCGATAACCGCGCAACTGGCCGAAGGTGGGCGGCTGGTCGCGATTTTTTCGGGTGATGGAGCCGGGGGGATATCCGGGGGGAAAGCCGTTCTCATATCCCGTCATCACGGTGTCTTGTCCAGGCGCTCCGTTTTTGAAATGTCCGCGCCGCCGTTGCCGGGATTCGAGCCGGAAAAGGTCTTCGCTTTTTAAAAAGAAAAATTGATAATATTTTTTACGGTTGGTACTAGGCTGGTCCAAGGGATGATACTCCACGCCGCCTTTCTTCCGCCTTCAGAGCTAGGTATTATGGTGAATAAGAACGTGCGAAAAAACTGCAACAACACCAACAGCACAAAGTAACGAAATGGCTATATCAGGAATGACAGGCGGCAAGATGCGGCGTAGGCCGGATGGTTCCGCCGCCGTTTTTGCCCGACGTCTGGTTTTAAGTCTGGGTATGCTGCTGCTCATTCTTGGGCCTTTCGGACAGGCCGTGGCGCAATCGCTCGAAGACGCCCTGACGTCTGCTTATCTTTATAACCCAACGCTGCTGGGCCAGAGGGCCAAGCTTCGCGCCACCGACGAACAGGTCCCCCAGGCGCTGTCCAACTGGCGTCCCAGCGTCGAGATTACCGGCAGTGGCGGCGTGTCCGCCGTGCAAAGCACCACCAGCACCGACCGTGGACAGCACCGCGAACCGAAAAGCGTCGGTGTGATCCTGACCCAACCATTGTTCCGGGGCGGACGCACCATCGCCGCCACCAGCGAAGCGGAAAACACGGTGCGGGCCGCGCGCGCGCGCCTGGTGGAAACGGAACAGGACGTCCTGCTGCTGGCGGCGACGGCGTATCTGGATGTTTTCCGGGACGAAGCGGTGCTCAAACTCAACATCAATAACGAGCAGGTCCTGAAACGCCAGCTGGAAGCAACGCGCGACCGCTATCAGGTCGGCGAAATCACCCGTACCGACGTTCACCAGGCCGAAGCCCGTCTGGCCGGGGCGCGGGCGGACCGGATCGAGGCGGAAGGGAAGCTGGAAGCCTCGCGCGCGGCGTATCGCAACGTCGTCGGGGACGCGGCGCCGAAAAACCTGGCCTACCCCAAAGTCCCGACAAATTTTCCCAAGCAACTGGAGGGCGTGGTCCAGGCGGCATCGAAAAACCACCCAGCCGTCGTCAGCGCGGAATTCGACCGCCAGGCCCTCAATGACAACGTCGATGAAGTGCGCGGCGAACTCCTCCCGAGCCTGAGCATGTCGGCGGAGTTGTCCAGGAACATTCAATCGGCCGGAGAGACGGGGCGAATCGATTCTGCTGAAATGACGTTGAATTTGACGGTTCCGCTCTATCAACAGGGGGAAGTGTACTCAAGATTGCGCGAAGCGAAACAGGATGTGGCGGAGAAAATTCACGCTATTGATCAGGCCCGGCGCGACGCCATCGAAGACGCCACCCGGGCTTGGGAATTGCTGTTGACCGCACAAGCCCGGGTGAAGTCTTTCAAGGCCCAGATCGACGCCAGTGTGATCGCCCTCGAAGGCGTCGAGCGGGAAGCCCAGGTCGGCTCCAGGACCGTGCTGGATGTGCTGGATGCGGAGCAAGAATTGCTGGATTCCCGCGTTTCTCACGTTAGTTCCCAGCGTGACGAACTGCTTGCCGTTTTTGAATTGAGGGCCGCCATGGGGCAACTGACGGCGCGTGAAATGAAGCTTGCCGTGGCCCCCTATGACCCGGAAAACAATTACCGGAATGTGCGCGGAAAATGGTTCGGCGGGGGTATCCCGGACGGGGGCAAAAGCGAGTCCAAATAAGATGTTTTTGAACGGGACAAAGAGGGAAATTTCGGAACGCCAATTTTTCGGTTTGTGGAATCCTTCTGGTGTTTCCCGTCCTGGTATCATACCTTTTGTTAATGTTTGGGGGGCTAGAATCACCACCCATGCGGAGACTCGAATCTAGCTTGGTGGACGGTTTATGAGCGAAGAAACACCGGAATCAGCAGACGGCGCACAAGCGGCTGACGGCGAAGAACCTTCGATGGAAGATATCCTGGCGTCTATTCGCCGGATTTTATCCGAAGAGGAAGAAGAAGCCATGGCCGCCGAAGAGGCGGGTGCGCTCGATATGGATTTGTCGGCTGAGCCCGAGCCGGAACCCGAGCCCGAGCCGGAACCCGAGCCCGAGCCGGAACCCGAGCCGGAACCAGAACCGGAACCGGAACCAGAACCAATGCCGGAGCCCGAGCCGGAACCGATACCGGAACCCGAGCCGGAGCCCGTTTTCGAGCCTGAGCCCATGCCGGAACCGGAACCCGCTCCGCCGCCTCCGCCGCCCCCTCCCATCCCAGCGCCTATGGCGGATGTTCTGCAGTTGACGCCGGAAATGATTACCTCAGAGGTGATGTCCGCGCCGACGGCCTCGGCGGCGACCGACATCCTGGCCGATTTGGCCCGCGCAATCCTCGACCGGCGCGATGTTGCCGTCGACGAAGCCGGGCGCAGCCTGACGCTCGAAGGCATGGTGCGCGAAATGATGAAGCCCTTGCTCAGGGAATGGCTGGACCGCAATCTGCCCTACCTGATCGAACGGCTGGTGAAGAAAGAAATCGACACCATGATCAACCGGGCCGAAGGTCTTTCCAAATAAGGTGAGTTCAGGGTAATTCCGGTTTCCAGGGAATTACCGTAACCTAACGCTGGAAACACCGGCCCATTCCCGGTTACATTGCGCCCGGATATATATATCGGGCGGCTGGGGTGATCCCTTCAGTCCCCATACCCTTTAACGAATAAAAAGGCCCGCCGGCAATGCTGGACAAGACCTATCGGCCCCAAGAGGTCGAGCAGAAACACTATGAAGCCTGGGAAACATCCGGCGCGTTCGCCTGCGGGCAGAACACCGGCGGGGATCCTTATACCATTGTCATTCCGCCGCCCAACGTCACCGGCTCACTCCATATGGGCCATGCCCTCAATAACACGCTGCAGGATATTTTGATCCGCTATCAGCGAATGAAGGGGCTGGACGCGCTCTGGCAACCGGGCACCGATCACGCGGGTATCGCCACCCAGATGGTGGTGGAGCGCCAGATGGCCGAAGAGGGCAAGACCCGCCATGACCTGGGCCGGGAAAAATTCATCGAACGGGTCTGGGACTGGAAGGCGGAATCGGGCGGCACCATTACGGAGCAGCTCCGCCGCCTCGGCGCATCGTGCGACTGGTCACGCGAACGCTTCACCATGGACGAAGGCCTCAGCCGTGCCGTGCGCAAGGTGTTCGTGGAACTATACAAACAGGGTCTGATCTACCGCGACAAGCGGCTGGTCAACTGGGACCCGCTTCTGCACACCGCGATCTCGGACCTGGAGGTCGAGCAACGCGAAGTCACCGGACATATGTGGTACTTCAAGTACCCGATCGAAGACCGGGACGGCGAATTCATCACCGTCGGCACGACACGGCCGGAAACCATGCTGGGCGACACCGGCGTCGCCGTGTACCCGGACGACGAGCGCTATAAGGACCTGGTCGGCAAGAACTGCATCCTGCCCATCGTTGGCCGCCGCATTCCCATCGTCGCCGACGAATACGCCGATCCGGAAAAGGGCTCGGGCGCGGTGAAGCTGACGCCGGCCCATGATTTCAACGACTTCGAGGTCGGCAAACGCCAGCACCTGAAGATGGTCAACGTGCTTGATCGCAACGCAACCATGAACGAGAACGTGCCCGAGCACTACCGCGGGCTCGACCGCTACGAATGCCGGGACGCGCTGGTCAAGGAGATGGAGGGGCTCGGACTTCTAGACAAGATCGAGGAAAACCCGATGACCATCCCCTACGGCGACCGCTCCGGCGTCGTCATCGAGCCCTGGCTGATGGACCAGTGGTTCGTCGACGCGGAACGCCTGGCCGGGCCGGCGATCACGGCGGTCGAGCAGGGCCGCACAAAATTCGTCCCGAAACAGTGGGAAAACACCTATTACGAATGGATGCGCAACATCCAGCCGTGGTGTATTTCGCGCCAGATCTGGTGGGGCCACCAGATTCCGGCCTGGTTCGGCCCGGAAGGGGATATTTTTGTCGCCGAAACCGTGGAAGAAGCCCAGGCCATTGCCGATGAGTCCCATGGTGAGGCCGTCGAACTGGTGCAGGACGAGGACGTTCTGGATACCTGGTTCTCGTCCGCGCTGTGGCCGTTTTCGACCCTCGGATGGCCCGATGAAACGCCCGAACTGAAACGTTATTACCCGACAGATGTCCTGATCACCGGGTTCGACATCATCTTTTTCTGGGTCGCCCGGATGATGATGATGGGCCTGCAGTTTATGGACGAGGTGCCGTTCCACACGGTCTATATCCATGCCCTGGTGCGCGACGAAAAAGGGCAGAAGATGTCCAAGTCCAAGGGCAACGTCATGGACCCGCTGGAGCTGATCGACAAGTTCGGCGCCGATGCGTTGCGCTTTACCCTGACGGCGCTGGCCGCCCAGGGCCGCGATGTGAAGCTGTCGGAAAGCCGCGTCGAAGGCTACCGCAACTTTACCACCAAGCTGTGGAACGCGGCCCGGTTCTGCGAAATGAACGAATGCCGCCCCAATTCCGATTTCGACCCGTCAGGCGTCAAGGAAACCGTGAACCGCTGGATCATCGGCAAATTGCGCGATGCCGAGGTTCAGGCCTCGGATGCGCTAAGCGCCTACCGCTTCAACGATATGGCCGGCGCGCTCTATCATTTCACCTGGGGTACGTTCTGCGACTGGTACGTGGAACTGGTAAAGCCGATCCTGAACGGCGACGACGAGGCCGCGCGCGCCGAGACCCGGGACACCGCAGCCTGGGTGCTGGACCAGATTCTGCATCTTCTGCATCCCATCATGCCTTTCGTTACCGAGGAGCTTTACGGACAGCTCAGTGACAACCGGGACGGGCCGCTGATTACGTCGGCCTGGCCGGTGCTGGACGCCTCCCTCACCGACGCCGGCACCAATGCGGAAATGGACTGGGTGGTGCGCCTGATCAGCCAAGTCCGCGCCGTGCGCTCCGAAATGAACGTGCCGCCGAAGGCGCAGGTCCCGTTGCTGTTGAAGGACGCGGGCGAGGGCGCGCGCACCTTTATGGAGCGCCACGCAGAGTTGATTATGCGCCTGGCCCGGCTGGAGCGGCTCGAGCATTTGGTGGGCGAAGTGCCGAAAGGCGCGGTGCAGGACGTGATCGACGAAGCGACCATCATCCTGCCGATCGCCGACGTTATTGATCTCGACGCAGAGCGCACCCGCCTGGAAAAGGAAATCGCCAAGCTGGACGGCGAGGTCAAACGCTTCGAGGGCAAGTTGTCGAATGAGAAATTCGTCGCCAACGCGCCCGATGAGGTCGTTGAAACCGAGCGCGAACGTCTGGACGATGCGCGCCAGGCCCGTGAAAAGATGAATGAGGCGCTCGTCCGCCTGACAACAGTGGGGTAGGGATATGCTGGGATTCGATCTGGACAAAGTGGACAAGTCGACCCGCGAGATGATCGATGGCGTGATCGCCATCTTCGTCGAATACGGCGTCGATATCATGGGCGCCGTTGCGCTGCTGGTTGTCGGCTGGATGATCGCCGGCTGGGTGCGGCGCGGCGTGCGCCATGCCCTGGACCCCATCCCCCGCATGGACGATACCCTGAAGCCCTTCCTGGCGAGGTTGTCCTGGTATGTGATCATGGTCTTCGTCCTGGTGGCGGTGCTCAACCAGTTCGGGGTCCAGACGACATCCATCATCGCCGTTTTGGGCGCCGCCGGCCTAGCCATCGGCCTGGCTTTGCAGGGTACGCTGTCCAATGTCTCCAGCGGCGTTATGTTGCTGCTTCTCCGGCCCTTCAATGTCGGCGATTATGTGGACGCCGGCGGGATTGCCGGAACGGTGGTGGAAATCGGCCTGTTCAATTCGGAAATCAAGACCGCTCAGGGGCTGTGCCTGATCGTTCCCAATTCGAAAATCTGGTCGAGCCCGATCACCAACTTTTCCCGCAACCCGACCCGGCGTTTCGACCTTCCCGTCGGCATCGGCTACAACGACGACGTGGACGGCGCGATGACTTTGTTGAAAGGGCTTCTGGTCGGCGACGCGCGTGTGCTCGATGATCCGGAACCCCTGGTCATGGTCCAGGAACTGGGCGACAGCGCCGTCGTCATCAACATGCGGGGCTGGACCAAGACCGAGGATTTCTGGGACACCGTCTGGGACCTCAACCGGGCCATCAAGGTAGACCTGGACGCGGCGGGCTATTCCATCCCGTTCCCGCAGCGCGACGTGCATATTATCTCCGGCGGAGAGGCATAACCCTAGGCATCCATGAAAACATTTGCTTTCCTGCTGGCCGTTGTGTTCTGGGCGTTACCCGTCCGGGCTCAGGAACTGCCGATCTTCGATACCCACATGCACTATTCCCAAGGCGCCTGGGACGCCTATGGGCCACGCCAAATTCTTGAAAAGATGGACAAGGCCGCTATTCCCCGCGCCCTGGTGTCATCGACGCCGGACGACGGCACCATGAAGCTTTTTAAGATCGCGCCGCAGCGCATCGTTCCGGGGTTCCGCCCGTACCGGAACTCCAATGATCTCGCGCGCTGGTATGAAACCCCGGACCTGCTGCCTTACACGAAGGCCCGGCTGGCGTCGGGTCATCACAAGGTGTTCGGAGAAGTGCACCTGTTTCTGCCGGGGAACCTGGATACGCCGGAGATGGCCGAATATTTAAAATTGGCGGTGGACCGGGGCTTAATCCTGCACCCCCATTCGGACGCGGCGGTCGTCGAGGCCTTATTCAAAAAGCGTCCGAACCTGAAAATTCTCTGGGCGCACGCCGGATTTTCCGAACCGCCTGAGGTCGTGGGCCGCCTGCTCGATCAATACCCGAACCTGTGGGCGGAGTTGTCCTACCGCGCCCATCATATCTTCCCCGATGACGACCTGGACCCGCAGTGGAAGGACCTGCTGATTCGCCACGCGGACCGCTTCACCATCGGCTCCGATACCTGGGAAGTCGACCGCTGGCACGACTATCGGAATCTGATCGGCGAACACCGCGAATGGCTCGGGCTTCTGCCCGCCGACGTGGCGGAGAAAATCGCGTACCGGAACGCCGAAGCCCTTTTCGAAAAACGGTAACCATTTAGTAAGTCCCTTTGGTGTTAATTGAGGTTGGCCCATTACGCCATAGAGGGTTAACCGTGAGCGAAGAGTTCCAAGTCCCCGTACTGTCCGACGACCCGACGCCCGATGAGCGCGCCGAATACGTCATCATGCGCCTGGAACAGTTCATCCGCGAAGGCCGCACGTTTGCCGAAGGCATGTCGTTCAAGGTCTGGCAGGCCATGGCCAAGGTCGAAATTGCCATCGCCATCGCCGAAGCCGAACTGGGCCAGCAGCAGGAGGAAGCGGTCACCAAACGCCTGCTCTTCACCTTTGCCGGTGCCCTGGTGACGGTCGGTTTTTGGGGCACGGCGGTCAGCATTCACAAGGTCGGCTATCTGGTCGGCGGCATCATTTGCGGTCTGGCGGGGCTGGTGCTGTTGGGCATCGCCGGTGAATGGCGGTTCCGCAAATGGAACAAGTCCCGCAAGGCCGACAAGCGCCGCAAATCCCTGGCCCGGGTCGAGAACATCAACCGCCGCATCAAACGCCTGGAAAACGAACTCGAAAAAGAAGAAAAGAAACTGAAGGAAAAGATCAAGAAGATCGCCGGCGCCGCAGGCTGATTTAAGTGCCGCAGGCTGAAAAATTGTAGCCTTGGCGTTGCCGGGCAACATACACTCCATCCCATGAAAATGCCTTTTATTCGCGATTTCAATATGGCGGCGATGTGGGCGGGTCTGACCGCTTTTGTCTGGTACGCCTTCGGGGCGTTGCCGCTGCACCTGGAAGTCGCGGGTCAATTGGGCCTATCCAGCACCGAGTCTTCGAGCTGGGTCTTCGTTATCTGGTTTTCGAGCGCGATCACCTCGATCCTGTTGTCTTTTTATTACCGGCTTCCAATTCCCATCACATGGACCATTCCGGGTTTGATTTATCTTGGAACGTTATCCGGTCAGTTCACCTTTGCGGAACTGGTCGGTGCCAACCTTATGGCCGGAATTGCCATTGTTGTACTCGGGGTGTTTGGAATCGGTGAACGGATCATGGCCTGGCTTCCTCTGCCCATCGTTATGGGCATGTTCGGCGGCAGTATTTTTGTATATGTCACGCGCATGATTGCGGCTAGCGTCGAGGATGTCCTCGTTGCCGGCGTAACGCTGGCCAGTTATCTGATCGGTCGGTTTATCGCAAGTTCCAGGGTCCCGCCGATGGGTCTGGCGGTCATCGTCGGTGGAATCGCCGTCTATATTTTTGGGGAAACATCACTGGAACTGGTTTCCTGGTCGCTTCCGGAAATCGCCATGCCGGGGGTGAATTTTTCCGCCTCTGCTTTCATCGCTGTCAGCCTGCCTATGATTGTTCTGGCCATGGGCCTGGGCAATGTTCAGGGGCTGGGGTTCTTGATCTCGCAGGACTACCGGGTGCAGATAACGGCAGTGACGGTGGTCGCCGGGCTTAATTCCATCGTCAATACGGCTCTCGGTGGCCATCCGGCCACCGTCGCCCGCACTGGCGCCGCCATCCTTGCCGGGCCGGATGCCGGCCCTAAGGAGGGGCGTTACTGGGCCTGCGTAATAGCCGCCCTTCTGACCATAATCATTGCCCTTGGAGCAGGAACACTAACGTCGCTTCTGGCCGTATTGCCGAGAACATTCGTTGTCACTCTCGCCGGGCTGGCCATCCTGTCATCCCTACAAAGCGCATTTGAAACCGCATTTGGAGGAAAACTCAGATTTGGGGCTTTGGCGGCCCTAGCCGTGGCTGCGACCCCGTTTTCGGTGTTTGGGATTACTTCTGCTTTTTGGTCTATTCTGGCTGGCGTCGCTGCTTCCTTCATGGCTGAGCGCCATGAGCTTTTTGCGTATTGGCGCGGCGAAAAGAAGAGCTAAATCACCGCATCGAGCGCCTTCATCAGGCGCTCGACTTCGTCCAGGGTGTTGTAGTGCACCATGGAGGCGCGCAGCACGCTCCCCTCTCCATCGTCCTCGTTCGTGATGCCCAGCGCCTGGAGCAGGCGGGGGGCGTAGAAATTGCCCCGCCCGATGGCGATACCGGATTCGGCGAGGCGTTTGGGGATTTCCGCCTGCGGCGTGCCCTGGACGTTGAAGGAAAAGGTCGGGGTGCGGGCCTCCGCTGCACCCGTTTTCGGGCCGAGCAGGCGGATATTGGGTTTCGACAGCAGAAAATCGGCGAAGCGTGTGGCCAGGGTTTCTTCATGCGCCGTCATCATGGCGAACATCGCATCGACGCGGGCCTTGAAGGTGTTGGGCGGCTGCTCCAGGTGATGGGCGGCCAGGGCCTCGAAATAATCGGCGATGCCCGCCAGGGCGGCGGTGAATTCGTGGCTCGGGCCGCCGGGATTTAATTTCAGCGGAATCCGCGCGTCGAGAAAATAATGGTTCTGCCCCGGTGCGCGTTCGATGTGCCGGCGTTTGGCGTACAACAGCCCGACATGCGGGCCGTACAGTTTGTAGAGGCTGAGCAGATAGAAATCCGCGTCCAGCGCCTTGACGTCGATGGCCCGGTGCGGCGCGTGGGCGACGCCGTCGATACAGACCATGGCGCCCGCATCGTGGACCTTCCTGGTGATGGCCGTGACATCGTTCTCGCCGCCCAGGATGTTGGAGCAATGGCTGAAGCACACCAGCCGGGTCTTGTCGTTTAACAGGTCATCCAGGGCTTCCGGCTGCAGCCGTTCGCTGTCCGGGTTGACGGCCCATTCGCGGAGCACCAATCCGCGCTCGGCCAGCCGCCGCCAGGCGCCGATATTGGCTTCGTGGTCCAGGTTGGTGACGATGATCTCGTCGCCGGGCTCGAACAGGGCCCCCAGCGCCTGGGCCAGGACATAGACGTTCATGCTTGTCGACGGGCCGATGATGACCTCGTCCGTTTCCGCACCGATCATCTCGGCGATCAGGCGATGGCCGTTTGCAATGCGCTCCGCCGCCGTGGCCGATGCCGGGTAATCGGCGCCGGGCTGGACCTGGGTTTCGTGCATGTAGGTGGTGACACGGTCGATCACGCTTTGGGGCACGTAAGACCCGCCGGCGTTCTCGAAAAACGCCTGCTCCCAGCAAGTGGCGGGGTACAGCCCGCGGACGAAATCGAGGTCGAGTAAGGGGCTCGCCATTCAGGCGTAGGTGGCGATGGCCATGACCAGTTCCGCCACCTTGGTTTGGTCGTCGGTGAATTTCAAGCCGACGTCCGGTTTGCGGCACCAGCGGACTTCCGTCTTGTAAGACCCGAAGGGTTCAATGGACAGGTCCACGGTGCTCCCCGGGGCTAAGGACTTCGCAGTCCGGACCTGAGCGCCGCCGAAGGATACGTTGACGATTTCACACGTCGTTGCGATGTCGCCGGAAACAATCTCAGCGGCGAACAGAACGTCTTTTCGTTCATGGGCCCGCACTTCGGAGGGATTGCCGGGCTGGTTCATTGCTGTCTTCTCCTCAGCTACGCCCTAGATATCGGCGTAAAGGTGTTTTTCCTTTGCCGCGCCGGGGTGGGTAACGGCCCCTTTGCGGGCTTCGCCGACGGTCTGGGCGTATCTCCAGAGCGCGCCCGACTGGTAATCGTTCTCGCGCGGCTTCCAAGCCTCTCGGCGTTTGTCCCATTCCTCATCGCTGAGGTCAACGTCGATGGTGCCAGCTTCGGCGTCGATAGTGATGATATCACCGTCCTGCAACAGGCCGATGGGGCCGCCGGTGGCGGCTTCCGGGTTGACGTGACCGACACAGAACCCCCGCGTGGCGCCGGAAAAGCGGCCGTCGGTGATCAGCGCGACCTTTTCGCCCATGCCCTGGCCGTAGAGCGCCGCCGTGGTCGACAGCATTTCGCGCATGCCGGGGCCGCCGCGCGGTCCTTCGTAGCGGATGACCAGCACGTCGCCTTCGGCATACTGTTTTTTCTCGACGGCTTCGAAACAGTCTTCTTCGCTTTCGAACACGCGGGCCGGGCCGGTATGGCTCAGTCTTTTCATGCCGGCGATTTTGACGATCGCCCCGTCCGGCGCCAGGTTGCCGGTCAGCCCGACAACCCCGCCGGTCGGCGAGATCGGTTTGCTGGCCGGATAGATCACGTCCTGGTCTTCGGGGAATGTCACGTCTTCCAGGTTTTCGGCGATGGTCTTGCCGGTCACCGTCAGGCAGTCGCCGTGCAGATAGCCCGCGTCCAGAAGTGTCTTCATCAGAACCGGCACGCCGCCGACTTCGTGCATGTCCTTGGCGACGTATCTGCCGCCGGGCTTGAGGTCGGCGATATAGGGCGTTTTCTTGAAAATTTCACAGACCTCCAGAAGGTCGAAATCGATGCCCGCTTCATGGGCGATGGCCGGCAAATGCAGACCGCCGTTGGTCGAGCCCCCGGTGGCGGCGACAATGACGGCGGCGTTTTCCAGCGCCTTGCGGGTGACGATATCGCGGGGCCGGATGTTTTTAGCCAACAGTTGCATGACGGCTTCGCCCGACGCCTTGGCGTATTCGTCCCGCGATTCATAAACCGCAGGCGTCCCGGCGGAACCCGGTAGTGCGAGGCCGATGGCTTCTGAAACGCAGGCCATGGTGTTGGCGGTGAACTGGCCGCCGCACGATCCGGCGGACGGACAGGCGACGCATTCCAGTTCATGCAGGTCTTCGTCGCTCATTTTTCCGGCGCTATGTTCGCCGACGGCTTCATAGACGTCGACCACGGTGACGTCGCGGTCCTTGAAGCGGCCGGGCAGGATGGAGCCGCCGTACATGAAGACGCTGGGCACGTTCAGGCGCACCATGGACATCATCAGGCCGGGCAGGGACTTGTCACACCCGGCGATACCGACCATGGCGTCGTAGCAGTGGCCGCGCATGGTCAATTCCGCCGAATCGGCGATCAGGTCACGGCTGGCGAGCGACGATTTCATGCCCTGGTGACCCATGGCGATACCGTCGGTGACGGTGATGGTGGTGAACTCCCGTGGCGTTCCGCCGGCGGCGTCGACCCCGATTTTGGCGGCGCCGGCCTGGCGTTGCAGGGTGATGTTGCAGGGTGCGGTTTCGTTCCAGCAGGTCACGACGCCGACCAGCGGCCGGTGGATTTGTTCTTCCGTCAGCCCCATGGCGTACAAAAACGACCGGTGCGGCGCGCGCTCGGGCCCCTCGGTCACATGCCGGCTGGGCAGGCGGGATTTATCAAAAACCTTGGCGTCCATCTTGGTGTCCTCCGTCTCGAGTCGGGTATGATTTTCTTATGGTTTAAGACGAAGGAAAGGATGGCGCAAGTGCGAACGCTTGAACCGGGCCAAGACGGTTCAAGGATTTCGAGGATTCGTTGAAAGGCATAGCGCCCAACACGCTGTCTGCGCGCATCAAGGGGCTGGAAGAAAAAAAGTGATCGCCAAGCGGTTCTATTCTGAACACCCGCCCAGGGCCGAATATGTCCTGACCCGCAAAGGCAAGACGCTGGGGCCGGTTCTGGCGGCGCTAAAGGATTGGGGAGACCGCTTCGGGTGACGGCTGGGAAGGGGTTTAGAAGGGGCCAAGCACCGACGCCATCTTGCCCTTCAGGGTTTCGGCGTTAAAGGGTTTGACGATGTAGTTGGAAACACCGGCCTGCTTGGCGGCGACGACGTTTTCAGTTTTGCTTTCCGCGGTAATCATAATGAAGGGAATGTGCTTCAGCTTTTCGCTGGCGCGGACTTCCTTCAGCAACTCGATGCCGGTCATCGGCTCCATGTTCCAGTCGGAAATGACGAAGTCGAACTTTTGCGAATTGAGCAAGCTCAACGCTTCGGCGCCGTCCATTGCCTGATCAACATTGTTGAAACCGAGCTGCTTCAAAAGGTTTTTCAGAATCCTGAGCATCGTGTTGTAGTCGTCGACGACCAGGATGTGCATGTTTTTATCAACGGCCATGTTCTTTTCCAGACTTTGGTATTCAGGGACAAACGCCGAACGGATTATTCAGCTTCCACTACGGGGCTATTGTATTTCTCAATTCCTGCCCGTCACGCAAAAAATCTACAGGAAGTATTTATCCTGAGTATGTCAGTCCCATGTTGTTGTATGTCAATTTCGATACCCGAATGAAACATATGGAAATGATTCCCTTGACGTTTTTTGGCCCAAATCCGTTAAAATACAATAAATTTAGCCTTGGTTGGGGCGGACTTGATGAACGAATTCAAACGGGCCCACCAGCGTTACAGTCTGGCCAGCGTTGATGCCGTTGTCGCGGGTGAAATGTGCCCCGTCATCAATGTTTCCACAGGCGGCATTCTCATCGAAAACTGGAAGAATCCTCCGGATATCGGCACCTCCGGCGCTTTCAAGATCCGTGCTCCCATGGATGGGAGCGTTAAATCCATCGACATCACCGGGACCGTGATTCGTATTCAGGACGACGGGTCCGTGGCATTGAGTTTTTCATCCCCGGGTCATGACTGGCCGAAGCTGCTGGAGTTTCTCGATCAAAAGGAACGCGAAGAGGACCGGTTAGGGGACGATTAAATCCGGATTGCCGGTTCAGGACCGTAAAACGTCGATCACCTTGGTTTCGTTCATTTCATCAAATCCGGCATCTCGCAGCCGTTGAAAGGCATCGCGCGCGGCCTTTCCGAAGGGCGTTTGCTGGCCCAGCGTGTCGGCCAGTTGTAACGCATAGAGGACATCTTTCAGGCGCAACTTTCCGGAAAACGTGACGTCCCGGTCATGCCCGCCTTCGGCCATGCGTTTGGTGGTGCGGACAACTTGCGGGCTGGCGGCGGCGCCCCGGCCCAACGCGTCAGCGACCTGGACGGGGTCAAGCCCCGCCTTTTCGGCCATCGCCATGCCCTCCGCCGCGCCGGCGATCTGCACTGCCCCCATCAGGTTGACCATCAGCTTGTACACCGTTCCAGCGCCGACGTCCCCGAAACGAATGATCTCCTTCGACAGGGGGGCCAGCAGCGGGCGGGCGGCTTCCAAATCCTTTTCTTCGGCGCCAACCAACAGGGTCAGCTCTCCGGCTTCGGCCTGCGCCGGGATTCCCGTTACCGGGCAGTCGATATAGCGGAGCCCCTTGGCGCGAACAGTCTCAGCCAATTCCATGGCCCAGTCGTAAGACAGGGTCGAACATTCGATAACCAGGGCATTGTTCGCCAGTCCGGCCGCCAGCGCCCCGGCGTCCCCCAGCCACACGGCTTTCGAGGCTTCGTCATCACTGAGCATGGCGAACACCGCGTCGGCTCCCCGGGCGGCGTCTTTAGGCGTGGTTGCCATCTGGGCGCCCTGTTCGGCCAGGGAGGCAGCCTTGCCGGGCGAGCGGTTATAGACGCACACCCCATGACCGGCCTGCAACAGCCGCGCCGCCATCGGCGCGCCCATGTTTCCGGTGCCGAGGAAGGCGACGGTGGCCATTACCCGTCCAGCTCGCACCAAACGGGGGTGTGGTCGGATGCCTTTTCCTTACCGCGGGGCGTCTTGTCGATGCCGGATGCCGTCAATCGGTCGGCGGCCTGTGGGCTCAACAGCAGATGGTCGATCAACAGGCCGTTGTCCTTCGGCCACGCGCCGCGCTGATAATCCCAATAGCTGTACGTGTGGGGTGCGGTGTTGAAGGCGCGAAAGGCGTTGGTCAGGCCCAGATGCATGAGGCGGCGGTACAGGCCCCGGCTTTCCGGACGGCACAGCGCATCGTCGGCGAAGCCTGCGGGGTTATAGACGTCGTCGTCGGTCTCGCAGATATTGTAATCGCCGCCGAGTACGAAGGCGTCTTCCGTTTTCAGTAGCTCTTGCGCATGGCTGACCAGGCGTTCCATCCACCGGAGCTTGTAGCGGTATTTTTCCGAATCGCTTCCGTCCTCGTCGCGGGTCGGGTTGCCGTTGGGAAGGTAGATGGAGGCGACGCGGATAACGTTGCCGCCTTCGGGCGAGATCAGGGCTTCGATGTAGCGCGCCTGTTCGTCGCTTTCATCCCCCGGCAGTTCCGTCAATTCCACGTCTATGGGCGTCTTCGACAGAATGGCGACGCCGTTGTAGGTCTTCTGCCCGGCGGTGGCGACGTTGTAGCCCGCGTCGCCGATTTCCAATGTTGGAAAGGCGTCATCGACGCATTTCAGTTCCTGAAGCAGGGCCACGTCGGGCTGAAATTCCGCCAGCCATTCCAGAACCCGCGGCAGTCGCGCCTTGATGGAATTGACGTTCCAGGTAGCAATTTTGACCACGGTTGTATCCTTCTTTAACGTAATGCGTCCTTCGGAACTTTCGGTCGGCAGGCATAAAAATTCAAGCGGGGAATATCAAGCAGGGAAATGGAGGCAGGGATATGATTTTCGTTCGTGCTTTTGTCGTTTCATTGTGCGTGATGTCGCTTTGCGTGTCGATGGCCGCTGCCGAGCAGACTCTCAAGATCAAGCCCCGTTCCGGCGTGACCCTGAAAATGCTGGCCGATAACCCCGGCGGCGCCCCAGGGGAGACCAGGGCCATCGCCGTCTTGTTTCCGGGCGGCAGTGGAAAGGTCAACGTCAAGAACGACGGCACTTTCAAGGGCACCAAGGGGAATTTTCTGACCCGCTCGCGCAAGATGTTTTCCGGCCACGGGCTGGTCACGGTGTTGTTCGACGCGCCGTCCGATCATAAGGACAAGGAAGGACTGACGTTCGATTATCGTATGACCGAAGAGCACGCCGGCGATATCAAGCTGGCCATGGCCAAGCTGCGCGAGACCTTTCCCGGACTGCCCCTATGGCTAGTCGGCACCAGCCGGGGCACCACCTCGGTGGGGAATGCGGCGGCCAACATCAAGGACGGCGGCCCAGACGGGCTGGTGCTGACGGCTTCGGTCGGAACGTCTTCCAAACACGGCGGAAATGTCCTGGATTATGATCTGGCCTCGATCACCATGCCGGTGCTTGTCGCTCACCATCAGGAAGACGGCTGCTCTCTCACTCCGGTTTCCGGCGCCAAGGACATCAAGGCCGCGCTCAGCGGATCGAAAAGCGCCGAACTGATGATTTTCGAAGGCGGCTCATCCGGCAGCGGAAGGGAATGCGGGGCAAAGAGCCATCACGGCTTTCTCGGGATCGAACAGAAAGTCGTCGACGCCATCGCCGCCTGGATCAAAAGCCACTAAGTGGGGATTGTTTAAATCGAGAACGAAGCGCCGCAGCCGCAGCTGGCCGTGGCGTTGGGGTTGCTGACCTGAAAGAAAGCGCCCCCCAAATCTTCCTTGTAGTCCACTTCCGAGCCTTCCAGCAGGCCCAGCGACGTTTCATCGATGACCACGGTGACGCCGGCGTGCTCGAACGTCAGGTCATCGTCGGCCAGCGTATCGTCGAGGTTGAAGCCGTACTGAAACCCGGAACAGCCGCCGCCGGACACGGCGATGCGCAGCATCAGGGCGTCGTTGCCTTCCATTTCCTTCAGCGCCCGGATGCGGGCGGCACACGAATCGGTAATGGTCAGGTTGTTCGCGGTTTGTGTCGTTGTTCCTTCGGGCATGCCTTCAACTCATTGATTTGGCGAAAGTTCCAATCTTGCGTAGTACGTCTTATGTAGTGCGGGGCGGGCGAAAGTCAAATAGAGCTTACTTTTTCGCAAAGGCTTTCAACGCCGCCCCGGCGCAAACCATGTCCTGCTCGGCGGTGCCGCCCGACACGCCAATGGCGCCGACGACCGTTCCACGCACACTCACCGGATAGCCGCCGCCAACGGTGGAAAACCGCCCCTTGGACGACGTGTGGATGCCGAACACCAGATTCCCGGGCTGGCATATTTCGTTGTATTCGTGGGTTGGGCGTTTGGAGACGGCGGCGGTGAACGCCTTGTCGGCGGACAAATCGACGCTGAGAATCTTGGCCCCATCCATGCGTTCGAAGGCGATCAGGTTGCCCGATTCATCGGTGACAGCGATGCACATGGGTACGCCCATGGCCGTGGCCTTACGGGCGGCGCCCCGGATCAGCTTGCGGGCGTCCTCCAGGGACAGGCGTTTGATGTTCAGCACGGGCTTCCTCCACAACTCAACTTGCCCGGTTGATATACCAGCATTGTCCCAAAAAGTGTATGGGGGAGAAGCCGCAGGGCCGATCCAGGGTCGGCAGGTGACTAGGGCCGCTCGAGGTCCCTGTAGACCTTGTTGGCGATGGTTATGAGCCGGGCCCGGTCTACGGGCGCGATCAAGGCATAGGCGAACGCCTCTTCCACCCAATAAAAGGCGGAGACTCCCGCCTTGGATGCGAAGCGGAAAGAGGTGTCTTTCGTGTCCTGGAGTCCGCGCACATAGACGGTCAGGCGTTTTCCGTCCTTCTTTTCATACATGAACTGTGCCGCGGGCCTTGCCCCTTCGGCCAGCAGGCGGCCGCCGACTAGGCTGTACCCGGCGTCCAGCAGGTCCGGCGCGCGTAATTTGGTGCCGAGTCGCTTCGATAGCCAGGCCACGAGATGGGCTTCTTGGGTGGCGGGCACCTCGACCGGGTGGCGAACCTCGGCCACGAACACCCTGTGCGCGCCCATGGCTTGGTTGACAAAGGCGCTGGTGGAGGCCTGCGGGAACAGGGCCGATTGACCGTGCAACAGCCAGCCGCCCAAACCGCCGGTCAGCAACAGGAGGACCGAGGCGGCAAGGCGCATCCAGGGACCGGATGGTGTGCTGCTTCGCCGGGACCGGCCTGTGACAAGGGCTGCCATGCCCGGTGGCACGTTTTCGTCGAGGACGGGATCGAATTCTTCATGCAGCCGGGTGTTTTGCAGGCGATAGGCGTGCACGGCGGCGGCGTCGTCGGGGTGTTCGGAAAGCCACGCTTCGACACGGGTCTGTTCGGATGGCGCCAGGCGTCCGTCGGCAAAGGTGTGGAGGTGGTCCCGGGTGATATCGTCGATACCCGTCATTTCACCCTCCTGATTGTTGGTGTGTCTTCGTTCTCCATAATTTCCCGCAACTTTTCCCGGCCCCTGTTAAGGCGCGACATGACCGTGCCGATCGGCACATCCAGCACGTCCGCGGCATCGGCGTAGCTAAGGTCTTCCAGGCCGATCAAAAGGATGACCTGGCGTTGATCGTCCGGTAGTTTCCCCAGCGCCCGGTCCATGTCCCGCAGGGCCAGGCCGGCTCCTTGTTCGGGCGGCGCGGAGCGCAAATCCTCGTGGGTTTCATCCAGCCCGACCTGGCCCGGTTGCCGGGACAGGCGGCGGGCTGCGTTGACATGCAGGTTGTGCAGGATCGTAAACAGCCAGGCGCGCATATTGGTGCCCGGCGTCCATAGATGAAGCCTATCCATGGCGCGGGTCAGGCAATCCTGGACAAGGTCGTCCGCTTTTTCCCGGTCGCGCAACAAGGCCCCGGAGTATCGCCGGAGGTGGGGAATCTGCTCGACGATCAGACGGTGGATATCGTCCAAGACGGCTCCTCCGTTTCCGGTTCTTAACGGCCCGACGGCATCCGGCCACCGGGCCTTAAAGAAAACCTACTTGGCGATGCCGAGGATAGCCATAGCCTGATGCAGGGACTTGACCGAGCCTTTGTGGTCTCCGCTCTTGTGCTGGGCTTCCCCCTTGGCCCGCAGGGAGGCAATTTTCGACATCTGCTGGGCCGACAGCTTCGGGTGGTTTTTCAGGGCCGCGTCGATGGCCTTCATGTCCTTTGGGCAGGATGAGGCGAAGGCCGGCGTGTTGAGCCCGGCGGCGATCAGGGCTGCGACGGCAATGGCTAATACTTTTTGCATGAAATCTCTCCGTTGGTTGGAGCCGGCCCCTTTACCGGCTTACGTATCCATTAACAAACCGCAGCGAAGATTATTCCGCCTCCGGGAAAAATTATTCCATCATCGGAAATATCTTGCCCATGGTCCGGGCGCACAAAATGCCCCGGAGCTTTTGAGGCAAAAATTCCGGATCCGGGGCAAGTTCAAGGGTTTTAAATTTCATAAAATCCATGTGGGTTTTATTTAACGCACATTCCAGTTGTTTTTTGGCCTTTAGGGCGATCCCTTCCCCGTTGCCCGGACCCGTGTGCTGGCGTAGGGTCAGGCGATGACGGAAATGTTGAAAACCGCGCCCGGACTGGCCCCTTATGCGTGCCATGAGAACGCCAGCCGCGGGCGGCTCCACGACGAGCCCGACAGCGTCACGCGGCGATGTTTCCAGCGCGACCGCGACCGGATTATCCATTGCGGGGCCTTCCGGCGGCTCGAATACAAGACCCAGGTGTTCGTCAATCACGAAGGTGACAATTACCGCACGCGGCTAACCCATACCCTGGAAGTATCGCAGATCGCGCGCTCCATTTGCCGTTCGCTGGAACTGAACGAAGACTTGGGCGAGGTCCTGGCGCTGGCTCACGATCTGGGCCATCCGCCGTTCGGCCACGCCGGCGAGGACGCCCTGAAAGAGGTCATGCCGCCGTTCGGCGGGTTCGACCACAACGCGCAATCCTTGAGCGTGGTGGTAAAGCTGGAAGAACGCTATGCCGGTTTCGACGGCCTCAACCTGACCTGGGAAACCCTGGAAGGGTTGGTCAAGCACAACGGGCCGCTCCTTGCGGACGGCGGGAACGCTGGCGAACTGCCCCGCGCCATCGCCGAATACGCCAAGGTCCAGGACCTGGAACTCGCCACCTTCGCCAGCGCCGAAGCGCAATCGGCGGCGCTGGCCGACGACATCGCCTACAACAACCACGACATCGATGACGGCCTGCGCGCCGGCCTGTTTTCCATTGCCGATCTCGCCGACGTGCCGTTGGCCGGGCCGATCTTTGCCGAGGTCAAAATGGATTACCCCGACATCGACACGTCGCGTCATATCCACGAGGCCGTCCGCCGCCTGATCGGCGCCATGGTGACGGACCTTCTGGGCGAATCCCTGAGCCGCATCAAAGCCGCCGGGGTGACGTCCGCCGATGACGTGCGCGCGCTCGACCATCCGGTGATCGGGTTCTCCGACGCGATGGCGGAACAGGAAGCCGCCGTGAAGGCATTTCTGTTCGAGAACATGTACCGCCATTACAAACTCAACCGCATGACGTCGAAGGCCAAGCGCGTGGTTAAAGACCTGTTCGGGCTGTTTCTGGAAGAACCGGAGTGCCTGCCGACGGAATGGCGGAGCAAGCTGGAAGCCGCCGAAGAGAAAACGGCGGGCCAGGTGGTGGCCGATTACGTGGCTGGAATGACCGACCGCTTCGCCCTGGATGAACACCGCAGGTTATTTGATCTTCGTTCCGGAGCTTCGTGACGCTTTTTTTGCCGAGATCAAATATAATAGACCCGATTCGCCAACCCTTAAGGACCCCGTCTGATGGCTTCGAGTGAAAACAAGGAAATCAAGGTTACCGCGTCGGACGCCTTGGAGTTCGAGCCGGTCCTTCATGAGCCGACGGGCGGCGGATGGGGGCTGAAGAGCTTGCTGGCCTTGCTCATTGTCGGTGGCGCCGTCGGCGGCTGGGTGGTGTATGGCGATGCCCTGATGCAACGGTTCATCGGTGGCGGCGACGCCGGCGTGCCGACAATCAGGGCTGCCTCCGGACCGGTCAAGGTGCGGCCTGAAAACCCCGGCGGCCTGAAGGTGCCCAACCGGGACAAGCTGGTCTACGACCGTATGCAGAAGGGCCCTGAAAGCGGGGTTGCGGACAGGGGACCGGAACGCCTGTTGCCACCGCCCGAACAGCCGCTGCCCAAACCCCATTTGAAGACCGGATCCAAAACAGCGCCTGCGGCTGAGACAAAGCCTGCGGCCAAGGAAGCGCCCGCGGCCCAAATCAAGCCGACCGAGAAAACCAATCCGGTGGCCAAGGTGCCGACGTTAAAGGATGTCAAAGCCGCCAAGCGTCCGACGCCGCCTCCGCCTCCGCCGGCGCCGCCCTCATCGTCAACGTCTACTGCTGGGTCCACGGCAAGCGGCGCGTCGTTCAGCCAGGCAGGCAAAACAGGGTCCGCACCCGCGCAACCGGTCCGCAAGGCCCCGAAAAAGGCTCCGGTAAAACAGCAAGCCGTGGCCAAACCGGTGGAGAAGACAGCCGCCACGGCGAAGAAGGTATCTCCGCCCCCGGCTCAGATCGCGCCCCAAACCGTAGCCGCCATTTCGAGAGACAAGGCGTATCTGGTGCAATTGGCCGCCGCCCGTTCGTCCGAGGGCGCGCGAGAGGAATGGGCGCGTCTGAAGGGAAAGCATCCTGATCTGCTGGGCCACCTCGGCCTGACCATCACCAAGGCGGACCTTGGCGCGGGGAAGGGGGTCTTTTACCGGTTGCGTGCGGGGCCTCTGGTCGACGAAGGGTCTGCACGGGGGCTTTGCCGGCAACTGTCCCTGCGCCAGATCGGCTGCCTGGTCATCAAGCCGATGCAATAAGACGCCGCTCCGTGCCCCAAACCATTCCTTCTTCCCTGCCCAACGCCGTGATCTACGGCTGTTCCGGGATCGCCCTGACGGAAGATGAAAAACACTTTTTTGCCGACGCCGACCCGGCAGGCTTTATCCTGTTCCAGCGCAATTGCCGGGATGCGGATCAGGTCCGCGCCCTGGTCGATGACCTGCGCGGCTGCACCGGGCGAGCCGACGCCCCGGTCCTGATCGACCAGGAAGGCGGCCGGGTACAACGCCTGCAACCGCCCCATTGGCGGGACGCGCCGGCGGCGGCGGGGTTCAAAACCCTTGCTGCCGGTGATCGGGATCTTGCTATCGAGGCGGCGCGCCTAAACGCCCAACTGATTGCGGAAGACCTGACCGGCCTGGGCATCACCGTTAATTGCGCACCGGTGTTGGACGTACCTGCACCGGGCGCGCACGACATTATCGGCGACCGCGCTTTCGGGGATGACCCGGGCACAGTGGCGGCGCTGGGGCTGGCCACGGCGGAAGGCTTTTTGTCCATGGGCGTCCTGGCGGTGATCAAGCATATTCCCGGCCATGGCCGCGCCGGGGCAGACAGTCATCATGATCTGCCGGTGGTGGATGCGTCCCTGGCAGACCTTGAAGACACCGATTTTCCGCCCTTCCGGGCGCTTCGCCACATGCCATGGGCGATGACGGCCCATGTGGTGTATTCGGCCCTCGACGAGGCGGCGCCGGCGACGACGTCGGCGGTCGTGATCCGCGATGTCATCCGCGGTGCCATAGGCTTCGACGGCGTTCTGGTATCGGACGACCTGTCCATGAAGGCGCTCAAAGGGACGATGCGGGACCGCGCTTCGGCGGCGCTGGCGGCGGGGTGTGATGTGGTCCTGCACTGCTGCGGCGATATGGAGGAAATGCAGGCCGTGGCGGAGGGCGTTGGACGCTTGAGCGGCCCGGCCGCCGAGCGTCTCCGGCGGGGCGATGCCATGCGGGGACAAACGCCGGAATGGGACCGCGCCGCCGCCCTCGGCCGGTTAACCGATATTCTCAAATCCCAATCGGCGGGAGGGGCGTGATGGATTTTCCCGGACTGGCCATGACCGTGTCGCTTTGGGTGCTGCCGGTGCTGTTCGCCGTCACCTTGCACGAAGCGGCGCACGGCTGGGTCGCCTGGCGGCTGGGCGACGATACGGCCTACCGCCTGGGCCGCGTCAGTTTCAATCCGTTGCGTCATATCGACCTCTTCGGCACGGTGCTGTTGCCTGCGATGATGCTGTTCGCATCGGGCGGACGGATGATGTTCGGATTCGCCAAACCGGTGCCGGTGAACTTCGCCGGCCTTGGCCAGCCGCGCCGGGATATGATCCTGGTCGCCATTGCCGGGCCGGGCTCGAACCTGTTGCTGGCGGTGTTGTCGGCGGCGTTATTGCATCTGCTGCCTCTGTTGTCCGGGGATGTCTATCAGTGGGCCGGCCACAACCTGGTCAATTCGGTGCGAATCAACCTGCTTTTATGCGTTTTCAACATGCTGCCGATTCCCCCTTTGGATGGCGGACGGGTGGCCGTGGGGCTGTTGCCGCAGGGCGCCGCGATGCGCCTGGCGCGGCTTGAGCGCTCAGGTGTGCTGATTATTCTGTTTGGCGTGTTTATCCTGCCGTGGATCGGTGGCAAAATAGGGGTAGACCTGAACGTGTTCTGGTGGTTCGTTGGCCTGCCGACGGAATTTCTGATGACCGCGGTATTCACGCTCACCGGGCATGGTTCTTAAAGGAAAATTCGTGAACGAATTCGACGCATTCGAAGAAGGAAACGACGCAGGCGCCGGGAACGCCGGGGCGGATAAACCGGGCGTGGCCGCTTTCGTCGTCGACCTGGACGGGTTCGAAGGCCCCATCGACGTGCTGCTGACGCTGGCCCGCGAACACAAGCTGGACCTGACGCAAATCTCCATTCTGGCGCTGGCGGATCAGTACCTGGAATTCGTCATGGAAGCCCGGCGCGCCAATCTGGAACTGGCCGCCGACTACTTGGTCATGGCGGCGTGGCTGGCGTACCTGAAGTCACGGCTGCTGTTGCCCGACCTCGGCCAAGAGGATGAGCCGACCGGGGATGAGATGGCGGCGGCGCTTGCGTTCCAATTGCGCCGTCTTGAGGTCATGCAGGACTCCGGTCAGACATTGATGGCGCGGCCCCGGCTGGGACAGGATTTCTTCGCCCGCGGTGCGCCGGAAGCCTTCCGGGCGCTGTATAATCCGGTGTTGGAAGTCACCCTGTTTGACCTTCTGAAAGCCTACGGCGACCAGAGCCGCCGGGCGGAAGGCGGAACCCTGCACATCGAACCGTTCGAGATTTACACGGTCGAGGACGCGCTTAAACGTTTGGAATCCCTGCTCGGCTCCGTCCCCGACTGGGAAAGCCTGTGGCAGTTCCTGCCGGATAACATGCAGGAAGGGATTGTCGCGCGTTCGGCCATTGCATCGACCTTCACCGCCAGCCTGGAACTGGCCCGCGAAGGTAAGGTCAAGCTGCGCCAATCGGGCCCCTTCGGCCTTATCTATCTGAAAGCCGCCGTTCCGAATGAAAGGGACGTCGATAACGATACCACGGAGACCCCGGACGAATGAGCATGATGGACGACCAGCCGGAAAACGAAGCGGAAGAGGACTTCGATCTGGAGGAAGAGGTGGAGCCTGAGGAAGAGAGCGAGTCTGAAATCGAAGACGCGCCCGAAATTCCAATAGACCCCGAGCATGTGCGGTTGCTGGAGGCGATTTTATTCGCCTCCGCGGATCCCCTGTCGGAACGGATGCTGGCCAACCGGCTGCCCGAGGGCGTCAACCTCAAGGGCATGCTGGCGATTCTTAAGGACGATTACGCCGAGCGCGGCGTCCATTTGGCGCAGGCCGGAAAATCCTGGGCCTTTCGCACGGCGCCGGAACTGGCGCAGCAGTTGAACAAGGAAGTCGAAGTGCCGCGCAAGCTCAGCCGGGCCGCGATCGAGACCCTGGCCATCGTCGCCTATCACCAGCCCATCACCCGCGCCGAGATCGAAGAGGTTCGGGGCGTCGGCTTGAGCAAAGGCACCATGGACGTGTTGCTGGAGGCGTCCTGGATCAAACCCCGTGGCCGCCGGCGGACGCCGGGCCGCCCGATGACCTGGGGCACCACGGACGGGTTCCTCGATCAGTTCGGGTTGGAAAGCATCCGCGATCTGCCCGGCATGGACGACCTGAAAGCCGCCGGGCTTTTGGATTCCGGTCCGGCCATCAGCGTCTATTCCGCCGCCGCCGGTTTCGGCGGGAACGCGGAAGACACCGCCGATGAGGAAGAACCCCAACTGGAACTGATCAACGGCGGCGGAGATGATGCCGACGAGTCCGACGCGTTGGACGGGGACGACAGGGCAGGGGATGTTGAGGCTCTGGAAGATTTTGAGGATGATTCCGGGGAAGATGGTTTGGACCCCCTCGAGCCTTTAGACCCCGACGAAGGTTCAAGCTAAGTCCGGTACACTTAATCCTGCGGCAGCGTCACCGTTGCCAACAGGCCGCCTTCGGCGCGGTTGGCCAGCGTCACGTCGCCGCCGTGGGCGCGGACGATGGAGCGCACCACCGACAAGCCCAGACCGACGCCGCCGGTTTCCCGGCTGCGCGAGGTTTCGACCCGGTGGAAGGGGGAAAACACCCGTTCCAACTGGTCTTCGGGAATGCCGGGGCCGTCATCGGCGACGGTGATGATGATTGTCCCGGCGTCGTCCGTTAGCGTCACCCGCGCACACCCCCCATAGGTCACGGCGTTGCCGATCAGGTTGGAAAACACCCGGTTTATGGCCGTGGGGCGGCCGTTGAAGGTCCGGCGGTCCGGGCCGTCGAAGCTGACATCCTGGCCGGTATCGGCGGCGGCATCGCAAAGCCCCTGCAATAGCACTGCCAGATCGAAGAGCTGTCTGGGTTCTTCATCGGCGTCGTCCTTGGCGAAGGCCATGGTCGACGCGATCATGGCTTCCATCTGCTCCAGGTCGGCCAGCATTTTCGCCTGCAGGTCTTTGTCTTCGACAAATTCGGCGCGCAGCCGAAGCCGGGTGATCGGCGTTCTCAGGTCATGGGAAATCGCCGCCAGCATCTGGGTCCGGTCGCGCACGAAGGTTCGGATGCGCCGTTGCATGGTGTTGAAGGCCCTGGCCGCGTGGCGGACTTCGCTGGGGCCGTCGTCGTCCACCGGGGGTGCGTTGACGTCGAGGCCCAGCCGGTCGGCGGCATCCGCGAAGCGGGCCAGGGGACGTGTCGCCCGCCGCGTCGCCCACACCGACAGAACCACCACGGCGATGGTCATCAGGACGATGGACAGGAACACCCGCGACCACAGGAACGGACGCAGCCGTCCCGAGGGGGCCGCGAAGTTGAGCCAGCTTGCATCCTTGAGGGCGAGGGACACCTGGACCACCTCGTCGCCGTAAAAGGCTTCCCACGGCGGCGCCTGCCACGATGGCCCCCCCATGTGGCGGCGCCCGCCCCGCCTCATGCCGCCTCTTCCGTGCAGACGGCCCATCATGTCGCGCATGTGTTCCTGGGCTTCCTCCCAGGATCTTTCGTCGCCATCAGCCTCTTTTTTTTCTCCACGATCGTCGTTGTTATCGCCGCCGCCACGCCGGGGGCGTGCTCCGGCCGGCAGGACAACGTGTCCGTAGCGGATGCGCACGCCTTCGGGCGGCAGATCCTCGAAAAAGGATTTCAGCGCTGAGCGAAGAAGGCCTGCGCGCCAGCCGCCATCGTCGGCGGGAAGGGCGCTCCGATGCGTCCAGGTGACACGGAAGGCCGGGCCCCAGAACGACCGGGCCGCATGCGCCCGCTCACCCTGGGGAAGGTCTTCCAGGAACCGTGCGGTGGCGGCGATGCGTTCGGCAAACTGCTGGCTGCCGACGGCGGTCAGGGCCGAGCGCCGGTCACCGGAATAGATGCCGAGGCTAATCAGGTGCGAAACGGTGATGCCGATCAGAAAGACAAGGACCGTGCGTCCGACAAGAGATTGCGGGAGCAGTTTCATCTGTTTTCTCCGCCTTCGAATTTCACCGCGGGGGTAAACATGTAGCCGCCGCTGCGCACCGTTTTGATCAGGGACGGCTCCTTCGGGTCGTCTTCGATTTTACGGCGCAGGCGGCTGACCTGGACGTCGATACTGCGGTCGAAGGGCTGGGCCTCGCGGCCGCGCGCCAGATCTAGCAGTTGATCGCGGCTCAAAACCCGTCCGGGATGGCTGATGAAGACGGCCAGCAGATCGTATTCGCCGCCGCTTAAGGGCACCAGGACGCCGTCCTGGGCATGCAGTTCGCGCTTGTCCATGTCGAGCCGCCATCCGGCAAACCCGGCGGCGGTGCCTTCCGGTTTGGCGCCACGGTCCGGCATGGCCTGGGCGCGGCGCAACACGGACTTGATGCGGGCCAGCAGTTCGCGCGGGTTAAACGGCTTGGCAATATAGTCGTCCGCCCCCATTTCCAGGCCGACGATGCGGTCCACGTCCTCGCCCATGGCGGTCAGCATGATGACGGGAATGTCGGATTCGGCGCGCAGATTGCGACACAGAGTCAGCCCGTCGTCGCCGGGCAGCATCAGATCGAGGACGATCAGGTCGATGTTCCAGTCCTCGAGCGCCTTTTTCATTTCGACACCGTCGGCGGCCGTCGTCACCCGAAGCTCATGCTGTCCGAGAAATTTCCCCAGCAGGTCGCGGATTTCGCGGTCGTCGTCGACCACCAGAATGTGCGGCATTGTTTCCATGCGCTAACTATAGCTTGAGCCAGGCCCGGCGAGGCGGAAATTTGGTAACGAAATGTAACAGGCCGGGGCTTTGCAACGCTCTGTTACAAATCTGGCCTTTAGCGGAAATCATCCTGTTACAGAACGGCGCTCTAATGTCTCCAGTGATTAACCGATAAAGGACAAAGGAGATCGTTATGAACAAGAAAACACTCACAGCAACCGCTCTCGCCGCAGCGCTCGTTCTTGGCGCCGCATTTGCCGGACAGACCTACGCGCACGGCTGGGACGATGACGACGACTACAGGGGCCGTTACGGCCACCATGGAATGATGAGAGGTCAAATGGGTGGTCCAGGAATGATGGGCGGCGGGGGCGGCTACGGCATGGGCCGCGGCATGATGGGATACGGTGGTGGTTACGGGGGAGACTGCCCCTTCGCCAATAAAGCGGCCTTCGCCCCGAACGTGACGACGGATACCGTGACCAAGTTCCTTGAACTCCGTCTGACCCACATGGGCAACGACCGCCTTAAAGTCGGTGAGGTCAAGGAAGTGGACGACAAGACCATCACCGGCGAAATCGTCACCAAGGACGGATCGCTGGTTATGAAGATGCAGTTCGACCGCGCCACCGGGCGTCACGTTCCGATCAAGTAACCTAACCCCCGGTGACCACTTTTTCCGGTGGTCCCCCCAAGGCGGCCGGCCCTTCTCCCGGGGCCGGCCGATCCTTGTGCGTGTTTCCCACCCGTCCAACGGCATTTTCTACAAGCCCCATAATATGTAAGAAACCATAGGATCCTGGCGCTTTTCGGGATTTGCATGCCGTGCATTGCCCCGCCTTGGGCAATCTGCCATTATCCGCCACCAATTCTTATAAAATAAACTGGGTGAGACACTTTAATGGGTACGTTTAGCATTTGGCATTGGCTGGTGGTTCTGGTCGTCGTGTTGGTTCTGTTCGGGGGCGGCGGCAAAATTTCCCGGCTTATGGGCGATTTCGGCAAGGGTTTGAAATCCTTCAAGAAAGGTATGAAGGAAGACGAAGTTGAGGACGCCTCCGGGGGAGGGGACGAAGAGAAAAAAGCCCTGAAATCGGAACAGGTGGACACTGCCAGCGCCGAGACCAAAAAAGAGGAAGCGGCGAAAGACTGAGTGGTGAAAGTCGGGCCGGTTCCATACCGGTTTGAGCAGTAGTTTTCGCCGCCCGTTGCGCCATCCTATGCCCTGCCGGGAGCACTGATCCGCCATGTTTGACATCGGCTGGCAAGAGCTGTTTATCCTTGCCGTTATTGCAATCATCGTCATCGGTCCCAAGGACCTGCCGCGCGCCATCCGGGCCGTGACGGGCGTGCTGCGCAAGGCCCGCGGCATGGCGCGGGACCTGCAGGATGGCATGGACGAAGTTGTGCGCGAGGCCGATCTGGAAGACCTCAAGAACACCATCACCGCCGATGGCGGAGACGTGACGCAGAAGCTCAAGGAAGCCGTTGATCTGGATTTCGACGACATGGACCTGGACGGCGACCTGCGCAAGGAAATGACCGGCGCGGTCGATGACCTGAAGGCCGTCACCGACCCCGGAGAATCAAAAAAAGCCGATAAGGCGGATAAAGCCGACAAGGCCGACAAGGCGGACGGATAACGGGGCATGGCGGACGATAGCAGCACCAATGAAAAGGCGATGCCGCTGCTCGATCACCTGATCGAGCTCAGAAGCCGCCTGATGAAATCGGCGATCATCATTCTGGTGCTGTTCTTCATCAGTTATTATTTCGCGCCGGATATTTATAACTTCCTGGTCGCCCCCCTGGCCGACGTCATGGAAGGCATGGGCGGCCAGCGCAGGCTGATTTTCACGGCGCTGCACGAAGCCTTCTTCACCTATATCAAGGTCGCCTTTTTTGCCGCCCTGTTCCTGGCCTTTCCCTTCCTCGCCATACAAATCTGGATGTTCATCGCGCCGGGCCTCTACAAGAACGAAAAGCGGGCCTTCGCGCCGTTCCTGGTGGCGACGCCGATCCTGTTCTTTATGGGCGGCGCGATGGTGTATTACTTCATTTTTCCGCTGGCGTGGAAGTTCTTCCTCAGCTTTGAATCCGTGGGTGGGGCCGGGGCGCTGCCGATCCAGCTGGAAGCCAAGGTCGATCAGTACCTGTCGCTGGTGATGCGGCTGATCTTCGCCTTCGGGCTGTGTTTCGAACTGCCGGTGGTGATGACGTTGTTGGGCCGGGTCGGCCTGGTGACGTCCAAGGGCATGAGGGAAAAACGCCGCTACGCCGTTGTTCTGGCCTTCGTCGCCGCCGCCGTCCTGACGCCGCCCGATGTCATCAGCCAGATCGGACTGGCCCTGCCGACCATGTTGCTCTATGAAATTTCCATCGTCTCGGTGCGGATGGTCGAACGCAAACGCGGCGACCTGGACGACGAAGAAGACGAGGACGACGACGATGATGATGATGATGAGGACGAGGAGCTCCATGACGAGGAATTCGACAAGGAGCCCGAAGTCGGTGATAAGCCCTCGCCATAGAAGTTGAAAACGGTACCGTCTAATGTTCGACATCAAGTGGATACGCGAAAACCCGGAAGACTTCGACCGGGGCATGGCGCGCCGGGGGCTTGAGCCCCAGTCAGCGGCGTTGATCGCGCTCGATGCCCAGCGCCGGGACCTGCAGACCAAAGCCCAGGAAATCCAGTCCGAACGCAACCGCCTGTCCAAGGAAATCGGCGCCGCCAAGTCGCGCGGCGAGGATGCCGCAGACATCATGGACGCGGTGTCCAAAACCAAGGCCGAGGAAGCGGACGCCGAAAAGGCCGCCGCCGCGGCAACCGATGAGCTGAACACTGTGCTGTCCGGTCTTCCCAACCTGCCTGCCGACGATGTCCCCGATGGCCCGGATGAAACCGCCAACGTGGAAATCCGCACCTGGGGCGACAAGCCCAAACTGGATTTCACGCCGAAGGAGCACTTCGATATCGGCGAGGCCCTGGGCCTGATGGATTTCGAGAGGGCGGCGAAAATGTCCGGCGCGCGCTTTGTGCTGCTGTCGGGCGCGCTGGCCCGCATGGAACGCGCGCTGGCTAATTTCATGCTCGACCTGCACATCAATGAACACGGCCTGACGGAAATCAACCCACCGGCGCTGGTCAATGACAGCGCCCTCTACGGCACCGGCCAATTGCCGAAATTCGGCGAAGACCTTTTTCAAACATCAGACGTTCGTCGTGCGATTGCGCACGCGCGGGATACCATTGAACAACTCAAACTAAAAAGTCCTGAAAACTATTTGGAAGCGGATTACGACGTTCTGTTCAATCAGTATGTCGAGCAGGACTTGAATAAATCGCGCCTGTGGATGATCCCGACCGCCGAAGTGCCGCTGACCAATATGGTTGCGGGCGAAATCCTCGATACCGAAAGCCTGCCCCGGCGGGTGACGGCGATGACGTGGTGTTTCCGCTCGGAAGCGGGGGCGGCGGGCAAGGACACGCGCGGCATGATCCGCCAACACCAGTTCACCAAGGTCGAGATGGTCACCGTTTGCACGCCGGAAACCTCCAACGACGAGTTGGAGCGCATGACCAACTGCGCCGAGGAAGTGCTGAAACGCCTTGGTCTGGCCTACCGCACGGTGGTGCTGTCGACCGGAGACATGGGCTTCGGCGCGCAGAAAACCTACGACATCGAGGTCTGGCTGCCGGGACAGGACCAGTACCGCGAGATTTCCAGTTGTTCCAACTGCGGCGATTTCCAGGCCCGGCGCATGAAGGCCAGGTACCGGGACCGTGGGGAAAAGGGCGGGCAATTCGTCCACACCCTGAACGGCTCCGGCCTTGCGGTCGGGCGCACCATGGTCGCGATCCTGGAATATTATCAGCAGGCCGACGGCTCCGTCGTCGTGCCGGAAGCCCTGCGCCCCTACATGGGCGGGCTTGAGGTGATCGCAGCGAATGGCGGCTAAACGGTTCAGCCTCGCCCGCGCGCGGGTTCTGCTTTCCAATGACGACGGCCTTAATGCGCCGGGACTGAAACTGCTTGAAAAAGTACTGGCGTCCCTGGTCCGCGAGGTCTGGGTCGTGGCGCCGGAAACCGAACAGTCCGCCACCAGCCATTCCCTGACGCTGCGCCGGCCGCTGCGGATCCGCCATGTCTCCGAGCACCGTTTTACCATCGACGGCACGCCGACGGACAGTGTGTTGATGGGTATCAACGAACTGATGAAGGACCATCCCCCCGACCTGGTCATTTCCGGCATCAACCGGGGCGGCAACGTCGGCGAGGACGTGACCTATTCCGGCACCGTGGCGGCGGCCATGGAAGGCACGCTGCTGGGCGTTCCCTCGATCGCGCTGAGCCAGGTCTGCGCCGACGGCCACCCGGTCAAATGGGCGACGGCGGAAAAGTGGGCGCCAAAAGTTTTGAAGACGCTGTGTAAGGGTTTGTGGCCGGCCGGCGTTTTGGTCAACGTCAATTTTCCCGATGTCATGGCGGGCCGCGTCACCGGTATCGAAGTCACCCGCCAGGGGCGGCGCAAGATCGGCAGCGATCTGGTCAGCGGCGTCGATCCCAGGGGCGAACCCTATTACTGGATCGGCGCGCAACGCCGGGAACAGGACTATCGGTCCGGCAGCGACCTGGAGGCTATTTTGCGGGGCGCGGTTTCGGTGACGCCGTTGACCATGGACCTGACCCATGCGCCGACGCTGAAAAAATTGCGGGACCGCTTCGCATGACGGCGCAGACGGACATACCCAGCCGGATGGCTGACTTGATATCGGGACTGCGCGAAAACGGAGTCACCGACGCTGCCGTGCTCATGGCGCTGGAATCCCTGCCGCGTGAGATGTTCCTGCCGGATTTGTTTCGCGACCGCGCGTATGACGACGTGGCGCTTCCCATCGGCCACCACCAGACCCTGAGCCAGCCCAGCGTCGTCGGGCGCATGACCCAGGCGCTGGAATTGAGCGACCGCATGAAGGTCCTGGAGATCGGCACCGGGTCCGGATATCAGGCATCGGTTCTGGCGCGTTTGTGCCGGCGGCTCTACACCATTGAACGCCATCCGGCGCTTCTGAAAGACGCAGAAGAACGCTTCCAGCGCCTCGGCCTGGTCAATATCACCACGCGGCTTGGCGACGGAAGCCTGGGCTGGCCGGAGCAGGCCCCGTTCGAGAGGATCATGGTGACGGCGGCCGCCGCCGACGTGCCGGAAGTCCTGCTCGGGCAACTGGGCGAAGGCGGTATCATGATCGTGCCCGTGGGCCTGGATGAAAACGACCAGCATCTGGTGCGGGTCCGGCGCACGGCGGATGATATCGAAACCGACGACCTGGGGCCGACCCGATTCGTGCCGCTCATCAATGGCGGCGTCGAAGATTGAGAAAAGCGGGCTTTTCGGCCCTCCAACACTCTGAAAACAATCATTTCTTGTGTTGCCGTTGATGCCGACGGCAGGCATGGGCGATAATCCGGCGATGAGGTGTTTATCACGCACGGCGGGGGTTTCGGTTGTTGCGGCGTTGTTGCTCGGCGCCTGCGGGTCCGTGCAATGGCCGTTGCCCCGCACCACCCCGCAGGACACCAACCACCCGTCATCGCCGCCGTCAGTTTCGCAGGGGCAAGAGGCGCAGCCGAAACGGGACTCCGGGCAAGCCTTCGTCAATGCCGGGGCCGTCGTCGCCGGGCGCGGCGATACGGTGTATGCCCTGTCGCGCCGCCACCGGGTTCCGGTTCGCGCCATTATCGAGGCCAACCGTCTTAGCCCGCCCTATCACCTGAAGGCGGGACAGCGTGTCGTCCTGCCCCGGGGGAAGCAACACACCGTCCGGCGCGGGGACAGCTTCTACGGCATCGCCCGGCTGTATCGCGTCGATCCCTACGACATGGCGCGGGCCAACGGCCTCAGGCCGCCCTATGAGATCAAGATCGGGCAAACCCTGGTTCTGCCGGACCGTGCCGCCTCCGACCGTCCGGGACAGGCCGTGGCCCGGATGAAATCAAAAAAGCAATCCGTCAGGACGGCCCGGCCCACCGTCTCCAAACCGCCTTCCCCCGTTATTCCCTCGGCGGTGCCCCGGCCTCCGCTGGCCACCGGCAAGGGCTTTATCTGGCCGGTCCGGGGGCGGGTGATTTCCGGCTTCGGGGCCAAGGCCAAGGGCTTGCGCAACGACGGCATCAACATCGCCTCCAAGCGCGGCGCGCCGGTGAAGGCGGCCGAAAACGGCGTCGTCGTCTATGCCGGGAACGAGCTGCGCGGTTTCGGCAATCTGCTCCTGATTAAACATTCGGGCGGCTGGGTGACGGCCTATGCCCACAACGACAAAATTCTCGTCAAGCGCGGCGCACAGGTCGCCAAGGGCCAGCCGGTGGCGACGGTCGGTTCCACCGGCAGTGTCAAGAACCCGCAATTGCACTTCGAAATGCGCCGTGGACGAACGGCCCGCGACCCGAGAAAGTATCTGCGCGGAATTTAATGGATAAAAATCACCAGAACGCAGGGAAATAATATGCTGAAGGTTCAGGACATCCCCATCGACGAGATCTACGTGCCGACAGCCCGGCGCAAGACCCTGGATGAGGCAAAGGCGGCGGAACTGGCCGAAGATATTCTCGAGAACGGCCTGAAAATCCCGATCCAGGTGCGCCAGGGCAAAGGCCGTTTCGTACTGGCCGAAGGCCTGCACCGCCTGCACGCCTGTATCTCGCTGGGTGAAGAAAAAATTCCGGCCTACCTGGTGCAGGCGAGGAAGTTTTGATTGGCTAGCCCAGCGGCTTGCCCAGCCGTCCGGCCAGGTCCTGGATGAACTGCCAGGCGACGCGGCCGGAGCGAGAGCCCCGGGTCATGGACCACTCAACGGCTTTGGCCCGGATGTCGATGTTTGAATCCATCAGGCCGAAGTGGTCTGCATAGCCTTCGACGATGGCGAAGTAGGTGTCCTGGTCGCAGTTGTGGAAGCCGAGCCACAGGCCGAAGCGGTCGGACAGCGAGACCTTTTCCTCGACCGCTTCCGCCGGGTTGATGGCGGTGGAGCGTTCATTCTCGATCATGTCGCGCGGCATCAGGTGGCGGCGGTTCGACGTCGCGTAAAACAGCACGTTGTCGGGCCGGCCCTCGATGCCGCCTTCCAACACCGCCTTCAGGGATTTAAAGGTATCATCCGAGCCTTCGAAGCTGAGATCGTCGCAGAACAACAGGCATCGCCGCTTGCTGTCTCTGAGCAGGGTTAGCAACTTCGGCAGGGACGGGATGTCCTCGCGGTGAATTTCAATCAGCGCCAAAGCGCCCGGCGTATCGGCGTTGACCTTGGCGTGGGCGGCCTTGACCAGCGAGCTTTTGCCGGTGCCACGCGCGCCCCACAACAGCGCGTTGTTGGCCGGCAAGCCGTCGGCGAAACGTTGGGTGTTGGCGACCAACAGGTCGATCTGGCCGTCAATCCCCTTCAGCAACAGGATATCGACCCGGTTGACCTTGGCGATGGCCTCCAGCCACTGGCCGTCGGCGTGCCAGACGAAGGCGTCGCCGTCTTCCAGGGCGTCGCCGGCTTCAGCCGCCGGGGCCAGTCGTTCCAGGGCATCGGCGATGCGGTGCAGGACATTGCCGTCCTGCGCGGAAAGGCCTTGAGACGAGGGGGCGGAGGAGGGGGCGTTGCCGGGCGTATTAGCGGCAATGAAGGCGCGAATCTTTTCCACCGTGTTGGTGGTGATGCCCTTGCCGCCGCGCAGCCGCGCCACCAGCTTGCCGTCGTTGGCGGCCTGCAACCCGAAGGTGGTTTCCGCCATGCCGGTGTCCCCGAGGAAGGCCTCGATCTCCAGCAACAGTTCTGTCGGGATGCTCATGGCGGCGCATTGTTGGGAAATTTCCGCTTTTGTCAACATCTGATTTAATCGCTTAAAATCAACGGGATAAATATATTTACGCGATCCATGACAGGCGTTGAAATGGTATTTTTCCCCTATGTGTTCCCGGGAAAACCGGTTTTCACCCCAAAGACGCGAAGGGCGCAACAAAAGGAAAATACCAGGCCGGCGCGGGGTGTTCGGTGGCGGTGGAATATCCGCTGGAGGGGTAGCGCAAATAAGAGGCTTTTGACAGGCCGTGATTTATGTCCGCTCTACCCCCGAAAGCGGACCTTTTTCAGCTCTGGCGTTTATGTCTGTTTATGACCCAAAGCGGACATTCAACAAACTATGGGATCGAACAGAAAAAACGGGGATACGGAAGGGTGAAGCCCGGTTTTCATTCCCCATCTTCCACCGCCGTCGTCAATGGCTATTCTGCGGGCGGCGGTGCGTTCTTGACGACACGCTTTCTCATCATCTTCTCGAAATAGACGCTGTGATGTTGATGCAGCCAATTCTCATCCACCTTTCCCTCGCCGACAGCCCCAAGCGCGCCCTCCATCCCAAGCGCCGCGATGTAAATGTGGCCTATGATGACAACGATCAGAATAAGGCCGGCGATACCGTGCCACAGTAAAGTCAGTTGCATCTCCTGCAGCAATGAAAGATCGGCCGGCAACCCGGCCCCAAAAACGTTGATCGCCGCGAATATTGCCGAGAAGGGGCGGAACTCGAAGGGAAACAGCAAGCAGACGCCGGTAGCCGCCAGCGAACCGCCAAGGAGCACCACGGCCCAGAAGACCACCTTCTGGCCGACGTTGAAGCGCCCGACCGGGGGATGGACACCTTTCGTCAGCATGCCGCCCCCGACCAACAGCCAATTGAGATCGGTCTTTTCCGGCAGGTTGTCCTTGACCCACAGCACCAGCAACAACACTAGGCCGACGATGAAGGCGAAGCCGATGTAGTTGTGGGCGTATTTGCCGAGCGAGGTCAGGGTCGAAAAGGCCTCCGGCCCGACAAGCGGCTTCACGATGTAACGCCCGTAAAGAAGGTTGAGGCCTGTTAACGCCAGGACGACGAACGACGAGGCGGTCAGCCAATGGGCGAACCGCTCCAGGAAGTTGAACCGTTCGACCATGCGCCCGGATTCTCCGGCGTCGATCCTTATCGGTCCATGCAGGGCGTGGTAGAGGGCGAGAAGGACAACGAGCGCCAGCATCGTCCAGCCGCCGATCACCGAAACCGGGCCATTTCGGATTGCCCGCAGGCTTTCCCCTCCCGACTGGACGAGGACGGCGGCCTTCTTATCGGGGATGTTGATGGTCCCGGTAATGCCCTTGCGCACGGAACGCCACACTTCGGCGTCGCTCAAACTGCCGGACCATTCACCCGGGACCGCACCATCGGACTGTGCCGCCGCGGGCGCCACGAAATCGAACGAATCGGTGGCCGCGGATAGCGGCAACGAAAACACAACCGCCAACGCCACTACGCTGACTGCTCTCCATAAGGTTTGCCGCACCATCATGACGCTCACACTAAAACGATGTTTATAACCTTAGATATGTAGGGTTTTGTGCGAGCGCAACCCTGGTATGCGGTTGGCGAGGGTGTCGTTAAAGGGCTATGCCGACGTGTCCAATGCCGTCTTCAGCCGGTCGCCC
>JACNJX010000061.1 GCA_014382345.1 Alphaproteobacteria bacterium
CAAATGTAAGACCCATGATGCGTCCCTACTCAAAACGGCGGGATGGGGGCGGACGGCGATCTTGCCGCCCGCCCCCGAGCCGCTTGCTTACCTGAACAGGGCCAGGATGCTCTGCTGCGACTGGTTCGCGATAGTCAGTGACTGAATACCGAGAGCCTGTCTCGTCTGCAGGGCCAGCAGGTTGGCCGACTCTTCTTCCAGGCTGGCGTTAACCAGCTTGCCGGCACCTTCTTCCAGCGTACTCACCAGCTCATTGGTGAAATCTTCACGCGTCTGAATGATGCCCAGGCTGGTACCGAACGTGGTCGAAACCGTCCGCAGTTCGGTAATAGCAGCATCAACGTCCGTCAGGGCGGAGGTGATGTCACCCGCCGTCGTGAAGTCGTAGTCGGCGGCTTTCTGGCTGAACGACAGGCCGGAAAGGATTCCGTTGGAATCCGCTTCCAGAGCCACGCCCGAAATGGTCAGCTTGGAATCGCCCGCGACGTTGAACTTCACGTCGAGGGACGCTGAGGCCTTGAGAAGGTTCTTACCTTTGTAGGACGAATCGCTGACCAACGCATCGATCTGCGCCAACAGCGACCGGAAGTCCGTGGTCAACGAGCCGACCTCGGCTTCCGAACCCAATTTGGAGTACGTCACGTCCGTACCGGCCGTCAGGTCGCTGGTGCCGTTGTTCAGGGTCAGGGCGGTGAAACCCGTGCCTGAGAAGTCGACGGCGACGCCTTCGGCGGCCTTGACGTCAACCTTCGACGTCGTGGTGTTGTAAGACGCCGTCAGGGCGGTATCGGCGTTGTTGATGGCAGTCACCAGATCGGCGATCGTCGACGGAGCACCGGAACCACCGTCTTCGGAGGTGAAGGTGTTGGTGCCGCCAGAGGTCACCGTAGTGATCAAGGTCAAGCCGTCCGTCACTCCGAACACGTCCTCCAGAAGGTCCGTATCCTTGTTCTGGGTGGCAAAGACCTTGGCCGAACCGGCCGAAAGGGCCACGCTGTCGACCTTGAACCCGCCCAAATCGGCAACCAAAGAACCGCCACTTTCAGCCAGGGTGATATCGGTGCCACCGTTACCGGTGATGTCGATCTGGTTGGAGGTGGTGTTGTAGGAGGCCGAAATACCGTTCAACGCCGTCAACGTGGCGACAACGTCAGCAACGGTTGTACCCACGGTAACGGTGACTGACACAGCGGCGGCGCCGTTGAGAACCACCGAGACGGCTTCGCCGGCCGTTCCGCCAAGATCCGTGAACAAAGTAGTCGCGGAGGTAGCAGCGGAACCGAACGCCGTAGAAATCGTGGTGGCGCCGGACACGGTGGTGGCTGTTTCCGTCGAAATATTGGAGACACCGCCCGTGGCCGCTTCATCGGCCTGCTGGGCTTTCGCCTTGGCCTGTTCAACCAGGCTGGTGAGGGAATTCAGGGATTTATCCGTGGATTGGAGGAGGGAAATCGCCTGAGAAATGCCGTCTTTACGGTTCGAAAGGTCGGTGGCCCGGTTGGTCAGGCTCCGCGCCGTAAAGAACGCATTCGGGTTATCGAGAGCGGAGTTGACCCTTTTACCGGTGGAAAGCCGGTTCGTGGTCAAATCCAGGAGTTTCGTGGTGTTCTGCAACGACAAGAGGTTCTGACGAATACTTGCCGAAAGAGTAATACCAGACATAGTATAGATCCTTTTCTAAGGGTTAAGTGGGATTCTACCCACTTCGAAACGGCTCTCGCCACCATGGCTCAAGCGGCTTCCACGCCTCCCTCACAACACGCAAAGGAGAAAAAAGATGACGCAAGCGAATAACCAGAAAGAAAACGCGAAAAACCCCGTGCGCTCCAAAACCTCACGGCACCGGAACCCAAAGGGCACAAAACCAAATTGTCGCTACGCAAAGACATGAGAATACTTGCTCACTCTTCCTTCTGGTCGTCACTACGCCAATTTCTAGGCTCAGCCATTCTCGGCTGGACCGATCACCCAAACGTCCATTCTCGGACAAAGACGGGGAATCGGTCTGACAAAGCTATAGGCAGACTTTTCCAGAGTCAACAATTTTTTTTACGGTTTATTATGAAGCGCGGCTGATACTGTTTTCTCATCACCCCCGCATGGCAGATCAACACAGCGAAAGCAGCCTCAATAATTATCATGAACCGTACCCCGGAAAATGACGCCAAGGATACCGAACCCGGCCTACAAAACCAGGAACCGCCTTCCCTGGAGGCGCAAATTGACGAGGCCCTTTTACATCACCGTGCGGGACAATTGGCGGAGGCCGAGGATATTTATCGGCGAATCCTGGCCGTCGACCCGGAATACCCCTACGCCCTGTGCCTGCTCGGCGCCATCGCCCAGGCCGCCGGTGAATACGATCAGGCCGTAGACCTGATATCCCGCGCCATCGGGGCGAAACCGGATTATGCCGACGCCTACAGCAACCTGGGCGCCGGGTTGATGGTCCTGCTGCGCCACGAGGAAGCGCTGGCGTGTTTCGAAAACGCCACGGCGCTGGCCCCCGGAAACGCCGAGGCTCATAACAACCGCGGGGTTTCGCTCCGCTGGCTGGGACGGCCGGAAGAGGCAATCGCCAGCTACCGAAAGGCCATCGACATCCGCCCCGATTACGCCGAGGCCCACCATAATCTCAGCTTTACCCTGCTCGCCTGCGGACAACACCAGGACGGGCTCGACGAATACGAATGGCGCTGGCAATCACCCACTTTCAATTACACCATGCGGCAATACGCCCGCCCGATGTGGGACGGAACAGGGGACTTGGCCGACAAAACCCTTCTGCTATGGCCGGAACAGGGACCGGGGGACATGGTCATCTGGGCCTCGGGCATCCCTGAAATCATCCGGCGCGCCGGAAAATGCATCATCGAAACCAGCCCGAAGCTTGTGGACCTGTTCGCCCGCTCCTTTCCAGAAGCCGAGGTGCGGCCCGAAAACCCGGCCCCGGACCCGAAAGCCACGGATTTCGACGTCCATCTGCCGATTGGCAGCCTGTTCCGGCACTTGAAGCAGGATTTGACGGCGCCCTGCGCCGCCTTTCTGGTTCCCGATCCGGAGAAAGTTGCGCTCTACAAACAGTGGCTTGCGGACCTGGGTCCAGGCCCCTATGTGGGCATAAGCTGGAAAAGCCCCTTGGTCACCCCCGACCGGTCCCTAAACTACACCCGAATCGATGACTGGGCGCTCCTGTTGGCGCAACCGGCCCAATTCATAAATCTGGAATGCAGCGATAGCGACGAAGATATCGCCCGGGCACGGGACCAGTTTGGCGTCACCATACACACCTTCGACGGTCTTGACCTGTTCGACGATCTTGACGGGGTCGCCGCCCTGGCTGCGGCGCTGGACGTCGTTATATCCGTTTCCACCGCCGTGGCGCCGATCGCCGCCGGCACCGGAACCCCGGTTTGCCTCGCCGCATGGCGGCAAAGCCCCTGGAGCAATTTCCTGCTCGCCGCCCGGGGCCCTGACGTGACCTGGTTTGAGAAAAACCTGGATGAGCCCTGGGACCCGGTGTTCACGACCATCGCCGAACGGCTCATGGAATTGGCGAAGAATGACTAAGCCCGAGCACGAAGCCCTGCTGAAGGACGCCGTCGCCCACCATCAGGCCGGGCGGCTGGCGGAGGCGGAAGCCCTCTACCGCCAGGCACTCGTTCTGGACCCGGAGCACGCCGACGCCAACCACCTGCTCGGCGTGATTGCCTTGCAGACCGGCGCGTTTGAGGCCGCCGTGGACTTGATCGGCAAGTCTGTCGGCATCAACCCCGATTTTGCCGAGGCCCACTGCAACCTGGGCGTAGCCTTGATGAAGCTGGACAGGGCCGGCGAAGCCACGGAGAGCTACCGCCGCGCCATCGAGATCAACCCCGATTACGCCGAGGCCCTTTTCAACCTGGGCAAGGCTCTGAACGATACCGGCCGCGCCGGCGAAGCCCTGGAAAGTTACCGGCGCGCCATCGACATCCGCCCCGATTACGCCGAGGCGCACCATAACCTGGGCAACGTGCTGCGCGACCGGGACCGCCCGGAAGACGCCGCCGAGAGTTACCGGCGCGCCATCGACATCCGCCCCGACTACGCCGAGGCACACCACAATCTCGCCTTCGCCTTGCTTGGCATGGGCGACAGGAAAGGGCTGGAGGAATACGACTGGCGCTGGAAGGTGCCGACCTGCAGTTCCTCGCCACCGCCGTTCCAAAAACCGCTCTGGAACGGAACCGATGAGCTGACGGGACGCACGATTCTGCTGTGGCCGGAACAGGGGCCGCAGGATGTCTCCACCTGGGCGTCCGGAATTCCAGAAATTGTGGACCGGGCCGGACACTGTATCGTCGAGGTCTTTCCGAAACTGGTGCCCCTATTCGCCCGCTCGTTTCCAGGCGCCGAGGTTCGCGCCGACAGCGAAAGTCTGAAACGCCCGCCGGCGGACGACTTCGACATCCACCTGCCCCTGGGCAGCCTGTTCCGCCATCTTGAACAGGATCTATCGTCCAAGGCCGATGCCTTTCTTGTCCCCGATCCCGAGCGCATAACGTTTTGGCAACAAAGACTCGAAGCCCTTGGGCCGGGCCCTTACGCCGGCATCAGCTGGAAAAGCCCCATGCTGACACCGGAACGCGCGCCCAATTATACCCGCATCGAGGAATGGGCGCCCCTGTTCACGCAACCGGCCCGATTCATCAACCTGCAATGCGGCGGGGACCGCCAAGACCTTATTCCGGCGGGAGAGCGGTTCGGCGGCAATGTGCACGACTTCGACGACCTGGACCTGTACGACGGCCTGGACGATGTGGCCGCCCTGACGGCAGCGCTCGATGTGGTGATTTCCGTATCCACCGCTGTCGCCGCCATCGCCGCAGGAACAGGCACGCCGGTCTGGCTGATCGCGTGGCGGCAAAGCCCGTGGAACAACTTCCTGCTGGCGCCGCGCGGCCCCGATGTCATCCGTTATGAGCGCAACACGGATGAGCCCTGGGATGCGGTGTTCGCCGGCATGGCCGACCGTCTTCGGGACTTGGTAAACAAATGACGAGCGCCCTCCTTGAGACACGACTGAACGAAGCCGTCGCCCATCACCAGGCGGGCCGGTTGGCCGAGGCTGAGGCCCTCTACCGTAAAGTGCTCGAACGCGACCCGGACCACATCAACGCCAACCACCTGCTCGGCGTGATCGCCCTGCAGACGGGGGCATATGAGGCCGCCGTGGAACTGATCGGCAAATCCGTTGCCGCGAATCCGGACTTTGGCGAGGCCCACTGCAACCTCGGCGTCGCCTTGATGAAGCTGGACAGGACCAGCGAGGCCATCGAAAGCTACCGCCGCGCCATCGCCATCCGGCCCGATCATGGCGAGGCGCTTTTCAACCTGGGAAAGGCCTTGAACGACAACGGCCAGGCGGACGAGGCCATGGACAGTTATCAAAAGGCCCTTGCCTGCAAGCCCGACTACGCCGAAGCGCATTTCAACCTGGGCAATATCCTTGCCGACCGGGACCGTCCCGAAGACGCCCGGGAACACTACCGCCGGGCCATCGGCATCGACCCCGATTATGCCGAGGCCCATGACAGACTAGGGGTAGCGCAAAGGACACTGGGCCACCTGGACGAAGCCATGGCCAGCCATCACAAGGCCCTCGACATCAATCCGGATTTGGGCTCGGCCCACAACAATCTGGGGCTTTGCCTGCAGGAGCAAAGCCGGAACGAAGACGCCGTTGCCAGCTACCAAAAAGCCCTCGACATCGACCCGGACTCCGTCGAGGCCCGCGCCAATTTGGGCAACGCCCTGAAAGAGCTTGGGCGGCTGGACGAAGCGGTCAACGAATACAACAAGGCCCTGACCCTAAATCCCGACTATGCCGAAATTCATTACAACCTGGGCCTGGTATATTTGCTGATGGAGGATTTCGCCAACGGCTGGCAGGAATATGACTGGCGTTGGCGCAAGCAGAACTTTCCTTCGCGACGCACCGAATACGACAGACCTTTATGGGACGGCGGCGACATTACCGGCAAACGCCTCCTGGTCTGGTCCGAACAGGGCGTCGGCGATGAACTCCTGTTCGCCGGCCTGATCCCGGACCTGATGGAACGCGGCATCGACGTCGTTGTCGACTGCGACCCCCGGTTGGCGCCGCTGTTTGCGCGTTCGTTCCCGTCCGCCGTCTGTGTCCCCAAGGGTGAGGCCGGTCAGGCCTTCGATTGCCATATTCCCATCGGCGGGCTGGGGCGAATTTTGCGCCCGTCGGCTATTACCTTTCCCGACCCGAAACCCTACCTCCACGCCAACCCGGAACTCCGGACGGACCTTCGCGAACGCTACCTCGCCAAAACAAGCGGCCCTCTGGTTGGCCTGTCCTGGTTCAGCGACAGCCCGGATTATGGACCGCAGAGTTCTCTGGCCCTGCAACAGCTTCGCCCCCTGCTGGAAATTCCGGGGATAACCTTCGTTGACCTACAATACGGCGATACCACCGATCAACGCTCGACCATTGCCCGCGAAACCGGAAACGAAATCCTTCACGACGATCAGGTCGACCAGCGTAATGACATGGACACCTTCGCGGCGCAGATCGCCGCCATGGACCTCGTCGTCTCCATCGATAATTCCATTGCCCATCTGGCCGGGGCGCTGGGCGTTCCGACCTGGGGGCTTTTGCGCTTCGTGCCGTTCTGGTTATGGGGGTTGGGTCATGAGGACAGCCGTTGGTACCCCTCCGTGCGGCTATTCCGCCAGGACCGCTCCGGCGACTGGGACAGCGTTGTAGGACAAGCCGCCGCCCTGCTCAGCGAATGGCCGAAGGGGGGCGGAAATTGACAGCCACCGACGCCCCACTGAATATGTCCGCACAGACACAACGTCTCCGCAGGCATGGCATCCGATGAACAGGGCAGATAACGGCGCAAACCCTCAACAAACGCAGGCCCTCCTGGGCCGGGGGCTGAGGGCGCATCAGGCGGGCCAGTTGGCCGACGCCGAATCCCTTTACCGCCAGACGCTCGATCTCGAGCCCAACCACGCCGAAGCCAACCACCTGCTCGGCGTCATCGCGCACCAGACCGGCGACCATGACGCCGCCGTGGAACTGATCGGCAAGGCCATTACCGCCAACCCCGACGCACCGGCCTATCACTGCAACCTGGGCAACGCGTTCTATGAACTGGGCCGGATGCAGGACGCCGAGGCCAGCCAGCGCCGGGCCATAGCCCTCAACCCCAACTACGCCATGGCCTTGGGCAACCTGGGCAACGTCCTGCTGGCGCTCGGCAAGACGGACGAGGCGGTCGACAATTACCAAAAGGCCCTCGCCCTCAACCCGGATAACGCAGACGCCCACGCCAACCTGGGCACAGCCTGGAAAAAACAAGGCCGCCTCGAGGACGCCAAAGCCAGCTACAGCCAGGCTCTCGCACTCAATCCCGGCCATGCCGAAGCACACACCAGTCTCGGCAACGTTTTCCAGGATCAGGGCGAACTGAAAGCCGCCGTCGAATGCCACCGCCAGGCGCTGACCCTTAACCCCGGCTTTGCCGAAGCCCACTCCAACATGGGCAACGCCTTAAAAGACATGGGTCTAATGGAGGCCGCCACCGCCAGTTACCAAAAAGCAATCAGCCTCAACCCGGACCTGGCCGGCGCCCACACCAACCTGGGGCTCGTCCTGCAGGAACGGAATCTGCTTGAAGACGCCATCGCCAGTCATCAACACGCCATCGCGCTGGACCCCGATTACGCCGAGGCTCATACCAACCTTGGCAATGCCTTGAAAAACCTGGGACGGCTCGAAGACGCCGCCAAAAGCCACAGACGGGCGCTCGCCCTGAAACCGGACTTTGCCGAAGCCCACAATAATCTGGGCGGCGTGCTCTGCGACCTTATGGATCTGGAAGGCGCCCTGGAGCACTACAAGCGGGCCTTCACCCTCAAGCCGGACTATTCCAGCGCCCGGGGGAATTATCTCCATACCCTGCTCTACCAACCGGAGCTTTCCAACGAGGCGCTGTTCGACG
>JACNJX010000057.1:0-15187 GCA_014382345.1 Alphaproteobacteria bacterium
ATTCCGGCGAGATCGTCATCTCCACCGGCGACGAGGAAAGCGAACTGATTTACTAGGCTTTATTTGACGCAAATGCGTCGTCGCGGATGAAACCATCCGCTCAGGATTTACTTTGGGTTTCACCGGGCCCGGTTCAGGAGCCCCGCAGCGTCTTCCTCGATAAAGACTTTAAAAGCGGCGGCCGGTGTGTTGAGCCGCTTCTTAGAGCGGTGCACGAGATACCAGTCGCGCTGGATCGGCAATCCTTTGACATCCAGTTCCACCAACCGCCCCAGTGTCAGTTCCAGTTCGACCGAATCCCTGGACAACAGGGCCAGCCCCAAACCCGCCTGAACCCCCTGCTTCAGGGCTTCGGCGCCGCTGACCTCTATGGAGGTGGTGATGGTAACGCCCTTCTCCCGAAAGAACCGTTCCATGGCGCCGCGCGTCCCGGAGCCGACTTCCCGCATCAGAAATGGCTCTCCGGTCAGGCGTTCGACGGGAATGTTCTTTTTTTTCGCCAAGGGATGTTCCCGGGGCGCGACAATCACCAATGGATTCTTGAGAAACGGTATCGCCGTCAGCGCCATATCGTCCGGTGGCCGGCCCATGATCGCGATATCGGTTTCGTTGTCCTGAATCTGCTGCAGCTGGTCCTGGCGGTTGGCGACGTTGACGATCACGTCCACCTCGGGATGGCGCTGGCAAAAAGTACGCAACAGGGTCGGCATGAAATAGGTCACGGTGGTCACGGTAGAAAGCCTGAGTTTACCCCTCTTCATTCCCTTCATACTGTCCACCGCAGCAGACAGCGCGTCGATCTCGTCCAGGACGGCGCGGGCATGGTCCAGAACCAGAAGCCCGATTTCGGTAAGCTCCAGCGTCCGCCCCCGTTGTTCCAGCAACGGGGACTGAACCTGGTTTTCCAGCTGCTTGACCTGCATGGAAACCGCCGGCTGGCTGAGATTCAGCTCTTCCGCCGCACGGGTAAAGTTACGAAGGCGTGCAACGGCTTCGAAAGAAGACAGTTGTTTCAAGGTGGTATGCATGTCCGGCCCACTATTACCAATTATAAGGTTTTCTTATGATATAATTTAATAAATTTATTTTTTCTTATCAATGAAATTCGCTACTGTGCCCTCGTTGGAAACAGGAAGAGCAATAGGGCTCTAAAGAAGGAATACAGAGAATGGCAAAGACGTATAGCGCCGGCGTTAAGGATTACCGCGAAACCTACTGGATGCCGGATTACAAGCCCAAGGACACGGACATCCTGGCGTGTTTCAAGATCATCCCGCAGGCGGGCGTTCCCCGCGAAGAAGCGGCAGCCGCCGTCGCCGCGGAATCTTCGACCGGAACCTGGACCACGGTGTGGACCGATCTTCTCACCGACCTGGACTACTACAAGGGTCGCGCCTATTCGATCGAAGACGTGCCGGGTGACGACGATGCGTTCTACGCCTTTATCGCCTACCCCATCGACCTGTTCGAGGAAGGTTCCGTCGTCAACGTCTTCACATCCCTGGTCGGCAACGTGTTCGGCTTCAAGGCCGTGCGGGCGCTGCGCCTGGAAGACATTCGCTTCCCCATTGCCTATGTGATGACCTGCAACGGCCCACCGCATGGCATTCAGGTCGAACGCGACATCATGAACAAATATGGCCGTCCCCTGTTGGGCTGTACCATCAAGCCGAAGCTGGGCCTGTCGGCCAAGAACTATGGCCGGGCATGTTACGAGGGCCTGCGCGGTGGTCTCGACTTCACCAAGGATGACGAGAACGTCAACTCCCAGCCGTTCATGCGCTGGCGTCAACGCTTCGACTTCGTCATGGAAGCCATTCTGAAAGCCGAAGCCGAAACCGGTGAGCGCAAGGGTCATTACCTGAACGTCACCGCCGCGACCCCGGATGAGATGTTCAAACGCGCCGAATACGCCAAGGAAATCGGCGCTCCGATCATCATGCACGATTACCTGACCGGTGGTTTCTGCGCCAACACGGGCCTTGCCCAGTGGTGCCGCGACAACGGTATGTTGTTGCACATCCATCGCGCCATGCACGCCGTGCTTGACCGTAACCCAACACACGGCATTCACTTCCGCGTATTGACCAAGGCTTTGCGCCTGTCGGGCGGCGACCACCTGCACTCCGGCACCGTTGTCGGCAAGCTGGAAGGTGACCGTGATGCAACTCTCGGCTGGATTGACCTGATGCGTGACTCCTACATCAAGGAAGACCGCTCGCGCGGCATCATGTTCGATCAGGACTGGGGTTCCATGCCGGGCGTCATGCCAGTTGCTTCCGGTGGTATCCACGTCTGGCATATGCCGGCGCTGGTCAACATCTTCGGCGATGATTCGGTTCTGCAGTTCGGTGGCGGCACGCTGGGTCATCCCTGGGGCAATGCCGCCGGTGCGGCCGCCAACCGCGTCGCGGTGGAAGCCTGTGTCGAAGCCCGCAACCGGGGCCGCGAGCTGGAAAAGGAAGGCAAGGATATCCTGACGGAAGCCGCCAAGCACAGCCCGGAACTTAAAGCCGCGATGGAAACCTGGAAAGAAATCAAATTTGAATTCGATACCGTCGATAAACTGGACGTGGCCCACAAATAAGGCGCATCCACAGGTACGGTTTTTACGAAATCAAATGAAATTTAGGAGCTCATGATGAGTGATGTACAAGACTACGCTTCCAGCCTTTCCGATGTGAAAAGCCGGAAATTCGAAACTTTCTCCTACCTGCCGGAAATGGATACCGACGGCATCCGCAAACAGGTGGAATATATCGTTTCCAAAGGCTGGAACCCGGCCGTGGAACACGTGGAGCCGGCCAATGCTTTTCAGTCCTACTGGTACATGTGGAAGCTGCCGATGTTCGGCGAAACCGATGTCGACCGCATTTTGGCCGAGGTCGAAGCCTGCCATAAGGCCCATCCGGAAAACCATGTCCGCCTGATTGGTTTTGACAACTACGCCCAATCCCAAGGGGCGTCGATGGTGGTCTATCGCGGGCCGATCAAGGCCTAGGTTTTGGATGAGACCGTGACCGGGCAGAGGACAAGCCCGGTTGCGGTCCCTTTCCCCGCTATCTATTCTTTGCTGACTGGTTTATCCCTTTCGAGCCGCACCAAGCGTGCTTTGAGGAGTCCCATATGTCCGCCAAAAAGGCCAAACCGGCCTCCGCGCCCGACCCCAAACAATACCTGATCAAGGACGAGCCCTATTACCTGCCGGTCAGTGACGAACTGGCCTTGTACGAGGCCGCCTATGACACGCGTATTCCGGTGATGCTCAAGGGTCCGACCGGCTGCGGCAAGTCGCGCTTTGTCGAACACATGGCGTGGAAGCTGAAAAAGCCCCTCATCACGGTGGCCTGCAACGAGGACATGACCGCATCCGATCTGGTCGGGCGGTTCCTGCTCGACATCGATGGCACCCGCTGGCAGGACGGTCCGCTGACCGTGGCCGCCCGCATCGGCGCCATTTGCTATCTTGATGAAGTGGTCGAGGCCCGCCAGGACACCACCGTCGTCATCCACCCCCTGACCGACCACCGCCGGGTTCTTCCGCTGGAGAAAAAAGGCGAACTGGTGCATGCCCATGAGGACTTCCAGATCGTCATCTCCTACAACCCCGGCTATCAGAGCCTGATGAAAGACCTCAAGCAATCGACCAAGCAACGCTTCGCGGCACTCGACTTCGATTACCCGGAGGAAGCCACGGAGACCGAAATCGTCGCCCACGAAGCCGGCGTCAACGCCGAACTGGCCGGCAAACTGGTGCAGGTGGCGCAGCGGTCGCGCAATCTCAAGGGGCACGGCCTGGATGAGGGCATGTCGACCCGTTTGCTGATCTATGCCGGACAGTTGATCCAAAAAGGCATCGAGCCCGAAGCGGCCTGCCGGATGGCCCTGGTGCGTCCGCTGACCGATGATCCGGACATTCGCGACGCCCTGGATGCCGCCGTCGGCACCTTTTTCTGATCGCCCGCGCCTGATGGGCCAGAGGGAACATTCCCATGAGCCGGGTTGAATTCATCGAATATCTGAGCTGCCTTTCGGACGATCACCCGCATCTGGAAGCGCTGGAATCGTCCTATCAGGAAGCCGCGCGGCTTATGTCGCCGCGCGGCCTTGCCAATTACCTGGAAGGCGTCCGGGCCATGTGTACACTGGGCCGCGGCGAGGACCTGATCCTCAGCTATATCCAGGAAATGCCGCTGGTCGCCAAGGAGGTCGGCGAAGACATCATCCCCGAAGTGGTGCGCGCGGTGATGATGCTGTCGTCGCATACCTCGGGCACGGTCCTGACCTTGCTGATGAACAGCCTGTCGCTGGCCGCCCAACGCCTCGGCGACGCCCAGGTGCTGGCCGATTTCCTGGGACTCATCCATAACCTAGCCGGCAAGGCGCCGCGCGGCCTGCGCCCGATGATGGAAAACCTGGACGAGTTGTTTGGCAAACTGACGTTGGGCGGCCTGCGCCGCTGGGCCTTGTGGGGGGCGCAGGCGCATCAGCGCGACCTCGACGGGCAAATGGCCTTTTTCGGATTGGAGAGCGAATCGTCCCGCGCCGTGCTGCAAAAGGAACGCCGCGGTACGCTGTTCGTCGATAACCAGCGCAAGCTGAACTTTTATTTGCGCGCCTTGTGGGGCCGGGCCTTCTTCATGAAGCCGACGTCCGGCGATTATGAATCGCGCCAAGGGCTGAAACCCTATGTCGAGGACTGGTTCATCCACCTGCCCGATGCCTTCGACGCGTACCAGGGCATCAACGGCATGGAGATATATCGCGCCGCCGCCGCCCATGCCGCCGCTCACTTGGTCTACACGGACACCCCCCTATCCGCCGAACAGTTGACGCCGGTGCACATGCGCTGCATCGACCTGTTCGAGGATGCCCGCATCGAACACCTGGCCGTGATGGACTTTCCGGGACTGAAAAAACTTTGGGCCAGGTTCTTCGATCCAGCTCCTGACGACACGGAAGAGCCCGTTAAGCTGCACCCGGCCATGCAGGTGATGGTGCGCATGGCGCGCGCCCTGATCGACGACGATTTCCGTGATGATGACGCCGAGATCAATGCGCTGGCGGCAGCCTTCAGAACCGCCCTGTCAGAACGGCCCCGCGACAACCAAATCGCCTGGGATGCCGGCATGGCGTTCTATCACCTGCTGGTGCGCGAAGGCGTCCCTTCGCTGCGGTCTGTTTCCGACTTCCCGATCCCATACCGCGACGACAACCGCTATGTCTGGGACTTCGACGAGGTGTCGTTCCGCGAACTGGGCGCGGATTACCTCCCCGCCTCACAGGGACAGGTGCGCCGGACCGTCGGCCTGATGGAATTCATCAACGAACTCGACGTGGAAACCGCCGGCGACGATGCCCAAGAAATCTGGACCCTGGAAACCGAGCTGTTCCCTTACGAGGACGAAGGCGTCTCGTTCAACGAAATGGAAGGCAAGAAGGCGGTTTCCGAGCCCTATCACTACAACGAATGGGACTACCACATTCAGCTCCACCGGCCGGACTGGACGACGGTTATCGAACTGCCGCAGGGCAAGGGTGACCCTGAGTCCATGGATGAAATCCTGCTTAAACACCGGCCCATCGCGCAGCGTATCCGCCACCTGATCGACGCCCTGCAGCCACAAGGCATCGTCCGCCGTCGCGGCTACGAGGACGGCGAGGAAATCGACCTCAACGCAGCCGTGCGCGCCATGATCGACATCCGCCGCGGCATCATGCCGGACCCGCGTATCGGTATCCGCATCACGCGCCATATCCGCGATCTGGCCGTGGTTCTGCTGCTCGACCTGTCGGAGTCCACCAACGAGCCCATCGACAAAGACTTTGAGGACGGGCCGACGATCCTGTCTCTGACAAAGGAGGCCACGGGGCTTCTGGCGTGGGCCATGGATTCCATCGGCGATCCGTTCGCCATCCACGGCTTCGCCTCCGACGGACGCCACGACGTGCAGTACTACCGCTTTAAGGACTTCGACCAGGCCTATGACGACGGCCCCAAGTCCCGCCTGGCCGGCATGACCGGCGGCCTGTCGACGCGCATGGGGGCGGCGTTGCGCCACGCCGGCTGGCACCTGAACCAGCAGGCGGCGTCCAAACGTCTGGTGCTGCTGATTACCGATGGCGAGCCCGCCGACATCGACGAGCGCGACCCGCAGTATCTTCGCCACGACGCCAAGAAAGCGGTCGAGGATTTGGCGAGCCAGGGGGTTTACACCTATTGCCTGACGCTCGACCCAGACGCCGACCGGTATGTTGCCAGGATTTTCGGGGAAAACCGGTATTCCGTCGTCGACAAGGTCGAAAAGCTGCCGGAACGGCTGCCCGCCGTTTTCGCCGCCCTAACCGGATGATATCTGGATCATGAACTTGCTTGTGGACATGGATGCCCGTCTCGCCGACATGCCGATCATGGCGCAGCGGGAGGATCACCTGGAGGCCGCGGTGTTCAATGTCTGGCGGCGCGCGCGGGGTCGCTGGGGAAGCCCGATGCGCCTGGACGGCCTTGGCCTGAAGCAGATGGAGATGGTTTTAAGCGACCGCTACTGGGTCTGCGTCGATGCGTTCCAGCATGACTGCCCGATCCTGGCCTGGGTTGACATCGAAGACAGCGGACGCGATTCGCTACACAAGCCCATCCCGTGCAAACTGAACTATTACCACTTCGCCGCTTCGGCGCTCCGCAGCCGGGTTCTGAACGCCATGCAGGGTGCCCTGAACCGCCGCCTGAAAGACGAACAGATATGAAAAACGATACGAAACGCTACGTCGGCATCAACAACGAAATCAATGCAGGCATGACCGACACGGCCAAGATTATCCGCGATGCCTGGGCCTTCGGCATCCTTGCGGAAAGCGAAACCTGTGAGAACTGGACCATGCAGGGGTTGCAGGACTTGTGGGACAAGGTCAACGCGCGCTGGGGGGAATACGGCTTCAAAGTCCAGAACCTGCCAGACGATATCCGCGAACGCTTTGATCGGATTCAGGAAGACGCGGTCAAACAGGCGCGCCTATCGGGCTGGGACCCAGACCGGGATATCCAGGAAGACTAATGAGATAAAGGTTTAACGCGCGACCAATACTGAATTGTGGGCGTTTTCCATCACCTTGAAGGCGACGGAGCCCATGAAGAACCGTTGCAGACCGGACTTGCTGGATTCCGATATAACGATCAAGGAATAATTGGGTCCGGCCTCGATGATTTCCTCGACCGGGTTGCCGGTGCGGATGATCGTTTCCTCGACCTCGATGCCGAGTTCGTTCAGCATCTTCTCCGCCTTGGCGATATTTTCCTTGGCCTTGGGTTCGTCCTCAACATCCAGGGCGACGCTCATCAGGGACACGGGGCATTCGCATCGGCTGGCCAAAACCGCGTCGCGGCGCACCATTTCCATGGATTCATCGGACCCGTCGGTACAGATCAAATGACCGTGGCCGATATCCAGATCCCGCGCCACCAGCACGGAACACGGCGCATGCACGGCGACCTTTTCGGCCACCGCCGGATCCCAAAACGACCGCGCCATGCCTTTCCAGCGGCTCGACGCACCGAGGATGATGATGTCGTATTCGCCAAGTTCCCACTGTTCGAGAATGCCCGTGGCGATATCGGTGGCGACCTTAAGCTTGAGCACCACCATTTTGCCCTGTTCGTTAACGTAGTTGATCTTGTTGTCGCCGAGCGGATCGCCGTCGACATCGGTGTGAACGACTTCTTCCTTCCACTCCTCACCGGACATAACACCCAGATCCTTGAGCATATCGCGGCCCTTTTTCAGGTACTGGATACCCGGAAGCTCGATCCCCCACTTCAACATGTTTTCGCGCGCCACCCGGACCTGCAGTCCGCCCGAACGCAGGCCCTGGTCGGTCGGGCGCACATACAGCAGCACGATGTCCGCATCGACGCCGCTACCCAGCTTGGCCGCATACTTCAGGCTTTGATAACACTCGTCGGACCCGTCCAGACAAACCAATATCCGGAAGCGATCCTGCGCATCCTGTTCATTCATGATGTGGGTTCCCTCCCAAGAGCCCGTCAAATACCTAGCAGAGGCCAGTATAGCTTAGCCGCAACCAACATGATAATCGTCGATGCGATCGCCATTTTCCAGCCGACTTTAAGGAAATCGGTGGTTTTAAGATAGCCCGATGCGTAAACGATTGTACACGCAGGCGTTCCGACGACCGTGAGGTAGGCGAACGACGACGAAACCGCCGTGATATATCTGATGATGATCGGGCTTTCCTGAGCGACCACGGACATTTTCAGCACGATCGGACCCAGCACGGCGACGGCTGCGCCGTTGGACATCATGTTGGTGACGCCGGTGGTCAGGACGGAAACCGCAGCCCAAAGCCCAAATCCCTCACTGGCCCCGACCGGCGACAAAAACGTCAGGAAGTGTTCGGCGACCCACTGGGCGGCCCCGGTTTCCTTCATCTGAACACCCAGCGAAATCGCCGCCGCGTACAATAAAATCACGCCCCAGTTGACGCCCGAATTGATGTCTTCCCATTTCACCAGACCGGCAACCAGAAACATGGCCGCCCCGGCGACGGCAATGGTGCCCATGCCGATATCGCCGGAAATAGCGATCCAGCCGACCAGCACCAGGAAGAAAATCAGGATCGACATCCAGTCGGCCGCTTTCATGGAGCCTTCTTCTTCGATCAGGGCGCGCAGCTTGACGACGGCGCGGGACAGATCCCTGTATTCGGGCCGGAAGGTCCAGAACAGAATGGCCGTAACGAAAGGCACCTGGACCAGGAACATCGGATAGGCGTGGATCATCCAGTCCATATAGCTGACCAGAAACTTTAGGGTTTCCGGGTTGGTCGGGTCGTAGAAAAATTCCTTCCAGTACCCGATCATGATGGCATTCCGGGCGCCGCCGGACGGCGTGCCGATGCCAGCCACGGACGCGCCGTAAGAGATGGAAAACAACAGAACGGCGGCCAGATTGCGGACTTTTCTCGGATCGTCCGAGGTCAGCGTAATCAGGGTAATGCCGACGGGGAGCATCATGGCCGCGACCGTGTGTTCACCGATGAAAGACGCCAACACACCGGACACAACGGTGATGCCCAGACACACGCGCCAGGTTTTTGTCCCCGTCATGCGGACAATCAGCCAGGCCAGGCGCTTGTCCAGTTTTTGTTTGACCACGGCGACGGCCAGCATCAGCGAGCCCATGATGAACAGAACGGAATCCGTCATCAAGCTTTTGGCGACTTCGGACGAATCGTGGCCCATCAACACCACCTGGCCGATAACAATCAAAAGCGCCACGGTCGGCAGCGGCACCGGTTCGGTGATGAACAGGATGACGGCGACAATCGACATGGTCAGGATAATCATGCCTTCGCGGGACAAATCCCCCGGCGTCGGCAGATGGAGCATGAAAGCGCCGACGAACATGGCGATGAAGAACCATTTCTTCTCCCAGAAGAAATAGAGGTTCAGCCACGTACCGATCGTCATGACCCGTCTCAGGCCGGTCAAGCCGTTGGTGCGGAGTCGATTTTGAAGGCTCTGAAGATGAGCCGTGCTATAGGCCATTTTTGGTTCTTGTTGTTGGTCCCGGGTTGCTCTTGTCGTCCCGGGCTAAACTTAAAGAATTTTGAATGTATGGTGTTTTAGCCGAAATAACCTCGTAATATCAAGGGGGTTTTACGCCCCGGCGGCGTCTCGAAGGGCACCGATGGTGGCCGAATAGTCATCGCCCTTGAACACCGCACTGCCCGCCACCACCACATTGGCGCCGGCGTCGGTAACGGATTTGATGGTCTCCACGTTGACCCCGCCGTCGACCTCCAGGTCGATGGGGCGGTCGCCGATCATGGAACGGATACGGCGAATTTTATCGAGCTGGGATTCGATGAAGCTTTGTCCCCCGAAACCGGGATTGACCGACATCACCAAAATCAGATCGAGCTTGTCGAGGACATATTCGATGACGCTTTCCGGCGTTGACGGGTTGAGCGACACCCCCGCCTTTTTGCCGAAGCCCCGGATCATCTGTAGCGAGCGGTCAAGATGGACGTCGGCTTCGGCATGCACGGTGATAATATCAGCCCCGGCCTTGGCATAAGATTCCAGATGCGGCTGGGCCGGGTTGATCATCAGATGCACGTCGAAAACCTTGTCCGTACAGGGCCGGATACATTCGATAATCGGCGGCCCGAAGGTCAGGTTGGGCACGAAATGGCCGTCCATCACGTCGATATGGACGTAGTCGCACCCGGCCTTGTCGATGGCTTCCACCTCGGCGCCGAGGCGGGAGAAGTCCGCCGAAAGTATGGACGGGGCGATTTTCAATGTATCGGTCATATCTGCTTTTCCTGTGTCCCGCCTTAAGTTTACCCTTATTAGTTCACCCTTATTAGTTCACTCGGGGATCGAGCGAACCGTCGGCATACCGCTGCGTCATGTCGTCGAGAGAAATCGGTTTGATCTTACTGGCGTTGCCGGCGGTCCCGAAGGCTTCGTAACGGGCCTTGCAGATTTCGACCATGCCCTTCGTCGCTTCGGCGAGGAACTTGCGGGGGTCGAAATTCGACGGATTGTCCGCCAGATGCTTGCGAATGGACCCGGTCGACGCCATACGCAGGTCGGTGTCGATATTGACCTTGCGAACGCCATGCTTGATGCCTTCGGCGATTTCCTCGACCGGCACGCCATAGGTTTCCCCCATGTCACCACCGAAATCGTTGATCACCTTCAGCCAATCCTGCGGCACCGAGCTGGAACCGTGCATGACCAGATGGGTGTCGGGAATGCGCGCGTTGATTTCCTTGATCCGGTCAATCGCCAGAATGTCGCCTGTCGGCGGGCGGGTGAACTTATACGCCCCATGGCTGGTGCCGATAGCGATGGCCAGCGCATCGACCTTGGTCTTGCTAACGAAATCGGCGGCTTCTTCGGGATCGGTCAGCAATTGGTCGTGGCTCAACTTGCCTTCGGCGCCGACGCCGTCTTCCTCACCGGCTTCACCGGTTTCCAGCGAGCCCAGGCAGCCCAGTTCGCCTTCTACGGAAACGCCGCAGGCATGGGCCATGGCAACCACCGTCGACGTGGTCTCCACGTTGTAGTCGTATGTCGATGGCGTTTTGCCATCTTCCATGAGCGAGCCGTCCATCATCACCGAGGAAAACCCGGACTGGATGGAGCGCTGGCAAATGCTCGGCGACATGCCGTGGTCCTGATGCATGGAAATGGGAATGTCGGGATAGGCCTCGATGGCGGCGAGAATCAAATGCCGCAGGAAAGGCTCGCCTGCGTATTTGCGCGCACCTGCGGAGCCTTGCAGGATCACCGGGCTGTCGGTCGCCTCGGCGGCCTCCATGATCGCTTTCACCTGTTCCATGTTGTTCACGTTAAACGCCGGAATCCCGTAGGAATTTTCCGCCGCGTGATCCAGAAGCTGGCGCATTGAAACCAAAGCCATCGTTTTATTTCCTTCCTATTGTCTAATTCTTCGCTGAGACCGGATCTGAGACTGGGCCGTAGACTACAACCGGTTCTTCGCCTCTTCCACCACCTTGGCCGCCGTAATGCCGAAATGTTCGAACAATTCCCCGGCCGGCGCCGATGCACCGAACCCGGTCATACCGACGAAACCGCCGTGGGAACGGATATACCGGTCCCAACCCATGCGGATCGCCGCTTCGACGGCGACGCGCACTGTGCCCGGCCCCATCACCTGTTTGCGGTAGGCGTCGTCCTGTTCGTCGAACAGTTCCCAGCACGGCATCGACACCACGGCCGTGGGCGTGCCGTCGGCCTGCAGCGTGCCGCGGGCTTCCATGGCGATGGAGACCTCGGACCCGGTGGCGAACAACGTCACCTGACGCTCACCGCCTTCGGCCTCGGCCAGAACATAAGCGCCGCGCGCGGACAGGTTTTCATCCGTGTGCTCGGTGCGCTGGGTCGGCAGTCCCTGGCGGGTCAGTACCATGCCTGACGGGCCGTCTTTGCGATCCAGGGCCAGTTCCCAGCATTCCGCCGCTTCCACACCGTCACAGGGACGGAACACGTTGAGGTTCGGCATCGCGCGCAAGGACGCCACCGTTTCCACCGCCTGATGGGTCGGGCCGTCTTCGCCGAGACCGATGGAGTCATGGGTCAGCACATAAATAACGCGCTGTTCCATCAACGATGAAAGCCGCATGGCGCCGCGCATGTAATCGGCAAACACCAGGAAAGTGCCGCTGTAGGGAATGGTGCCGCCGTGCAGGGCCAGACCGTTCATTACCGCCGCCATGCCATGTTCGCGGACACCGTAGTGAATGTAGCGCCCGGAATAATCGTCCGCCGTCACCGCTTCGGTCACGGCGGTTTTAGTGTTCACGGAACCGGTCAAGTCCGCGGAGCCGCCGACCATTTCCGGAATAGCCGCCGTCAGAACGTCCAGCGCCTTGCCCGACGCGACACGGGTCGCCCAGCCGGGAGCTTCTTCGGACACGGCTTTTTTGTGCGCCTTCACCGCGTCTTTCCAGCCGCCGGGCAATTCACCGTCCATGGCGCGCAGGAATTCGTCCTTGTCGGCGTAGGCATTGAGACGCCCTTCCCAAACAACTCGATCGGCAGCCCCGCGTCCGCCAACCTGACGCCAGGCATCCAGAACATTATCGGGAATTTCAAACGGCGCATGGGGCCAGTTCATGGCTTCGCGGGCGAGCGCCAGTTCCTCATCGCCCAAGGGCGCGCCGTGGGTCGAGGACGTGCCTTCCTTGTTCGGCGCACCGCGTCCGATGGTCGTCTTACACGCGATCATGGTCGGTTTGTCGGAGCTTTTGGCCGCCTCGAGGGCCTTGGCGACGGCGTCCGCATCATGACCGTCGACCGCATCCACGTTCCAGCCGGACGCCTTGAAGCGGGCAGCCTGGTCGTCGCCAGTGGTCATGGTGATCGGACCGTCAATGCAGATGTCGTTGTCGTCCCAAAGCACGATCAGCTTGTTCAGTTTCAAACTGCCGGCCATGGAAATGGCCTCCTGGCTGATGCCTTCCATCAGGCAACCGTCACCGGCGATAACGTAGGTCCAGTGATCGACCAGATCGTCACCGAAGCGAGCATTGGTCATGCGTTCGCCCAAGGCCATGCCGACGGCGCTGGAAACCCCCTGCCCCAGCGGGCCGGTGGTGATTTCGATACCATCCGCGTGGCCGTATTCGGGGTGGCCTGCCGTCTTGGCGCCGAGTTGGCGAAAATTCTTCAGCTCGTCGATTGTCATATCTTCGTAACCGGTCAGGTGCAGCAGCGAATACAGCAACATGGAGCCATGCCCCGCCGACAGGACGAAACGGTCGCGGTCATGCCATTTGGGGGCCTTGGGATCGAATTTCAGGAACCGGGAAAACAGAACCGTTGCCACGTCGGCCATGCCCATGGGCATACCGGGGTGTCCGGAATTGGCCTTCTGGACGGCGTCGGCGGAAAGGAAACGAATAGCATTGGCCATATCCGCATGATCGGCGGAAATATCCATCGTGGCGTCGGTTGCGGTCGCTGTCTCGGCTCCGGTCATTTTTATCTCCTAAAATCTAACGGGAAAAGCGGGAGGTCGGTTACTTTCCCCCTGTATAAAAAAAATCCTTCAAGTTAAATGGCGTGATGGCCAAGGGCCGCCTTGACCATGTGATAGGTGATCAACAATTGCGACAGCGCCAGAGGATGGCTGGTGAGGCTATTGTTCTGTTCGTCGGTGAATTGTCCGACGTTTTCGCGAAGATGCTGGGCCTCGGGAATGAGCTTCCACAGCAGGTCTTCCATGTTCTTGGCCCGCTTGTCGTCAACGGAGCCGGAAATATCCAGCACGTCCACCGGCTTGCCGTCAATATCGCGGGACAGTTCCAGCCGGAAGCCGTTTTTGATTCCGGCGTCCAGAACCGGCGACAAGTCCGGGTGCGGCAGGGTCGGGCGCAGGGTATGGCGCACGTTCAGGTGCGCGCCGGATTCCTCGTGGTCGGTTTCCGGCGGGTAGAACTGCACAACCATGTCGGCGAAGGTACGTTGGGGCTGGATAAAGTCGACACTGTCGGAAACGCGTTTTTGCAGAGATGCCTTGACCTCATCGACGGTGTAGCCGCGCTTGCCCGTGTCGCGCTGAATTTTCCATTTCACCCGCAGGTCTTCCACCGGTTCCAGGTAAACCTTGACGTCGTAACACGAACGCAAGGTCCGGCTGGTATAACCCAGCAACCCCTCGAGGATGATGTATTCCTTTGGCTCGACATATTCCGGCGCGTCCAGAGAGCCGGTATCGTGGTTGTAAACGGGTTTGAGAATGGGCCGGCCCTGGCGCAGCATCTGGATATGCTGCTCCATGATGTCGATGAAGTTGCCTTCGGGATCAAGGGCGGAAATGCCGTTCTCCGCCCGTTGGATTCGGGAATACTTGTGATAATCGTCGGTGCAGATGGTCGCCACCCGGTCGGAACCGAGAATTCCGGCAATGCCGGACGTCAGGGTCGTCTTTCCGGCCGCCGAATCGCCGACGATGCCGAGAATGATGGGGTGATCCACCTGACGGAAGCCTGATTTAGGCATTGGCTACCTCCAGTTTCACGACTGACGAGTCTTCGCGGATTTTGTGATAGGTGGTGAGAAGCTGGCGTTCGCCGGATTCTCCGGAAATGATAAGGGATTCCGTACGTTCCAGGTCGCCTGTCAGGTCGCCGCTTCGTTCAACTCCCGAAAACAGCAGACCCGTGGTAATGCCGGTGGCGGAAAAATATACGTTTTCCGAACGGACCAGATCCTCGACCTGATACCAGCGGGTGGTATCCAGGCCTTCCGCTTTTACGGCGGCCTTTTCGGACATCAGTTGCGGATCGAGACGCCCCATGAAGACGCCGCCCATGGCACGAATGGCGCACGCCGACAAAATGCCTTCCGGCGTTCCGCCCGAGCCCATCAGGGCATCGATACCGGAATCGGGAATCGCCGCCATCAGCGCGCCGCCGACATCACCGGCGGGATATAAGGCCACGCGGGCCCCGGCGCGGTAGATGCTTTCGACCATTACATTGTGGCGGGGCCTTTTCTGCAAGAAAAACGTCCCGTTCCACACCGGGTTTTCCCAACCCCTTGGGGGGGGGGGCGGCCTTCTCTTCCTCCCCCGCTTCTGGGCGGTTTTTTCCCTTCCTGCCGGCGGGGGCCCGCATTTTTTTCTATAAA
>JACNJX010000057.1:15197-37347 GCA_014382345.1 Alphaproteobacteria bacterium
TGCTTTCGACCATTACATTGTGGCGGGGCTTTTCCAGCACGAAGATCGTCAGTTCCGACACCGGTTTTCCCAATGCCTTGGCGAGGGCGATCAGCTTGTCTTCCGTCGGCGCTTCCGGGTCGATTTTGCCCTTCGCTGCAGCGGGCGCCGCGAATTTTTCCATATAGAAGGCCGGCCCCGGTTCAAACATCGTTCCCTTGGGCGCCATGGCGATGACGGCCATGGCATTGGTCATGCCCTTGGCCAGATAACTGGTGCCCTCGACCGGATCGACGGCAATGTCGAATTCGGGATACTCAGCGGGATCGCCGATCACTTCACCATTTTTCAGGAACCGCGTCGGCCCCTTGTAAGCGTCGCCGGCGACGATGGTTCCGGACACGGGAAGTTTTGCCAGTTCCGTGCGCATGGCGTCAGAAGCGGCTGCGTCGCTTTGTTCCTTCTGGCCGAGGCCAAGCCAATTGTAGGCTTCCCGGGCCGCCGCTTCGGTGACATTGCGCAGGGCGAAAATAAACAACGGCGGAACCGCTGACTTGCTCCCGGGTTGTTCTTTGTCCGTCATCCCTGGTTCGCCTTAACCCTGTATCGCCGGGCCCTGTAAACTTGAGACCCGATAAAACACGAAACCTTGATTACGGCGAAGGGTACAGAACCACGGCCCGCCATCAAACACCCCGAAGAATGGGGTTATACATTCAATTGAGTGGCATGTTATCTACCCTTTTGGGTAGATGCGAAAAAACCTTTCCGCTCACCCTGGCCCCTTCAGGTACAGGGAGATCGCCTGCGAGCGGCTGCCCACTTCGAGTTTTTCGTAGAGGTTTTTGAGATGAAACTTAACGGTGTTAACGGAAATACAAAGTTGCTCGGCGATCTGCGCATTGGCCTTGCCCTCGGCCAGGGCCGAAAGCAATTCCCGTTCCCGCATCGTCAGGGTGCCGAAGGGGTCGGCCAGAGGCTTGCTCATATCAATGAAAGGAAACACCATCCGCCCCTCGGCGACGGCGATAACCGTTTCGATCAGGGTGTCCGGGTGATCCTGTTTAGAGCAGAAACCGGCGGCTCCCTTAAGCATTGATCGGCGCGGCACGGCGGCGGCGGTATCGCCCGTGTAGATAACGATCCTTGGCGGAGCCTCATGCTGGCCCAGGGCATCGAGAACATCGGCGCCGCTCATGAACGGCATCGCCCATCCGACCACGCCGACATCGAAAGACAAGCGCTCGACCGCCTCCATGAACCGTTCCCCGTCGGCCGCCGTCGCCATCAGATCAAAACGGTCGTCCGTGCCGAACATTTCCGTCAGCCCGGCTAGAACCAGAGGAGATTTGTCCGCAATGACAAGATCTATGACCTGTTTCGCCATCCCTGCCCCTAACCTATCCTAACCTATCCTTAGCTATCCTTAGCTATCCTGACCTACCCTGCATCGCGCATTCCCCGCCCAAGTGGGTAGGTCCATGACAAGGAATACCCGAAACTCCTGAAAATAGCAAAAAAACATTTCCGAATAACGGAAAATGGTAATTTTCCAGTTTAAACACATAGATAATTTGGTATATATACACCGTTGTTTGAAACGACTTATGGGCAAAAACGTCAAAGAGTGGAAAGACATGGCTACAATCGTCGCCGGGCTGGCAATCTTTATCTCCCTTGTCGGCCTATGGCTGTCCAGTACAAGCTTCAAAAAAATCGACGAAGGCAACCGGGATCTCAGAACCCAGTTAACGGCCGATATTGCCAAAGCCCGAAGTGAACTTGAGAAAAGAATAGAAGGCTTAGACAAAAAGGCCGGCGCCATGGGTTCCAAGGTGGATTCCCTGATGGAGGCGATGGTCCAGTCGAAAGAGACGATCGCCATGCTTGAAAAAAATCTCGATAAAACCACCAAGGACCTTGAGGCCCTGATCCGAAGCATCCCGCCCCAATTCCGCCAGAACAACGGCCCGGTTCGAAGCGAATTCGTTTAATCCCCTTCCCGGTCTGCCCAGTTCCCGAAATTTTTCTTGGCGATCCGGTTCTGCCGACCTACATCTTGTGCAACCGACTAGAAAATCCCGCGCACCACAACTCGCCCCCCGGATGCCAGATCAGGAGCAGAAAACGTGACAATCCAGGAAACCATTGAACGCAAGGTTAAGGACGCGCTGACGCCGAACCACTTGGACGTCCTCAACGAAAGCCACATGCACAATGTGCCGAAGGGATCGGAATCCCACTTTAAGCTGGTGATTGTCACGCCCGCCTTCGACGGTCTTTCCCTGGTGCAACGCCACCAGAAGGTCAACGCCATCCTGGCCAAGGAGCTGAAGGAAGACATCCACGCCCTGTCCATGGAAACCCTGACGCAAGCGGAATGGGAAAAACGTGGCGGAGAAACCCTGGGCTCGCCTCTTTGCCGGGGCGGTCAATAAGCGGAACCCATGAAAAACGCCCAGTGACGGCTGTCATATCGAGGGGACGGCTGTCATAACGAGGTGACGACTGGCGTCATCAATTCGCCAGGGGCACAGCTTCGAAAAAAGTAAACGGGAACCGAAAACGGAACCTAGCGCCCGTCTTTTTCTTTTTTCTCCCGGGCCAGGCGCAGCTTTTTGTAATAATTCGGATCGCGCATTTTCTTCATGACCCGCAGGTGGACACTATCAAGGTTCTGATCACCCTCCTTGCGGAACGCCCCCTTGCGTTTACCGGACTTCACCGCCTCAATATCCTCGGCTAGCTGCAGTTCGGCATAATATTTTTCATTTTCGCTGAGCCGTTCGAAAATTTTCGCGCTGGAACCGCTCAAATTTTCCACTCCGGCCATTTTGGCGCGCTCGTACCACATGAAGGCCTTGCTGTTATCACGGTCCACCCCGCGGCCTTCCTGATACATCCAGGCCAGAAAATCCATGGCGGGGGGGTACTCCTCGACATCGGCGCGGTGGCGGATAACTTCCGCATCGAACCAATTGGAGCGCCCGTCCACGATGGACTTGGTGGATTTCCTCCACTGCTTATCCGACATGACGAAGGATTTATCGGGATAGGGATACTGCTTGGCCGTGGATGCCGAGCGGGAAACGTTCGGCGTTTCCTTGAACCACTTCTGATATTTATCGGAAGGGCTGAAAAAACTGGAGACGGTTTCTTGGGCAAGCACTGGGGCAAAAACGGGGGCAAGCACAGTCAGGGCAACCCCGCCCAGGAGAATTGCCAGAACAGAAGCCCGAAAAACGGTCCCCACTGTAGCCATACCACTCTCCATCAAAAAAAGGGCAGTCCGGCTAGCTATTTCTGGCGATCGCCGTCCCCCCCGCACGGCGCTCTCCTGAACGGGATTTCACCAGAACAGCTGTTCCGATGACCCTGATTCTATCCCCATCTCCATAAAAACAGTACAAATTTATGGTTTACGGACATAGCTATCCTTTAGGACTATGTCCTTGGGCATAAAACCCTCAGGGACAAAGCATCCAGTCTGCTGAAAAAACTTCAGCAACAGAAACATCTAGCACAAGCGAAAAGGCACGAATCCCTCCCGCCTGGAAAAGACCCTAGCCGCAGTTTACGACGGCGTCGTAGTCAAAATCGCGCTGATACCAGCCCGGTTTAACCCACAGGCCCAAACGGCTGGACGGCAGGTTTTCGGTCTTGATCCTGAACGAAGCCCGCTGGCCGTCCTTAAGCCGCATGTTTCGTTTTGAGATCAGTCTCCTTAGCCGCTTCTTGCCCTCTTTGCGCATATTGTAAATGGCGAACGTGCTGGTCTTCGGCCAGGCATCACCGATATTCTTTACCCGAAACGTGGCGTTGCCGTCCTGGCAGTTGACCACGATGTTCATTTTCAGGATGCCAGCCGTCGCTTGCGCGGATTCCGGGGCCGATTCGGTGGCCGAGGATGCGGTGGCTAGTCCGGTGATGGCAATGGAAGCGAAGACAGCTAGAGCGTGTTTACAGTATCGTTTCATTGTTATTTCTCCTTTTTTTTAGCCTGTCAGCCAGGGGGGTGTTTTGCCCCGGACGACCGGCGACGACACACCTTTCTGGGTGCCGAGCCCTAACCGGTAACAGAGAGAAGTTAACAAAACGAAAATATGTACACGCTTGAAGGCGCGTGAAACCGCCTGGAATGAGACTAAAAGTGGCGGCAAAGAAAAACACCGCAAGACGTTTTCCTGCGGTGCAAGAGTCGGCGGGAAACCCCATTTGGGGTGGTCGGGGATTCCCCGTTCGGGGCGCTTTCAGATCACATCGAAGAACGATGCAAGCAACAGCAAAACGACGATTCCGCCTAAAATCGCCCCTTGTACAAGAAGCGTCCGGTCGTTCCCGCCAGAGCCGGTTTCACCCGAATTCGACGGGATCGAATCGTGAGATTGATCGTGTGTGATTGGCATCTCTACCTCCGTAAAAAGTTGAACTTCCGCTACGGCGGCGCTTTTGTGCCAGAGGTTATGATTTTGGAACTATACCAAAGAACGGCGGGTTTTACAATTTGGCCGTTTTGCATACTCCGCCGGGCGCGATTGAGGCGCCGTCAACGGACTTTCCAAAATGTCGGGAAAATGGGGTGGCCGAGGGGATTTGAACCCCCGGCCTCCTGGACCACAACCAGGCGCTCTAACCAACTGAGCTACGGCCACCATCATTTGAGAGCCGACGGCGATACAACACGACAAGACGCGGCGGCGCATCTGTGTAGACATAAGCACCGGAGCGGTCAAGCGCCATGCCCGTCCCGGCTTGTTTAAGGCGGTTTTCCAAGGGTCCCTGCCAGCGATATTGCATTGCCGGGCATCCGTGGCTTAGAGTCGGATGAAAGTCATTGATGGGTCTCGATCGACCACGTTCCAATCCAACCGGAGACAAGATCATGCCCAAGTTTTCATACCGTTTCCTTCATTTTGTCAGCCTTGCTGCGGTCTTTTTACTGGTGACCTCTTTTTATGCTCCGGGCGCGCGGGCGGATGAACACACCTATTCCCAGAACGAAATTATGGCCGCCGCGGAAAACCTGTTCGGGGCCACCACCAAGGGCCTGGCCAGCGTGATCGAGAAAGTCTTCCAGGATCTGGGCCAGCCCAACGGCTATGTCACCGGCGACGAAATTTCCGGTGCCTTTATCGTCGGCCTGCGCTACGGCCGCGGCCAGTTGTACCAAAAGGGCAAAAACAAACAGCCCATTTTCTGGCAGGGCCCGTCGGTCGGGTTCGATTTCGGCGGCAACGCCTCGAAGACCTTCGTGCTGATCTACAACATGGCTTCGTCGGATGACATGTTCCGGCGCTTTCCCGGCGTCGATGGCAGTTTCTATTTCGTCGCCGGCGTCGGCGTGAACTATCAAACCGACGGCGTCATCACGTTAGCGCCCATCCGCACCGGCGTCGGGCTGCGCGCCGGGGCCAGCCTGGGCTATCTGCATTACACCCGGGAATCCAGCTGGTTCCCGCTCTGAGAAACAACACATAACGAGAAGTACCGAACATGACCGGAATGGCGGCCGCCATGGCGCGGCTCGGAACGGAGTCCGCCTTCGAGGTGCTGGCCCGCGCAAAGGCGCTTGAGGACCAGGGCCGCGACATCATCAACCTCGGCATCGGCCAGCCCGACGCCAAAACGGCGGACCACGTCATCGAAGCCGCCGTCAAGTCGATGCGCGACGGAGAACACGGCTATACCCCGGCGCAAGGCATGGCGGAGTTGCGGCTCGCCGTCACGGCGGACATCGCAAAACGCCGCGGTGTGGAGGTCGATCCAGGCCATGTCCTGATCGTGCCGGGCGGCAAGGTGACGATGTTCTTCGCCATCCTGATGTTCGGTGAGCCGGGCGCCGAGATCATCTACCCCAACCCGGGGTTCCCGATTTATGAATCCGTGATCAATTTTACCGGTGCCAGGCCCGTTGCCATGCCGCTGCATGAGGAAACCGGGTTTTCCTTCGATGCGGAAGAGGTGTTGCGCCTGATTACGCCCCAAACCCGGCTGATCATCCTCAACAGCCCCGCCAACCCGACCAGCGGCGTTGTGCCGAGAAACCAGATCGAGCGTTTGGTGGAAGGCCTGGAAGCGCACCCGAATGTGTACATCCTGTCCGATGAAATCTATTCGCGCCTGCTCTACGACGGACGCGAACACATCAGCCTGATGGAGTTCGAAGCGATCCGCGAGCGGGTCATTCTGCTGGACGGCTGGTCGAAGACTTATGCCATGACCGGCTGGCGGCTGGGTTATGGGGTCTGGCCGGAAGCCCTGATCGATGGCGCGACGCGGCTCGCCATCAACTGCCATTCCTGCGTCGGCGCACCGACCCAGCGGGCCGGCATCGCCGCCCTGGAAGGGCCGCAAGACACGGTCGACGCCATGCTCGCCAATTTCGACAAACGCCGCGTTCTCATGATCGACGAGCTGAACGCGATCCCCGGCATTTCGTGCAACGGTTCGGCCGGGGCCTTTTACGGCTTCGCCAACATTACCGGGACCGGCCTTAGGTCTACGGAGCTTCAGGACAAGCTGCTGAATGAGGCCGGAGTCGCGACCCTGTCGGGCACCAGTTTCGGCCGTTTCGGCGAAGGCTATTTGCGATTTTCCTACGCCAATTCGATGGATAACATCCGGGCCGCCCTCGCCCGCATCCGCGACTGCCTGGGAACCCCAGCATAATCGCTGGGCAACTGCCTAATTTTTGTGCACCCATGAAATAGTCCGGAGTCCAAATCGTTGTCATTTTGATTCAGGTAGTCCTTTCAACCTTTTGAATTTTAATATATTTTTTTCCCGTCGATCGGAATGGGCCAGTTGGCACGATGTGTGCGTTTAGTTCAGTAACTTCAATGACTTTGAATTGAGAGATAGAGTCGAAACCAATGAAGAAAATCGAAGCCATTATCAAACCCTTCAAGCTGGATGAAGTGAAGGAAGCCCTTCATGAAATCGGCCTGCAGGGTATTACCGTCCTCGAAGCCAAGGGGTTCGGACGACAGAAAGGCCATACGGAATTGTACCGGGGCGCCGAATATGTCGTCGATTTCCTGCCCAAGGTGAAAATCGAACTGGTGATCGATGACGACATGCAGGAACGCGCCGTCGATGCCATTCTGCAGGCCGCCCACACGGGCCGTATCGGCGACGGAAAAATATTCATTTCTTCGGTGGAGGACGCCATCCGCGTTCGTACCGGCGAACGGGGTAAAGAGGCGATTTAGCCTCCCACCATATTCAACCATTCAATCAACGACAGTTTTTTTAGGGAAGAGGAGCCCACACCGTCATGTCACTGAATTGCAAGAAACCCGAGGATGTCCTCAAAATTTTGAAAGACGAAAACATCAATTTCGTCGACCTTCGCTTTACCGACCCGCGCGGTAAATGGCAGCACCTGACCATGGATTCCAACTTCGTCGATGATGACTCTTTTGCCGACGGCATCATGTTCGACGGGTCGTCCATCGCCGGTTGGAAGGCGATCAACGAATCCGACATGTCGCTGATCCCGGACCCAACCACCGCGGTCATGGACCCGTTCGCGGCGCAGCCGGCGATGATCCTGTTCTGCGACATCATGGAGCCGACCACCGGTCAGCCCTATGGCCGCGACCCGCGTTCCGTCGCCAAGAAAGCCGAAGCCTATCTCGGCTCCACCGGCATCGGCGACACCTGCTACTTCGGGCCCGAGCCGGAATTCTTCGTCTTCGACGACGTCCGTTTCGATGTATCCATGAATTCCTGCTTCTACGAATTCACCTCCGACGAAGGCCCCTACGTATCGGGCCAGATCATGCCGGAAGGCCAGGGCAACATCGGCCACCGCCCGCCGCCCAAGGGCGGCTATTTCCCAGTGCCGCCGGTCGATTCCGCCAATGACCTGCGTGCCGAAATGGTCACCATCATGAAGGAAATGGGCCTCAACATGGACAAGCACCACCATGAAGTGGCGCCCAGCCAGCATGAGCTCGGCCTGACGTTTTCGACCCTGATCCGGTCTGCCGACAACGTCCAGATCTACAAATACGTGACCCAGATGGTCGCCCACACCTACGGCAAGACGGCGACCTTCATGCCGAAACCGGTGGCCGGCGACAACGGGTCGGGCATGCATTGCCACCAGTCGATCTGGAAAGACGGCAAGCCGACCTTCGCCGGGTCCGCATATGCGGACCTGTCGGACACGGCGTTGCACTACATTGGCGGCATCATCAAACACGCCAAGGCATTGAACGCCTTCACCAACCCGTCCACCAATAGCTACAAGCGGCTAATCCCGGGCTTCGAGGCGCCGGTGCTGCTGGCCTATTCGGCCCGCAACCGCTCGGCCAGCTGCCGCATTCCGTTCGCCGTCGGCGCCGCCGGCAAGCGGGTGGAAATCCGCTTCCCCGACGCCACCGCCAACCCCTACCTGGCGTTCTCGGCGATGATGATGGCCGGCCTTGACGGCATTCAGAACAAGATCGATCCGGGCGACGCCATGGACAAGGATCTGTACGACCTGCCGCCCGAGGAACTGTCCGAAGTACCCACGGTTTGCGGATCGTTGCGCGAAGCCATGGACAGCCTGGACGCCGACCGCGACTTCCTGAAGAAGGGCGACGTCTTCACCGACGATCAGATCGACGCCTACATGAGCCTGAAGTGGGAAGAAATCTACAACTTCGAGCACACCCCGCATCCGGTCGAATTCACGATGTACTATTCGTCGTAAATTTCTATTCCGAAAAACAAGAAGGGCCGTCCCAAAACCGGGGCGGCCCTTTTTTTGCGCCTGCGTATACAGGTTGATTCTTAACGCCCCGATTTACCGCCCCGGCAGCTTGACCGTGAAGGTCTTGGTGCCGGCCTTGTGGATGGTGTCCCAGGCGCGCACGGTGACGTGGTTGATGCCGGGCGGGATTTTCACGTTGCCGAGCCCGCGGGTGAAGGGTTGTTCATCGACATGGGGGTGAAACAGAACCCGGGTGCCCAGGACCTTGCCGTCGGGGCTCAGAATTTCAAACTTGTTGGCGTAATGGTCCCATCCCGTGTCGGCGTGGGAAACGGTGGCGGAAAAGGAATAGGTGCCGTTGCCGCTGGATGTGGCCTTGGCATCGACGACGGAAGCCTTGCCGGCCAGGGCCTCGCCCGTCCCGCTCAACATCGCCAGCCCTAGCCCAAGAATAATCGCCAAACCTAAAACACCTGAACACCTTGTATTCGCGGACATGAAATCCTCCGTTTGCGAAGAAGTGTTATCAAAAAGTGCCACGCCCCCGGCCCGGAACAAAGACAATCTTTTGTGATCAATATTTTCAAGGGGTTATGAAATTTTTAAAAATCAGGGTTGCGTAATCCAAAGAAATATGTTCTTGTTTTGTTCCAATATAAAAAAGTGAAAATAAAGGAGAAAAAACATGATCAGCAAAACCTTCTTCGGAGAACTCCTGGCCCTGACAATCATATTTGTCGCCGGTTATGCCTTCATGCTGGTGGCCTGACCGTGCCCCCAGCCGGACGCCCCTGCCCTCACTCCGGCGGCACCGGCCTCGGCTTGCCGTTTTCATCGAGTGCGACGAAGATAAACACCCCTTCCGTGACCTTGATGCGGTTCCTGGATTCGCGGTGCCGCAACGTCCAGGTCTCGATACCGATGGTAATCGAGGTGGTTCCGACCTTTTGGATGTCGCAATAGCAGCAAACCACGTCGCCGATCAGCACCGGCTTGTGGAAGGTGAACCCGGTCACCGCCACCGTCGCCACGCGGCCGTGGGCGCGGGCATAGGCGGTGATGCCGCCGGCGATGTCCATCTGCGAGATCCCCCAGCCGCCGAAAATATCGCCGTTGGGGTTGGCGTCCGCCGGCATCGCCAGGGTGCGGATCGCCAGTTCCCCTTTTGGTGTATCGGCACCGTTATCCGCCATCACGCACCTCCTTGAAACACACTATATCTTGTATTTTTTGCGCCTATGAATACTGTATCATGCATTATATATTCGTCGAACGGAACTGGAAAACCGGCCCCGGCGGGACCGGAAAACAAAAATAACCACAAACAGCAGGCCAAACAGTGACATGACCGACCTTTTCGATCACGCGGACGATCATAAAACAAAATCCGGCAAGAACCCCCCGGCGAAAGCTAAGCCCGCTTCAACCGCCCCGACCGGCCAAGCCGCTAAAGCCACCAAGGCCGCTAAAACGGGGGGGAAACCGGAAGCAAAGACAAAGGACAAATCCGACAAAGGCTATTCGGCCAAGGATATCGAAGTCCTGGAAGGCCTGGATCCTGTGCGCCGGCGTCCGGGCATGTACATCGGCGGCACCGACGAACGCGCGCTGCACCACCTTGCGGCGGAAGTCATCGACAACTCCATGGACGAAGCGGTCGCCGGGCACGCCAGCCGGATCGATATGCATCTGGCCGAAGACCAGACCATCACCGTGTCCGACAACGGACGCGGCATCCCGGTCGATCCGCACCCCAAATTCAAAGGCAAGTCGGCGCTGGAAGTCATCCTCACCACGCTGCATTCGGGCGGCAAGTTTTCCGGTGACGTCTACGAAACCTCCGGCGGCCTGCACGGCGTCGGCCTGTCGGTGGTCAACGCGCTGTCCGACCGGCTTCGGATCGAAATCGCCAGAGACAAAAAACTGTGGTCCCAGACCTACCAGAGGGGCGTCCCCGACGGGCCGCTGAAAAAGGAAGGCGCCGTCAACAACCGCCGCGGCACCACGGTTATTTTCCATCCCGACCCCAAAATTTTCGGAGCCCGCATCCATTTCCGCCCGGCGACGCTCTACCGCATGGCCCGCTCCAAGGCCTACCTGTTCCGGGGCGTCGAAATCCGCTGGTCGTGCGATGCCAAACTGATCGCCGCCGATGACGACACGCCGCAGGAAGAAACCCTGCATTTCCCGGGCGGCCTGGAAGACTTCCTGATTTCCAAGCTGGCCGGACGCAAGGCTCTGACGCCGGTCCCCTTCGCCGGCCGCGCCCAGCTCAACGGCTCGGGCAAGCTGGAATGGGCCGTCGCCTGGCCGCTCGATGAAAACGGCTTTTTCAATTCCTACTGCAACACCGTGCCGACGCCCCTGGGCGGAACCCATGAACTGGGACTGCGGGGCGCGCTGGCCAAGGCCCTGCGCGGTTACGGAGAACTCACCAGCAACAAGCAGGCGGCCAAGATCACCGCCGACGACGTGGTCGGCGACGCCTGTATCATGCTGTCGCTGTTCATCAATGACCCGCAATTCCAGGGCCAGACCAAGGAACGGCTGGCGACGGCGGAAGCCCAGAAACTGGTGGAATCCTCGATCGGCGATCATTTCGATCACTGGCTGTCGGCGTCTCCCGACATGGCCAAGGCGATCCTGGAGCATGTCATCGAGCGCGCCGAAATACGCCTGAAACGCCGCCACGACAAGAAAATGAAGCGCCAGTCGGCGACCAAGCGCCTGCGCCTGCCGGGAAAACTGACCGATTGCACGTCGTCGACAGCGGAAGGAACGGAGGTTTTCCTGGTCGAGGGCGATTCTGCGGGCGGCTCGGCCAAATCGGGACGCGAGCGCAAGACCCAGGCGGTATTGCCGCTCCGGGGCAAAATCCTCAATGTCGCCAGCGCCTCCATTGACAAAATCCAGGCCAACCAGGAAATCAACGATATCATCGAGGCTTTGGGCTGCGGCATCGGCGACAAGTTCATGTCCGACGATCTGCGCTATGAGCGCGTCATCATCATGACCGACGCCGACGTGGACGGCGCCCACATCGCATCCCTGCTGATGACATTTTTCTTTAAAGAAATGCCACAACTTATTGAAAATGGTCATCTTTACGTCGCCATGCCACCGCTCTACCGGATCACCCAGGGGGCCAAGACCCTGTATGCCCGCGATGACGCCCACAAGGATGAATTGATGAAAAAAGAATTCACCGGTAAGGGTAAAATCGACATCAGCCGCTTCAAGGGCCTGGGCGAAATGCCGCCCAAGCAATTGAAGGAAACCACCATGGATCCGGCAACCCGGACCTTGTTGCGCGTGACCGTGCCGCTACGCCATTCCGACGAGGATATCCTTGAAGCCAAGGAAACCTCGAAGCTGGTGGAAAGCCTGATGGGCAAAAAACCGGAATTGCGCTTCCAGTTCATCACCGAAAACGCCCAATTCGTCGACCAGATTGATATTTGATGCTGGGCACCCAACGTAAAAGGTGAAGGAGACGCCTTTTGTCCATCGTATTAAGTCATTTTGAGATCAAGGTCCGCCATCTCGCGACGATGGAGGACTTCTACACCCGCGCCCTCGGCTTCATCGTCACCGACAGGAGCCCGCCCGGCGACCACCAAATGGTCTTCCTGTCCCGCAACGCCCGAGAACACCACCAGATCGTTTTGAACGAAAGCGCCGAAGGCAATCCCAATGCCGGATCACTCGACCATCTGGCCTTCCGCATCGAAGCCCTGGACGCCTTGCGAGGACTGCACGGCGCCCTGGAAGCCTATGACGGCCCGGGTGGCGGATTGGCGCTCGAAACGGTGTCCCACGGCACCACCTGGTCGATCTACTTCCGCGACCCCGAAGGCAATCGCTTCGAGTTTTTCGTCGATACCCCCTGGCATGTGGCGCAACCGGTTCGTTTTCCCATAGACCTTTCCATGCCCGATGACGAGCTCAGGACCTGGACCGAACAGAAAATTTCTTCTCTTGCCGACTTTCAGCCCCTTGAGCAATGGACTGAAAGCCACGGCAACCGGCTGGACCGCTAACCCCCCGGCTTTTGGCATTTCTCCTTTTCCGGTAAAAAATATGCTTTATATAAAAAGACACCATCTTTGGGGACTTTTGAAGGTACTGGGATGCCCGAATTCGTTTCATCGAGGAAATTCGCCGCCGGAGAGAAAATCTTCAGCATCGGCGACCGTGGCCAGCACGCATATTTCATAGAAAGCGGCGAAGTTGAGGTCCTGATCCCGAAGAACGGCGATACCATCGTCATTGCCGAGCTCGGCATCGGGGAAATTTTCGGCGAAATGTCGATGATCGACGATGCCCCCCGCTCGGCCACGGTGACCGCGAAAACCGATACCGAAGTCATCGAAATTCAGCGCTCCCGGTTCATCCAACCCCTGAAGTCCAAAGACCCCATGATGGACCTGTTGTTGCGGGTCGTTCTGTCGCGGTTTCGCGACGCCCAACGCCAGATGTCCGGCATTAAGGCCCAGCCCGATGATATGGATGCATCTCTGGAGGAAATCCGCGCCCTCGCCATCGAAAGAATCCAGGAAGAACGCGACCTTCGCCGTGGCATGGACGCCAATGAATTCGAGATGCACTACCAACCCATCGTCACCCTGGAAGACGGCCACATCGCCGGGTTCGAGGCCCTGATGCGCTGGAAGAAGCAGGACGGCTATGTCTCTCCGGTCGATTTCATCCCGCTGGCCGAAGCAACGGGCATGATCGTCGAACTGGGCCGGTTGGCGCTGGAAACGGGCCTTCGCGATCACAAGGTCTTTATAAACGGCTTCAAACAGGCTTTTCCCGACCTGGCGGTGCCGTTCATGAGTGTCAATGTTTCGGGCCTGCAACTGTCCAGCCTGGATGAAATCGACCTGTTGGCCGGGCTCATCAAGGACAGCGGGCTCGATCCCGCGACCGTCAAACTGGAAATCACCGAATCCCTGATGATGGAGGACCCGGAGCACGCGGCAAAAGCCCTGAAAAAGCTCAAAGCGCTCGGTATTCTGCTCGCCATCGACGATTTCGGCACCGGCTATTCCAGCCTCAGCTATCTGCACCAGTTTCCGCTGGATACCTTGAAGATCGACCGTTCCTTCGTCATCAACATGGACAAATCGGAAAGCAGCAACCGCATCGTGCGCTCGATTGCCCAACTGGCGCTGGCGCTTGAAATGGATATCATCGCCGAGGGCATCGAAGAAAAAAACCAAATGGACGATTTGCGGGAACTGGGCTGCCAATACGGCCAGGGTTTCCACATGGCCAAGCCGCTACCGGCCGGGAACGTCGTGGAACTGATCGAAAGCGGGCCTTCCTGGTAAAAAGGGGTTTCTCATGGACGAGCGCGCACAAAGGATCGAGGAAATCGAGGCCCTCGCCTTCGCCGATCTGGGCGAAGCCGCGGAGGGACTTTCCCCTCTCAACCTGCACCAGCAAACCCTCAACGGGGCTTTGATCTCGGTCGCCTCCGGCGATCACCACTTTCTCATCAACCGGGTTATCGGCCTCGGCGCACGGGAGGCGGCGGAGCGGGGCACCATTGCCGCTTTCAAAAAACTATTTTCAGATGCCGGTATCGGGCGCTACTTCGTCCATGTCCACCCCGACAGCCGTCCTCAGGACCTTAAAACATGGCTCTCGGAAGAAGGCCTGACCGCCCACAGGCGATGGATGACGTTCATCCATAACGGAGCGCTGCCCGAGGAAACAGGTTCGGACCTGGAAGTCCGGCGCATCGGCCCGGAGCATGGCGAGGATTTCGGAAAAATCGTCGCCGCCGCTTTCGATTTCGGAGACGCCACCATCCCTGCCCTGGCCCGCCTTGCCGGCCGTCCAAAATGGACGGTCTATATGGGCTTCGCCGACGGCCAGCCCGCGGCGACGGGGGCTTTGTTCATGGATCGCGGGGTGGGCTGGTGCGATTTCGGCGCCACGTCTCCGGATTTCCGCCGCCGCGGCGGGCAGCGGGCGATGCTGAAGGCCCGGGTGCAGGCGGCGATGGACGCAGGCTGTGACCTGATCGCGACGGAAACCGGCGAAGCCGTCGAAGGCGATCCGCAGCATTCCTATCACAACATTCAATGGGCGGGTTTCGAAGAGGCCTGGCTCAGGGACAACTACGTTCCGGGTTAGTTTTTTGCCGCAAAGGCGTCGTCGCGGATGGAACCGCTTCCGCCTCGACCGACACGGGCTGGCTGGAATTCCGCAGAACCTAGAGCAACCCTTCGGTCTCGCCCAGCCCCAGCATCAAATTCATGTTCTGCACCGCCTGGCCCGACGCGCCCTTGCCCAGGTTGTCCAGCAGCGCCATGACCACGGCCTGCCCCTCATCGGTCCCTTCGCCGCCGGTCTTGTTGGCGAAAACGTACAGGTGCAGCTCGTTGGTGCCGTTCACGGCTTCCGGCTGAAGGCCGGCCATTCCGGACGAATCCTCAAGCGCGATGACCTTGACGAACGGTTGGTCCCGGTAATGATCCGCCAGCACGCCGTGCAGGTCTTCCGCCCTGGGCGAACCCGGCAGGGACCACAGTTGCAGAGGCATCTGCACGATCATGCCCTGGCTGAAGCGCCCGACGCTGGGCATGAACAGGGGCCGGTGGGTCAGCCCGCCGTGCATCTGAATTTCCGGCACATGCTTGTGGGCCAGGGACAGGCCGTACACCCTGAACGCCTCGTCGGTATAATCGGGCGCGGCCTTGTCTTCGAAGCTCTCGATCATCTTGCGTCCGCCGCCGGAATAGCCGGAAACGGCGTTGATGGTCACCGGGTGATCGGCGGGCAGAATCCCCGCTGCCACCAGCGGATGGATTATCGCCACCGACGACAGCGCGTAACAGCCGGGGTTTGTGACCCGTGTCGATGCGGCAATGGCGTCCGCCTGGCCTGCGTTCAGTTCCGGGAAACCATAGGCCCAGTCCGGATGGGTCCGATGCGCCGTCGAGGCATCGATGACCCGCGTGTCCGCGTTTTCGATCATGGCGACGGCGTCTCGTGCGGCATCGTCCGGCAGGCACAGGACCGCAAGGTCGGCGCTGTTCAATATCTCGGACCGGGCGGCGGAATCCTTGCGCCTGTCTTCGGGCAGGCTGATGACCTCGACGTCGGAGCGTTGGTCCAGGCGCGCGCGAATTTGCAGCCCGGTGGTGCCGACTTCGCCATCAATAAAAATTTTCGCGCTCATGGTCCGTATCCTTGGCGTAATATCCCCTGGCGTAATATCCAGGGGGAGAAATCCCGGTCGTCTTATACCGGAATGCCCGCTTCCGCAACTGCCGCCGCCATGGTAGCCGAATGGCATATCCCCCCTTTGCGTTAGATTGGGTAGGGTATATCGATTACCATCGTTCGTTCTTCCACAAGACACCCAAGCGGATAAAATTAATCGTGGATGACAAGCTGACCCATCTCGAAAGTCTCGCCCGCCTGACCAAGGAAAATTCCGAAGACGGGCGCCAGCAATTGCTGCGCGAAGTCACGGACATGTTCATGGAGACGCCGGACACCCTGAACGAACGGGAAATCGCCTATTTCGGCGAGATCATGGGCAGCATGGTCCATCAGGTGGAAGCCACGGTCCGCCAGCACCTGTCCGAAACCATTTCCTTTGTCGGCAACGCGCCCAAGGACTTGATTCTCTCGCTTGCCAACGACGAGATCGAAGTCGCCCTTCCCGTACTCAAGAACAGCGACGCCTTGGGCGATGACGAACTGGTCGAGATCGCGCAAAAGCACAGCCAGGAACACCTCAACGCCATCGCCCAACGTGCGATGGTCGGTGAAACCGTTACCGATGTGCTGGTCGAAAAAGGCGACACCACCGTTCTCGGAACCCTCGCCGGCAACACCGGAGCCCAGTTTTCCAGAAACGGCATGGAGACCTTCGTCGAGCGAGCCAAGGAAAACGAAAACCTGGAACTGTCGCTGTCCCAGCGCCAGGACGTCCCCGCCGACCTCGCCCAGGATATTTACTGGCGGGTGTCCGAAGCGCTGCGGGAAAAAATCCTCAGCGCCAATGAAGGCCTCGATGACGCCCAGGTCCAGGGCTTGCTGCAGGAAGCCGATAAATGGTTCGCCGAACAGAAGGAAAAAGGCGGACTGACCCCGGCGGAGAAGTTCATCGCCCGCAAGGACAAGATGAAGCAGTTGGACACGGAACTGCTGCTGACCCTGATCCGCCAGGACAAAATCCCGGAATTCGTCGCCGGGCTCGGGCGTCTGGTCAACATCGATCCCGACGTCGTCCGCCAGGCGGTGTTCGATCCGGAATCGGAAAAGCTGGCCGTTCTCTGCAAGGCCGCCGAGGTCGACTTCGACGTGTTCGGAGAAATCGTCTATTGCATCAATCTCAATGAAGAGACCGATGACAAGGACATGGAGGCCCTGTTGGGCGTCTATCAGCGCATCGACACGACCATGGCGCAACGCACGCTGCGCTTCCTGCGCACCCGGCTCAAGCTGCAGAAAAAGACGTAAACCCCACCCCCGGTAACAGAAAAAGGGCCACCCGAAGGCAGCCCTTTTCCGTAATTCGTTTCCGGTTTCGGCTTAACGCTTCGAGAACTGGAAGCTGCGGCGCGCTTTTTTGCGGCCGAATTTTTTACGCTCGACGACACGCGAGTCGCGGGTCAGGAAGCCTTCCTTCTTGAGCGGACCGCGCAGCGCGGGCTCGTAATAGGTCAGCGCCTTTGAGATGCCGTGCTTGACCGCGCCGGCCTGGCCGGACAGTCCGCCGCCCTTGACCGTGCAGACGACGTCATACTGGCCTTCGCGGTCGGTGACGGCGAAGGGCTGGCCGATGACCATGCGCAGAACCGGACGGGCGAAATAGGTTTCCTGTTCGCGGCCGTTGACGGTGATCTTGCCGGCGCCCGGTTTGATCCAGACACGGGCAATGGCGTTTTTCCGTTTGCCGGTGGCGTAAGAGCGGCCATGTTCGTCGATTTTGGGCTCGGTGGGGGCTGCGGTTTCGGCGCCAACGTCTACGGAAACGTCCACGGCATCCGCTTCAGGCGCGGCGGCTCCGGAGGTTACTGCGGCGTCCTGTGCGGCCTTTTCTTCGACCATATCTTGCAGGTCGGCCAGGGTTTTGGTTTCCTCAGCCATGCTCAGGCGCTCCTTTTATTCTTGGGATTCATCGCGGCGACGTCCAGAACCTCGGGGCTCTGAGCCTGATGGGGATGGTCCGCGCCTTTATAGACATGCAGGTTCTTCATCTGCTTGCGGCCCATCGGGTTGCGGCTGATCATTCTCTCGACGGCCTTGATCACCACCCGCTCGGGGTGTTGGCCGCCCAGAATGCTGCCGGCGGTGCGTTGCTTGATGCCGCCCGGATAGCCGGTGTGCCAGTAGTATTTCTTGTCGGCCAGCTTGCGGCCCGTCAGCTTCACCTTGTCGGCGTTGATGACGATGATGTTGTCGCCGCAATCCATGTGCGGGGTGAACATCGGCTTGTGCTTGCCGCGAAGGCGCGTGGCGATCAACGCGGCCATCCTGCCCAGGATTATGTCCTCGGCATCAATGACGTACCACTTCTTTTCAATATCAGAAGGTTTCGCCGAAAAGGTTTTCATATTCGTATATCCGATCTTTTGAAATCGTCTTGAAATCAGGGTCGCGCGAACCGCCCCTTACGCCGGGCTTCTGTAACGAAGGCGCGGAGTATGCCATTAATTTTTGCGATGTCAACGCGAAAATTACAAAGAAACCCGTAACTTACAGGAACGGTATTATAATACCGCAATAATACCCTAGTCGCCGGACGGCGGTATCGAATAGGTGCCGGTGGCATGCGCCACGGGCTCGCCGTGGCCTTCGGAATGCAGCGTCACCTCGATCACCGCGAGGCGCTTGCCGATTTTCAGCAGGCGTCCTTCCGCCAGCAGGTCGGCGGGGCTGGGCCGGTACAGGAAATTGATGTTGAAGCTGGTCGTCACCGCCAGCTTGACGATTCCGATGGCGCCCAGCACCACGGCGTACATGGTGGCGTCGGCCAGCGCCATCATGGTCGGGCCGGACACCGTGCCGCCGGGCCTGAGCATGACATCGTTGAACGGCAGACGCATGGCGGCGTGGTCGGGTCCGATGGCTTCCAGAGCCATACCGGCCTCGACCGCCCACGGCATTTCCTGGGCCATCAGCTCGTCGAATTCCTGGATGGTGATTTTCGGCACGAAAGCCCCCTTCTCCGCCTCCTCCATGTAAGGCGAAAACTCTAGTTTTCGCCCGGGCAAAGGTCAAACTGGACTCCCGACGGGCATGGGTCCGTTTAATGAGGTCCGCTTTACCCCCGGACCGCAGGGGCCGCTTCAGCGGCCAAAGCGGACATTTTTGGCGGGAATGGAAAAGGTCTGCTTTTGACCCATAGCGGACATTCGGCTGGGCGGCGATTTGAGGCTGCAGAATAAAGCCATTCCAACGGTGAGGTACTTTGGATACCATCGGTATAAATTTGAAGATTATCAGGAAGGTATTGGAATTATTATATGAACCTAGATTTTTTACAGGTTTTTTCAGGTTTAATTGCCGCAATTTCGGTGGCCCTGACGGTTATATACTTGGCCGTACAAATTAAGCGAAATACCAAGGCCACCTATTCCCAGACTTATCAGTTTGCAACCCAGGCCCTTGCCGAAATGGCAGCGACAGTCGGAAGGGACAAGGATACAGCGAGGATTTTCGCTATTGGCATGGCATCTCCAGAAAAACTTGAGGAAAGCGAATATTACCAATTCGCTTATCTAGGGATCAGCCTTATTCGTCGATACGAAAATGTCTTCTTCCAATACAAATCTGGAATGATTGATGATGATTTTTGGGATGGCCATCGTGAAAACCTGTTGTGGTTTTACCATCAGCCGGGTTTTCAAAAATTGTGGGAGGAAAGAAGGCTAGGTTTCAGCAAAATTCTTCGCGAATTTCTTGAAAGTACGTCATCCGAAGAATTAAAAACATCCAATGTCAGAAGAGTGTAAGGACATAAAGTAAGGAAATCCTATGCTCCCTATGCCCCCCCAGAATGTCTGCTCTTGGCTATTAGCGGACATTAAGACGGAGGGTATTTTACGTCCGCTTTACCCCCCAAAGCGGACATTGGGCAAACCGCACAGCTCCTCCCCATTCTCCTCCCGGCGCGTTCCACAGTCGCTCTTGACATTTCCACAAAATTATGACTTTATACCTTATATTCTTAGTGTTGTAGGAATTATAATCATGTTTTCTGAAAATTACCTCCTATCCCTCCCCGCCAGCGCCGAAAAACCGGGCGCAAGGGGGCTGCGGAATCCCGAAATGATGAGAAATGATGACATTTTCGCCGCTGAATGGAAGATGAATTCAGCAAAATCAATCGGTTGTGTCTTATTGGGGGCTAAAAAATGATGACTTTGAAACGACATAATGACGACAAACGGACGACAAAAAGATGACACCCCGACGACATTCGGACGACGTTCCGACAATACCCGGCAATCCCTGCCCCCTGTTGCGAATTGGGCGAATGGGCCTTGCTTTTGTCCCGCCATGTGCTGAAAATTCCAACCCATGACCACTCCGACAGAAACCCAGAGCAACGAAGACATCCTGTTGCGCGAGGACCAGGGCGGCATCGCCACGCTGACCCTGAACCGTCCGGGAAAGTTCAATGCCCTGTCGACGGAACTGATGGGCCGGATTCAACAACAGCTCGACCAACTGGCCGATGACACATCCATCCGCGTCGTCATCCTGGCCGCCAATGGCAAAGCGTTCTGCGCCGGGCATGATTTAATGGAAATGGACGCCGACCCGTCGCCGGAAGCCATCGGCGCTTTGTTCGACCAATGCTCGCGCATGATGGTGTCGCTGACCGAATTGCCGCAGCCGGTGATCGCCCGCGTCCACGGCATCGCCACCGCCGCCGGCTGCCAGCTCGTCGCCCAGTGCGACCTCGCCGTCGCAACTGAGGATGTCCGCTTCGCTACGTCGGGCATCAACGTCGGCCTGTTCTGCGGCACGCCGATGGTCGCCGTGACCCGCAACCTGCCCCGCAAGCAGGCCATGGAAATGCTGCTGACCGGCGACTTCATCGACGCCGCGACGGCTCAACACTATGGCCTGATCAACCGGGCCGTGCCGGCGGACAAATTGGACGAAACGGTCCTGGACCTGGCCGAAAATATTGCCGGTCAAGGCCCCGCCTTCATCGCCGCGGGCAAGAAACTGTTTTACCGCCAGATCGAGGACGGGCTCGGCGCGGCTTACGAAGAAGCCACCCGCACCATGGTCGAAAACATGCAACGCGATGACGCCAGGCAAGGCATCAAGGCGTTCCTGGACAAACGCGACATGCCCGATTGGCAGGACCGGTGAGCAATTCCGTCTGCCCCCTCCCGGTCGAACCGTTACACTACGACGATGAGCATCTTCGCCGGATACTCAAGCAGGTGCGGACCATCGCCCTGGCCGGCGCGTCGCATAAATGGGTGCGGCCGTCCAACTTCGCCATGAAATATCTGCAAGGCAAGGGCTACCGCGTCATACCGGTCAATCCTGGGCAGGCGGGCAAGGAAATTCTCGGCGAAACAGTTTACGCCAGCCTCACCGATGTTCCCGGCCCTTTCGACATGGTCGATATTTTCCGCTCGTCCGATCAGGCCGGCGTCCTCGCCGATGAAATTCTGAACATTCATGAGGACAAGGGAATCAAGGTGGTCTGGATGCAGTTGGGCGTGCGCGACGACGAAGCCGCCGAAAAGCTGGAAAAGGCCGGACTCACCGTCGTCATGAACAGGTGTCCGAAAATCGAATACGGCCGGCTGTTCGGGGAATTGAGCTGGAGCGGCGTCAACTCAGGCGTCATTTCGGCCAAGCGCCGTTCCCTGAAGGTTTCGTGAGGCGGCCGGTTAAAACCATGAGCAAACCCCCTAAAGAATACGGCATCGAAACCCTTGCCGTGCACGCCGGCGCAAGACCCGAACCGGTGACCGGCGCACGCAACACGCCGATCTACCAGACCACGGCCTACGCCTTCGAGGACACGGAACACGCCGCCGACCTGTTCAATCTGCAGACCTTCGGCTTCATCTATTCGCGCCTGACTAACCCGACGGTGGCGGTGCTGGAAGAACGGGTGGCGTCGCTTGAAGGCGGGCGCGCTGCGGTGTGCGCGGCGTCGGGCCACGCGGCGCAGTTCCTGGCCTTCTTTACCCTGCTCGACCCCGGCGATGAATTCCTCGCCTCGACCAATCTCTACGGCGGCTCGATCACCCAGTTCGGGCAAAGCTTCAAACGGCTGGGCTGGAACTGCCATTTCGTCGATCCGACTGACCCGGAAAACTTCCGTCGCGCCCCGACGCCCAAATGCAAGGCGATCTTCATCGACGCCCTGGCAAATCCCGGCGGCCTCGCCCTGGACCTGGAACCCACCGCCCCCCTCCCCACTGAAGCGGGCACTCCACTGATCGTCGCCAACCCCCC
>JACNJX010000116.1 GCA_014382345.1 Alphaproteobacteria bacterium
GTAGCGGGATTCGGGAGCCATCGACAAATTTTCCGCATCGCCGCCAGGGAGCGACCAGGGAGCGACCAGGGAGCGATCCGTCTGATTTTTAAGAAACCATTGAAAGAACTAGATAATGACATAGCCTTTTAGATATATTCAATGCAGCCGCCGGCGAAAGCCGGGCGGCCTCTCAAGCCGTAGGGTCTGGAGGAAACACATGCCGTCCGACGCCGAAGCACTGAAAGCCGATCTCATCCGGAAAACGATTGCCCTGAGCGCCAAGCGCCTGGGCAAAAACGTGCATAACCGGTTTTCCCTTTTTCTCAAAGCCTATTTCGCCAATGTGCCGCCACAGGATCTTCAGGATTGCACCCCGCAAACCCTGTTCGCCATGGCCCACGGGCACTGGAAGCAGGCGCAAACGCGATCCCGGGGCAAGGCGCTGATCCGGGTTTTCAACCCGGACATTAAGAAAGACGGATGGCGCTCCGACCATACGGTCATCGAAATCATCAACGATGACATGCCGTTCCTGGTCGACTCGGTAACGGCGGAACTGAACAACCAGAACCTGACGGTTCGCCTCTCCATCCACCCGTTGTTCTCCGTGCGCCGCGGCAAATCGGGAAAGCTGTCCGAAATTCTCCCCAGCGATAATTCCGGATCCAACGTGACGACGGAATCGTTTATGCATCTGCATATCACTTCGGTGTCCGGCGCACGTTTGAAGTCGGTGGAAACGGGGTTGCGCGACGTTCTGGGCGATGTCCGCTCCGCCGTCCGGGACTGGCGCGCCATGCGCGGAAAAATGGCCGAAGCCATTGACGAGTTGAAGGTCAAGCCGCGCCGGGTCCCCGCCGAAGAGGCCGACGAAGTGCGAGCCTTCCTCGACTGGATGTACGACAATCAGTTCACGTTTCTTGGCTATCGGGAATTTCGCGTGAACGCCCGGGGCAACCTTGTCCGCATAAAAACAAACAATAAACCCGGCCTCGGGATCCTGTCCAAGACCGGCCGGTCCGTGTTCCGGGAATTTCGGGAAATTCAATCCGCGACGGGTGCCGGCACCCGCTCGAATCTGCTTCTTGTGACCAAGGCCAATGACCGCTCGACCGTGCACCGCCCGGTACATCTGGACGCCATCGGCGTCAAGCGCTACGACGCCAAGGGCCGGGTTATCGGACAGCGCCTGTTCGTGGGCCTGTTTACGTCTGCCGCCTATAGCCGGAGTCCCAGGAATATTCCGCTGCTTCGCCGCCGCCTGGAAAAAACCATGCTTCGCGCCGGGTTCCTGCCGGGCAGTCACGACGCCAAGGCGTTAACCCACATTCTGGAAACCTTTCCACGCGACGAACTGTTTCAGATTACGGACGACGAGCTTTTCAAGATCAGCCTCGGCATCCTGCATCTGCAGGACCGCCAGCGGGTGGCCTTGTTTATCCGGGCGGACGGTTTCGAGCGATTCGTATCCTGCATGATTTTTGTGCCCAGGGACCGCTATACCATGGTCCTTCGGCGTCAAATGCAGGACATCCTGTGCGAGGCCGTTGCTGGCGAAATGTCGGCGCACCATGCCGAAGTCGGCGATTCGCCGCTGGCTCGCCTGCACCTGATTATCCGCACCAGGCCGGGAAAAGTCCCGGCTTATGACGTCAAGGCGCTGGAGGCCCGTCTTGCCGCCGCCGCCCGGTCGTGGAGCGACCATTTGAGCGATGCCCTGTCCGGTCATCATGGCGAAGAGACCGGGCTGGACATTCTTCATCGATACGCTGACGCTTTTGATGCGGGCTATCGGGAAACCTATGACAGCGCCCAGGCCTTAAGGGACATCGGCGTTATCGAACGCCTGCGTGAAGACGGGGGCATCGGCATGACGCTGTTCCGCCCGTCCGATTGCCCCGCCAACCGGATACGCTTCAAGGTCTATCACCCGGACAGCGCCCTATCGCTGTCCGATGCCCTGCCTTTGTTCGAACACATGGGATTCCGGGTGATGGACGAAATTCCGAACCAGGTGACCCTGGACCGGGATCAGCGCCGGATCGTCATGATTCATGATTTCGGGCTGGAATCCCGAGATGGCGGCAATGTCAATCTGGACGCCATCCACGATACCTTTAAAGAAGCCTTCGATCGTGTCTGGCGGGGTGAAACCGAAAGCGACGGGTTTAATGCGCTGGTATCGGGCGCCAGACTGTCGTGGCGCGAGGTGGTGATCCTCAGGGCCTACGCGAAATATCTGCGCCAGGCCGGAATCGCCTTCTCCCAGTCCTATATGGAGCAGACCCTGGCCAACAACGCAGCCATTACACGGCGCATCGTCGATCTGTTCCTAACCGTTTTCGATCCCCGGACCCAGGATAAGAAGGGGCGAACGGCGGCTCGCGCCAAACGCATCCGGACGCAAATCGACAAAGACCTGAACGCCGTCGTCAGCGCCGACGAAGACCGCATCCTCCGTCGGTTCGTCAATGCCGTGGACTCGACTCTTCGGACCAATTTTTTCCAAACCGCGCCCGATGGCGGACCCAAACCCTATCTCTCTTTCAAGATCCGCTCCGCCGGCATCGACGATCTACCCCTGCCGCGCCCGCTCTATGAGATTTTCGTCTACAGCCCCCGCGTCGAAGGCGTGCATCTCCGGTTCGGCATGGTGGCGCGAGGCGGCCTTCGCTGGTCGGACCGGCGCGAGGACTTCCGCACGGAAATCTTAGGGCTCGTCAAGGCGCAGCAGGTCAAGAATGCGGTCATCGTACCGGTCGGCTCGAAAGGCGGCTTCGTGGTGAAAAACCCGCCCGCGGAAGGTGGCCGGGATGCGTTCCTGGCGGAAGGAATTGCGTGTTATAAAACCCTTATCTCCGGGCTTTTCGACCTGACCGACAACTATCACGGTACGCGCGTCACCCCGCCGAAACAGGTTGTCCGGCTGGATGGACCCGATCCTTATCTGGTCGTCGCCGCCGACAAGGGCACGGCGACGTTTTCCGATATTGCCAATGGCGTCTCCGAACAATACGGCCACTGGCTGGGCGACGCCTTCGCATCAGGCGGCAGCCAGGGCTACGACCACAAGAAAATGGGCATCACGGCCAGGGGCGGCTGGGAATCGGTCAAGCGCCATTTCAGAGAAATCGGCGTCGATATTCAGAAACAACCCTTTACCGTGATTGGCGTCGGCGATATGTCGGGCGACGTGTTTGGCAACGGCATGCTGTTGTCGGAACAGACCAAGCTGGTCGGCGCATTCAACCATCTGCACATTTTCATCGACCCCGATCCGGACCCGGCGAAAAGCCTCATTGAGCGCAAACGGATGTTCCGGCTGCCGCGGTCCAACTGGGCGGATTATAACGCGGGGCTGATTTCCAAAGGCGGCGGCGTGTTCGATCGCAGCGCCAAGGCCCTGAAATTGACGCCGGAAATCCGCGCCTTGTTTGAGATTCCGAAAGACACCGTCACGCCGAATGAATTGCTGGGCTACATGCTCAGGGCTGAGGCCGATCTGTTGTGGTTCGGCGGCATCGGCACCTACGTCAAGGCGGCGTCCGAATCCGATGCGGACGTGGGCGACCGGGCCAATGACGCCATTCGCATCAACGGGCGGGAAATTCGCGCGCAAGTTATCGGCGAAGGGGCGAACCTTGGCGTGACCCAGTTGGGGCGGGTCGAATACGCACTGAATGGTGGCCGCATGAACACGGATTCCATCGAAAATTCCGCCGGCGTGGACTGCTCGGACCACGAGGTCAACATCAAGATTCTGATCGACGCCGTCGTCGATCAGGGCCGCCTGTCCAAGCCCCAGCGCAACCGGCTGCTGGCGTCAATGACCAACGAGGTCGGCGGCCTGGTCCTGCGCCACAACTACCTTCAGACCCAGGCCATTTCCATGATCCAGGCCAAGGGCATTGAGGCCCTGGACAACCAGATCCGGCTGATGCGGATGCTGGAACGCGGCGGGGGACTGAACCGCGCCGTGGAATTCCTGCCCGACGACGAGACGCTTGCCGAGCGCGAGGCAATGAAAGTGGGCCTGACCCGGCCGGAAGTCGCCATCGTCATGTCGTACTCGAAAATCTGGCTTTACGATCAGCTTTTGGCTTCCGATGTCCCCGACGATGCGTGGCTGGAGGAAGACCTGGTTGAATATTTCCCGACGCCGCTTCGGGAGAAATACATAGAGGATATCCGGTCCCACCGCCTGCGCCGGGAAATCATCGCGACGCGCATCACCAATTCCATGATTAACCGGGTCGGCGGAACCTTCGTCAACGAGTACGCTGAAAAGACCGGCAAGACGGCGGCTGAAATCACCCGCGCCTATACCATCGCGCGCGAAGTGTTCAAGCTCAGGACGTTGTGGCGGTCGATCGAAAAACTGGACAACCGTGTTCCGGCCCAGGCGCAGGCGCAGATGATGCTTGACATCAATCACCTGATTGACTGGGTGACGCTGTGGTTCCTTCGCAACGGCAAGGCCGGCCTGGATATCGGCACCCATGTCCGGGAATTCCGTGACGGCGTCAGCGCCTTGTCCGAAGGTTTGAGCGGCTCGCTTCCGTCGCAATACATGAAGGATGTTAAAACCCGCGCCGAACCCTATGTCCACCAAGGTGTGCCGGAGGCCCTTGCGGTCCGGATCAGCAACCTGGTCAATCTGTATTCTGCCTGTGACATCGTGCGACTGGCCAACCGGCGGCGGATGCCGGTGGGCGACGTTGCGAAAATCTATTTCGGCATCGGTACCCATTTTCATCTGGGCCGCCTGCGCGCGGCGGCGGAAATCCTGGCCGCCGGAGGGCACTGGCAAAAACTGGCCGTGGCCGCCCTGACCGAGGAAATTTACGGCCAACAGCTGGCCCTGGCCAATATGGTTATCGGGTCCGGTGTCGGGCGCAATCTGGATACGGCCGTGAAACGCTGGCTGGACACCAACCGGGGCCTGGTGGAGCCCGCCGAACAGCTCCTGTCCGAGCTATGGGGAACGGACATCAACGACCTCAGCATGATCGCCGTCGCCAGCCGTTCGCTCGGCACGATCACCATCGGTGGCGATACGTGACTCTTTGGCGATGAACGCCACACCGTCAACCGGTTGGGGCAGGTTTAGCTGGTGCCTCTATGACTGGGCCAATTCGGCCTTCCCGACGGTCATCACGACGTTTGTTTTTTCCGCCTATTTCACCAAGGCCATCGCCGCCGATGAGATTGCCGGCACCAGCCAGTGGGGATGGGCGCTTAGTCTGTCGGGACTGGCGGTCGCGGTGGCGGCTCCCTTGCTGGGCGCGATTGCCGATTTCGGAGGCCGCCGGAAACCCTGGATCTTCGTCTTTACCGGGCTGTGTGCCGTGCTCACCGGGCTGTTGTGGAACGCCAAACCGGACGTGGCGTTCGTGTTGCTGGCGCTGGTTCTGGCGGGGGCGGCCAATTTTGCCTTCGAGATGGCGATGGTGTTCTACAACGCCATGCTGCCCGACCTGACAACACGGGACCGCATCGGCCGGCTGTCAGGCTGGGGCTGGGGGCTGGGCTATGCCGGCGGTCTGGCTTGCTTAGGCCTGGCGCTGGTGGCGCTGGTCGATGCCGAGGTTCCGGTCTTCGGGCTGGACAAGGAAACGTCCGAACACTTGCGCGCCATGGGTCCGATGGTGGCGCTGTGGATGGTGGTGTTCGCGGTGCCGCTGTTTTTATGGACGCCGGACACGCCGTCCCGCGGCCTGGCCGCCGGCGAGGCCGTTCGGCAAGGTTGGGCGGCGCTTAAAGACACCGTCCGCCGGGTGCGGGAATTCCGTTCCATCGTCCGCTACCTGATCGCCCGGATGCTCTATATCGACGGACTCAATACGCTGTTTGCCTTCGGCGGTATCTACGCCGCCGGCACCTTCGGCATGGATTTTTCGGAACTGATTATTTTTGGCATCGCCATCAACGTTACCGCCGGCCTCGGCGCAGCCGGGTTCGCCTGGGTCGATGACTGGATCGGGCCGAAACGCACGATCCAGATCGCCGTCACCGGACTGATGGTCCTGGGCGGCGCGTTGCTGGTGGTCGAGGGCAAGACGCTGTTCTGGGTCTTTGCCCTGCCGCTCGGAATTTTCGTCGGCCCGGCGCAGGCCGCCAGCCGCTCGATGATGGCGCACATGGCTCCGGCTGACATGCGGACGGAAATGTTCGGGCTGTTCGCGCTGTCCGGCAAGGCGACGGCGTTTCTTGGCCCGGCGCTGCTGGCCTGGGTGACGGCGCTGTTCGAAAGCCAGCGGGCCGGAATGGCGACGATCCTGGTATTTTTCGCCGCCGGGCTGGCCCTGCTGGCGGGCGTCCCGGACCAGCGCGGGGAAAATGCACCGCCGCCCCCTGTTGATCATTGAACAAACAGGGCTTTTGCCGGACAATCGAAACCATGACATTTCCCGATCAGAAATTACCCGACATCGCGGCTTACGCGTCCGCCTACTTCGAGCAAGTTCAGGCGGCGCAGGCGTCTGTGGATGCGGATACGCTGAAGGCCGCCTTCGCGCTGCTGGATGAATCCTATAAGCGGGGCGCAACGTTGTATGTTTGCGGCAACGGGGGGTCTGCGGCGATCTCCAACCATCTGGTCTGCGACCACTCGAAAAGCGGCCAGACGGATACCGACCTCCGGCCCAAGGTGGTCTCGCTTGCCAGCAATATCGAAATGATTACCGCCATCGCCAACGACATCAGCTACGACGACGTGTTCGTCTATCAGCTCAAGACCCTGGCCGAATCGGGGGACGTATTGCTGACCATTTCGTCTTCCGGGGATTCGGAAAATGTCGTCCGCGCGGCCCAGTGGGCGAAAGACAATACGCTGCCGGTCGTTGCCTTTACCGGTTTCGCCGGCGGGCGAACGGCGGACCTGGCCGACATCAACCTGCATGTTGAGGGCGATAATTACGGCGTCGTCGAAGACCTGCATCAGGGTTTGATGCATATCCTGGCTCAGTACCTGCGGCTCAGTCATATGGACGACGCGACCATCCCGGACCGCAAGTTTTAAAAACGCCATGCCCGAAGCTGATATCTACGAACTGTTCGCCGTCAAATATGCCACCCATGGCCGCACCCAGGCGGCTAATTTCGTCGATCCGCCGGACCCGCACGAGGCTATGCCGATCGATTATTTCGTCTGGGCGGCGGTGTCTGTGGACCATACCTTCGTCATCGACATGGGTTTTACAGAGGAAACGGCGGATGACCGGGGGCGCACCTTTCTGCGTTGCCCTACCGACGCGCTGGGGTTGATCGGCGTCGATGCCAATACCGTCCGGGACGTCATCGTCACCCATTTCCACTACGACCACATCGGCAATTTCGACAAATTCCCGAAAGCGGACTTTCATTTGCAGGACCGGGAAATGGCCTTCGCCACCGGGCGGCATATGCTGAACCCTGCGCATGGAGCGTCCATGAACGTCGAAGATGTGGTCGGCATGGTGCGCCATCTGTATGGCCACCGGGTCCGCTTTCACGACGGCGACGCCGAACTGGCGCCGGGTATTTCCGTGCACCATATCGGCGGTCATACGGACGGCCTGCAATCCGTTCGGGTGAAGACCAAACGGGGCTGGGTGGTGCTGGCATCGGATGCGTGCCATCTCTACGCCAACATGGAAACGCGCAACCCGTTTCCGATTATCTTCGACAAGGACATGGTGCTGGCCGGATATGACCGGCTCAGGGAACTGGCGGACACGCCGGAACATATTGTGCCCGGCCATGACCCGCTGGCACTGGACCGCTACCCGGCGGTATCCGAAGACCTCAAGGGAATCGCCGTGCGGCTCGATGAAGAGCCGGGCGGGGATTAGGAAGAGTCCTACTTCGCCGCCTTGTCCGTGCCGCAGTACGCATCGAATTTGTCATAGATCATCGGCGTTAGCCCGCGGAAGAAACACGCGCTTTTGGGCGTCGTCGGATTGGCCGCCGACAGGTCCGTCAGGCGGAACGATACGTTGAGGGTGACGACAGCGGC
>JACNJX010000059.1 GCA_014382345.1 Alphaproteobacteria bacterium
CTAACGCACGAGTGCTTACGTGTTTTCTTTGTGGGGCGGAATGCCATTTCGTCCAGCACTTGAGGATTAACCCGGACCCCGGCGTCACCCTTGAACCAGTTCAGCGTCAGGTTTACCGATATATTGCCGCGCTTGAAGGCCTTCGCCATCCGGTCGCGCACCGTCTTTTCCAGGGACTCATAGCCTGTCGGGATGCGACAGCGCACGTCCAGCCCCTTGGCGTTGACGCTTTTCAGTTCCCACGTCCAGGAACAGTTGTCCATTTGCCCTTCGCTGCGGGCGAAACCGGTCATCGATGAAACAGGCACGGGACCCCCTTAAGCCACACTAACGGGGTTGTTTATACGCCGGAGCGGCGGCGGCAACAACCGCGCCGACGCCCTATACAACGCCCCATCTCTCGCCAGTAGGGGCAAAGCCCTTTATAACCGTGACATCATGAGCAAAACACTGTCTCCGCCCAAAAATATCCTGATTACCGGCGCGTCCAGCGGCATCGGCGAAGCGCTGGCCCGCGATTATGCCGCGCCGGGGGTATTTTTGGCGCTGTCGGGCCGCAACACCGACCGCCTGGAAGATGTCGCCAAGGCCTGCCGGGCGTTTGGCGCAGAGGTGGAGGCCAAACCAGTGGACGCCGCCGAGCGCGACCAATCCGCCCGCTGGATTGCCGACGTCGACGCCCGCCAGCCGCTCGACCTGATCATCGCCAATGCCGGCACGTCGTCCGGCTCGGGCGGGCGCGGCGAAACCGAAGACCAGGCCCGCGACATCCTCAGCGTCAACATGGCCGGAGTGTTGAATACGGTGTGGCCGGTAATCGGGCCGATGCGCGAACGCGGCTCCGGCCAGATCGCCATCGTCAGTTCCATCGCCGCCTTCCGGGGCCTGCCCGGCGCACCCGCCTACGCGGCCAGCAAAGCGGCGGTAAAAAACTACGGCGAGGGATTGCGGGGCTGTCTGGCAGGAAACGGGATTCGTGTCTCGGTCGTCTGTCCGGGGTTCGTGCGCACCCGCATGACCGAAAAAAACATCTACCCGATGCCGTTCATCATGGACGCCGACAAAGCCGCCCATATCATCAGGCGCGGCCTGGAACGCAACAAGGCCCGCATCGCCTTCCCGTGGCCGATGTATTTAGCCGCCTGGCTTCTCGGCGCACTACCGCCGGGCCTGACGGACGGGTTGTTTAAAAAACTGCCGAAAAAAGACTGACGAAGGATTAAACGCCTCCCCTACTTTGCCGTCTTGTTCGCCCTGTTCAGCTTGCGCCATTTGGCGACGTTACGGTTATGCTGTTTCAGGGTTTTCGCGAACACGTGCCCGCCGTTGCCGTCGGCGACGAAATAGAGCTCATCCGTTTCCATCGGCCGGAGCACCGCTTCCAACGAGGCGCTGCCCGGATTGGCGATCGGCCCCGGCGGCAGGCCGCCGACCAGATAGGTGTTATAGGGCGACGCGGTTTTCAGGTCGCCGCGCGACAGCGGACGCCCCAAAGGCCGCGCGCCACGGGTCAGGCCGTAAACCACGGTCGGATCCGATTGCAGGCGCATACCCTTGCGCAGGCGATTGATAAACACGGCGGCGACGCGGGGCCTTTCGGACGCCAGCGCCGTTTCCTTTTCGACGATGGACGCAAGGATCACAGCCTCGAGCGGGAACGCCAACGGCAGGCCGGGCGCGCGGTTGCGCCACAGGTTTTCCAGCAAATCCCGCATCCCGTCCGCCATCCGCCGGACGATGGTCTGACGCTTGTCGCCGTAGGAGAAATGATAGGTTTCCGGCAGCAGCACGCCTTCGCCGGGCACCGGCCAGATTTTCCCCTGCAATCCTTCCGTGCGCCGTAACAAGCCGAGAATTTCCGCCGTGCTCAGCCCTTCGGCGAAAGTCACGCGGCGGATCACCGTCTTTCCGGATTGCAGCAGTTCCAGGGCGTCTTTGGGGCTGATACCTGGAGGAAAAGCGTATTCTCCGGCTTTCAGGGATTTATCGGCTTCCAGAAGGCGCGCCGCGATCCGAAATACCAGCGGTACGGCCAGAATGCCGACCCGGTGCAGTTCGCGGGCGATGGCGTCGATGCCCATGCCGCGTTCGATGATGATGGAAATTTCCGCCTCGGACGGGCCCTTATCCTTGTAGCGGGCATTACCCCACAAGGCCGCCCCGGCTGCCAGCAACGACAGCCCGAACAGGACAAAGGAAAGGAATTTCAGAAAACGGCCCATAGGCCAGTGTAGTCTTTACTCAACCGCCTTGAAAACAAGGGACGCATTGGTGCCGCCGAACCCGAACGAGTTGGACAGCGCCATTTTAACGGGACGTTCCTTGGCCTCATAGGGCACCAGATCGATTCCGCCGTTGACCGAGGGGTTGTCGAGGTTCAGCGTCGGCGGAACGATGCCGTCGCGGATGGCCAGCATGGAGAAGATGGATTCCACGGCGCCGGCGGCTCCCAACAGGTGGCCGATCGCCGACTTGGTTGACGACATCAGGAAGTTTTTCGAATGCTCGCCGAAGACCTGTTGTATGGCCTTGTATTCGATCTCGTCGCCGAGCGGCGTCGAGGTGCCGTGGGCGTTAACGTAATCAACGTCTTCCGGATTGGCCCCGGCCCGCTTCAGGGCCGCTTCCATGCAGCGGCGCGCGCCGTTGCCGTCTTCCGCCGGTGCGGTGATGTGATTGGCATCGCCGGACATACCGTACCCGACGACTTCGGCCAGAATGTTCGCGCCGCGCGCCTTGGCGTGTTCCAGTTCCTCCAACACTACGACACCGGCGCCGTCGCCCATGACGAACCCGTCCCGGTCTTTATCCCACGGACGAGAGGCTTTTTCAGGCGTGTCGTTGAAATTGGTCGATAACGCCCTGGCGGCACAAAACCCGGCCACGCCGAGCCGGCAGATAGCGGCCTCAGCCCCGCCGGCGATCATCACGTCGGCGTCATCCCACATGATAATGCGCGCCGCATCGCCGATGGCATGCGCCCCGGTGGAACACGCTGTCACCACGGAATGGTTGGGGCCTTTGAAGCCGTATTTGATGGAGACATGGCCGGAGACAAGATTGATCAGCGAGGCCGGAATGAAGAACGGACTGATGCGCCGCGTCTTTCCGCTTTCGGCGAGGATGGCGTTCTTGGCGATTTCGTTCAGGCCGCCGATGCCCGATCCGATCATCACGCCGGTGCGGAACAGGTCTTCTTCCGCGTCGGGCATCCAACCGGAATTTTCAACCGCCTGGGTCGACGCCGTCAGTCCGTAGACGATGAAGTCGTCCATGCGCCGTTGGTCTTTGGACGACACCCAGTCTTCAGCGTTGAACAGGCCGTCGGCGGTGTCGCCTTCGGGAACTTGACCGGCGATCTTGGCCGGCAGATCCGATGTGTCGAAAGACTCAATGGCCCGGATGCCGTTCTTGCCGGCAATCAGGTTCTTCCAGTTGGCTTCCACCCCGCAACCTAAGGAAGTCACAAGGCCCAATCCGGTTACAACCACTCGTCTCATGGGGACTCGCTACAGAAAAACAAAAACGACGGGAATTCCCAGGGCGGGGTTCTCATACTCCGGAGAGATGGGCGATGGCCCAAATCCCTACGGCAACGCCCTGTTTTTAAGAACTTTGCGATTCGATAAAGGTGATGGCGTCCTTGATAGTCTGGATTTTTTCGGCTTCCTCATCGGGAATTTCACAACCGAATTCCTCTTCGAAGGCCATGACCAGTTCGACGGTATCCAGGCTATCTGCGCCCAGATCGTCAATGAAGCTCGTTCCTTCGGACACCTTGGCTTCATCCACGCCCAAGTGTTCAACGACGATCTTTTTAACGCGGTCAGCGACGTCACTCATAGTCTATATTCCTCGACTTGCATAAAATGTTGAATTTCGGTCTTTAATTTGGTTTTTCCGGCTGCCGGTAACGGGGGCACCGTAACCCGGCGGCTGGAAAGTGCCGCTACGTAACACACTTTTTTTGCCTTGGCTAGATGTCTATATCCTAACGGTCTATATCATCGCCATTCCGCCGTTGACATGCAAAGTCTGGCCGGTGACGTAGGAAGCCTCTTCCGCCGCCAGATAGACACAGGCCGCCGCGATATCCCCCGACGCCCCAAGACGGCCTGCCGGAATACGGCTCATCAGGTTTTCCTTCTGATCGTCGTTCAGCGCGTCGGTCATCGGCGTTTCGATGAAACCGGGGGCGACGCAATTGACCGTGATGCCGCGGCTGGCGACTTCCTGGGCCAGGGATTTCGACATTCCGATCATCGCCGCCTTGGAGGCCGCGTAGTTGACCTGGCCCGGATTTCCGGTAACGCCGACGATGGAGGTAATGCCGATGATGCGGCCCCAGCGCTTTTTCATCATCGCGCGCAGGCACGCCTTCGACAGACGGAACGCCGCCGTCAGGTTAACGTCCAGAACTATCTGCCAGTCTTCGTCGGACATCCGCATGGCCAATTGGTCGCGGGTCAGGCCGGCGTTGTTGACCAGAATATCCACAGCCCCCATCGCCTCTTCGGCGTCCTTGATCAACTGCTCCGCGGCGCCCTCGGAAGACAGATCGGCGGGCAGCGAAAACGCGCCCTCGCCCAGTTCTCCGGCCAGGGCGTCCAGAGCGTCCTTGCGGGTGCCGGACAATCCAACCTTGGCGCCGGAAGCGTGATAGGCGCGCGCTATGGCGCCGCCAATTCCACCCGAAGCGCCTGTCACCAGCGCGCATTTTCCGCTCAGATCAAACATGGCAGTCCCCTATAGAGTCTTTAAAAATTCCTCGATGGATTCGGGCGTTCCGACCGGCGTCGCCGAAAGGTCCTTGTCGATGCGCCGGGCCAGCCCCGACAACACCTTGCCGGCGCCGATTTCGACGATAGTATCAACGCCTTTCTCTTTCATAGCCGTCACACATTCGCGCCAGCGTACCATACCCGTCACCTGCTCCACCAACAGGCGGCGGATTTCAGAGGTGTTGCTGACTTCGCTTGCGGTCACGTTGGCAATCAGGGGCACCATCACCGGCGACATGGGCACCGTGGCCAGCGCCTGGGCCATGACATCGGCGGCAGGCGCCATCAGGGCACAATGGAAAGGTGCCGACACCGGCAGCTTGATCGCCCGCTTGGCGCCGCGTTCTTGCGCCAGTTCAATGGCCCGCTCGACGGCCGCCGTATCGCCCGACACAACCACCTGTCCCGGCGCGTTGTCGTTGGCGGCGGCACAGACGCCATCCTCCGCCGCTTGAGCGGCGACGGCAGCGACATCATCCAGTTCCAGACCCATCAGCGCCGCCATGGCGCCTTTACCCACGGGCACGGCGTCCTGCATGGCGCGGCCACGGGTTTTCAACAATCTGGCCGTATCAGCGACGGAAAAACACCCGGCTGTGGCCAAAGCAGAATATTCACCCAGCGAGTGGCCTGCGACGTAAGCCGCCGTGTTCGTAAGGTCGAGACCGCCATCCTTTGTCAGCACCCGCATCACCGCAAGGCTGACGGCCATGATCGCCGGTTGTGCGTTTTCCGTCAGGAGCAGTTCGTCATCCGGGCCATTAAACATCAGTTTTGAAAGATTCTGGCCGAGCGCCTCATCAATTTCCTCGAACACTTCGCGGGCGGAGGCATAGGCCTCGGCCACGTCGCTTCCCATACCGACGGTCTGGCTTCCCTGTCCGGGAAAAACAAAGGCGCGTGACATATGGTGAATTCCTGTGATGTGAACAATAATCAGACGCTGGCAGGTAAAGCCCCAAAGGGCCGCTGTCAAGGGTTGCCCTGACCAGGAAAAACCTTAGGAAAAGAAAATCGCCAGCCCCGCCAACCACAGACAGCCCGTCGCGTGGATGGCAAGAGTCATCCTGATGCATTTTTCCATGCCCACACGCCCCTCCCGAATGAACCGATAGGCTTTCACTGTCCCAATCAACAGAAGAACCGGAAGCCCGAGCGCTGGCCAGGGATACACCTCGGCCACAACCGCCACTGTCAGGATAGCGAAGGCCGCGACTTGAATGCCTAAGTAAAGCCGCCGGGCACCTGTCCTGCCCATTCGGACCACCAGTGTGCGCCGCCCCGCGGCCGCATCGGAGGCGTCATCGGGTATCTCGTTGACGATCAGGACAGCAGCGATCCATAAACTTACGGAGAAAGCCGCCGTGACCGTTGCTGCGTCCATCCCGCCGGATTGCAGCCATGCTGCACCGGTTACGGGCAGCAGGCCGAAGGCGATTCCAACGGCTGCCTCACCTAGGCCCCGGCTGCAAAGACGCACCGGCGGGGCGGAGTACATATAACCGAGACCGGCTCCGATTCCTCCTAACGCCAGAACCACCGGTCCCTTGAGGGCCGTCAGAAGAAGGCCGAAGCCGACCGCCGCCGCCAAAAGGACCAGGGCAAGGCTCTGCAACGCGTTCCGCGTCAAAATGGCGTTCTGGATGAAACGCGACCCGCCGGTGAAGGGATAGATGCGGTCTGTATTGTCCCGGTCTCCACCATAGGTATCGTCGAAAACATCGTTCAGGATATTGGCACCCGCATGAACCAGGACGGTCGCCGTCAGAGCGAGCACAAGAGCCTTTCCATCCAGCTCCCCAGCGGTGCGAAAGCCCCACGCCGTCCCGACGGCGACGGGCAATATGGACGTCGTCAGAAACTGGGGCCGCGTCGCTAAAAACAGCCGTTTCAATGTGCGGGTCGGCGTATCGCCCGCCAACTCATTTGCATTGGGTTCCCCTGGTGCATTCACGGGGAACTTCACGGGGGGGTTGGGGGGCATCCGTTCCATTTTGTCCATTATAACACCAGATTTCACCGATCCGCTTTCGCCGCTTGCCAGCATCTGCGAAACCTGTATAGTGCGCGCGCTTTCAATAGCTTCCTGCCGGGATGGTCCCGGCTATGCCCGCCCATGAAGGACCGGGTTGAGAAAATCCTTAGGGAGAATACCAACGTGTCTTTATATGAGAACGTGTTTATCGCACGTCAGGACATTTCCGTCGCCCAGGTAGACGGACTTGTCGAAACCTTCGAAAAAATTGTCACCGACATGGGCGGCTCCGTGCCCAAGAAAGAGCTATGGGGCCTTCGTTCGCTGGCTTACAAGATCAAGAAAAACCGTAAGGGCCACTATGTTCTCATGAACATTGATGCCCCCGGCGAAGCGGTCCAGGAAATGGAACGCCAGATGCACTTGAACGAAGACGTTCTGCGCTATCTGACCACCAGGATCGATGCGCTTGAGGAAGGCCCGTCGGCCGTATTGCGCGCCAAGGAACGCGGCGACGACCGTGGACGCCGTGGCCGGGACGATGAGTCAAGTGCCCGCCCCGCCCCGACCGCCTCCGCCTCTCCGTCTCCCGATCCCACGGTAAAGGATGAGACTGCTCAGGAAGACGTAACGGCTGAAGACGCCCCGGCTGAAGAAGTTGTTGCTGAAGAAGCTGCGGCTGAAGACGCCCCGGCTGAGGAGGCTGCGGCTGAAGAAACTCCGGGCGAAGGCGATGCTTCAGAAGAATCCAAAAAAGATGAAGGAGACGCCCAATGAGCGCAGAAGAACGCGGATACGGTGGTGGACCGGGTGGTGGAGATGAAGGGCCCGGCGGCAAACGCCCGGCGTTTTTCCGACGCCGCAAGTCCTGCCCTTTTGCCGGACCGAACGCGCCGAAGATCGATTACAAGGACGTCAAACTGCTGTCCCGCTTCACATCTGAACGGGGCAAAATCGTTCCCAGCCGCATCACCGCCGTTTCCGCCAAAAAACAGCGTGAACTGGCCCGTGCGATCAAAAAGGCCCGCTTCCTGGCCTTGATGCCCTTCCTCATCAAGTAACGGAATACATCCGGGGGGGCCTAACGGCGTGCCCCCGGGTGATCCGGAAACAGAGATATGCCCAGGGAATCGTTCATCGCCATCGGCGCTGGGATTATCAGTGCCCTAGCCGCAACGGCCTTCATCAGCCACGTACCGGGCGCGATGATGCTGGTCTATCTGGCCGACCTGCCGCTGTTCCTGGCCGGGTTTGCCTTCGGCCCGCAAAGCGCCGCCATCAGCGGCGCCGTCGGGTTCATGGCGGCTGGCCTGATCGGTGGTGGACTGGCGGCCGGGGTTTTCGGTCTCTTACAGGCCCTTCCGGCCTGGCTGATCGTCCGCCAGATGCTTTTGCAGCGCCCCGCCAGTTCCTCCGACAACGATGTCAAATGGTTCCCGGCGGGCGACATGCTGTGCTGGCTGACCATGCTGGCGGCGGCGTTCCTTCTGTTCGCCACGGCGGCCAGCCTGAGCGGCGAACACGGCAGCCTGTCGGCGTTGATTTCGGACAACCTGGACCGCATCCTCAAGGGCATTGCCCCGGACTGGGATCCCAGCCACCGGGCCCGGATGGTGGACGTCATGGCGCCTATGTTTCCGGGCGCCATCGGCATTTCCTGGCTGGTGATGACGCTCCTGAACGCCATCATCGCGCAGAACGTCCTGACCAAGATGAAGAAGGCGCTGCGCCCGACACCGGCCTATGCGGACCTTGAACTTCCGCAGTGGATTTCCTGGCCTCTGGTGGCGGCTGCCGCATTGGCATTGCTGGGACCGGGGGAAATGGAGTATACCGGGCGCAATCTGGCAATGATCCTGTCGTTGCCGCTGTTTTTTTTGGGTCTTGCGGTGGTACACACCTGGGCCAGGAGGCTTTCGGGCGGTGGCTTGGTGCTGGTGGCATTTTACCTGATACTGCTGTTATCAGGCTGGGCGACGCTGCTGGTGGCCGGGCTAGGCCTTATCGAACTATGGAGCGGGCTTCGCTATCGCATGGCGGGGCCATCGGACATCACCTAATTACTCTCAACCATTAACCTCTTGGGCAACGCCCGGAACAACGGAGTCAAAACCATGGACATCATTCTTCTCGAGAAAATCGACAAGCTCGGACAGATGGGCGACGTCGTCAAAGTCAAAAGCGGCTACGCGCGCAATTTCCTCCTGCCTCACGGCAAGGCGCTTCGCGCCACCGAGGCCAACAAAAAGCATTTCGACGACAAGCGCGCCCAACTTGAGGCCTCCAACCTGGAAACCCGCAAAGACGCCGAAAAACTTGCCGAGAAGCTGAACGGTATCTCCGTCATCATGACCCGCCAAGCCGGCGAAGCGGGCCAGTTGTATGGTTCCGTCAACGCCCGCGACATCGCCAACGGTGTGACCGAAGCCGGGTTCACCATTTCCCGCCAGCAGGTCAAGCTGCCGCACCCCATCAAGGCGCTGGGGCTTTATGATATCCGTGTCTCCCTGCACCCGGAAGTCGAAGTCAAGATCGTCGCCAACGTCGCGCGTTCGGCCGAAGAAGCTAAAATTCAGACCAAGACCGGCTTTGCCGTCGTCAGCAACGAGGAAGAAGAGGCCGTAGCCCCCGCCCATACCCTGGACGAGGAAATCGCCGCAGCTAAGGAAGCTGCCGTTGAACAGGCCGAAGAAATCTTCGAGGAAGGCGCCGCCCCTCAGGACGAGCCGGAAGAAGACACGGGCGAAGCTACGGAAGACAAATCCGATACCGAGGCCACCGCCGAGGACGAAAAAGCGGGCGAAGAAGACAAGGCCGAATAGGCTCTTCTCAAAATTCCAAAGACAATCAGCGGCGCGCTCTTCGGGGCGCGCCGTTTTGGTTTGCGGAATTTACAATCCGGCGTCCAGGCTTTTCTTACCGGCTTATACACAGAAAAGAGTCTTTATCCCCGCTTTTCCCAGTAGCCCGCAGAGATCATTTTCCCTAGCTTCGTTGCCATGGTTACAACAACGAAAACGACCCCGAACGGGCTTCCCCCCGAACATGAACAGAACGCTCCCCCCGGCGACCCGCAAGTCCCGGACGGGGCCAGCCCGTTCCGCACCATGCCGCATAACCTGGAGGCGGAAAAAAGCCTGCTAGGAGCTATTTTCGTCAACAACCGGGCTTATGAATCGGTTTCCGAATTCCTGCGCCCCGAACATTTCGCCTATCCGCAGCACGGACGTATCTATGAAGCCTGCACCAAGCTGATTGAGCGCGGACAGATCGCCGACCCGATCGTCCTGAAACGCTATTTCGAGGCCGACGAAATCCTTGCCGACATCGGCGGACCGGCGTATCTGGCGGAACTGGCGGCCAGCGCCGTGACGGTGATTAACGCCGGCGAATACGGCAACGTCATTTACGACCTCTACCTGAAACGCGAACTGATTGCCTTGGGCGAAGACGTGGTCAACTCGGCTTACGGCGGCGCGGTCGACGAAACCGCCGTCAGCCAGATCGAAATCGCCGAACAAAGCCTCTATGACCTGGCCACGTCGGGCGATTACGAGGGCGGTTTCAAGGCGTTCCGGGAATCCGTTATCGCCGCCATCGAAATCGCCACCATCGCCCATAACCGCCAGGGCGGACTGGCCGGCGTCGGCACTGGATTCCGCGACCTGGACTCGTTGTTGGGCGGGTTGCATCCGTCGGATCTGCTGATCCTCGCCGGACGCCCCAGTATGGGGAAAACCGCGCTGGCCACCAACATGGCCTACAACGCGGCCAAGGATTATTACGAGTCCGAAGGCCGAGAAGGCGCCGTGGTCGGCTTTTTCTCGCTGGAAATGTCGGCCGAGCAGTTGGCCAGCCGGATTCTGTCGGAACAATCCAATATCTCGTCCGACCGCATGCGCAAAGGCGAACTGGCAACAGAAGAATTCAACCGTCTGTCCGCGGCCTCGACAACGCTGCACCAGATTCCCATTTTCATCGACGACACCCCGGCGCTGACCGTCAGCGCGCTGCGCACCCGCGCCCGGCGGCTGAAACGCCAGCACGGCCTGGGCCTTATCGTCGTCGACTATTTGCAGCTGATTTCCGGTAGCGGATCATCGCGCAACGACGGCCGCGTTCAGGAAGTCTCTGAAATCACCCGTGGTTTGAAGACGCTGGCCAAGGAATTGAACGTCCCGGTGCTGGCGTTGTCACAGTTGTCGCGCGCCGTCGAACAGCGCGAACCGCCGCGCCCGCAATTGTCGGACTTGCGGGAATCGGGCTCCATCGAACAGGACGCCGACGTGGTCATGTTCATCTACCGCGAAGAATACTATCTGGAACGCAAGAAGCCGGGGCACCGGGCCGACGATGACGATGCCAAGTTCGATGACCGGATGCGCAAATGGGAAGACGCCAAGGAACGGGTCGCCAACCTGGCCGACGTCATCGTCGCCAAACAGCGCCACGGCCCCATCGCCGACGTCAAGCTGCACTTCAACGGTGCCTTTACCCGGTTCGGCGATTACGACTTCCAGCACGACCCGGACCGCTAGCGGGTCCGGGGCGCGCCGCCATGTCCGCCAACACCCCACCCTCGGTCCCCAATCCGGCAGCCCCCGTGCCGGCGGCCAACATACCGGCGGCCCGCGCCGGGGCCGTCCTGACCATCGACCTGAACGCCATTACCGCCAATTACCACAGCCTTACCGACCGGCTGGGCGGCGTGAAGCCGTCCGCCGTGGTCAAGGCCGACGCCTATGGACTGGGCGCGGGGCCGGTCGCCATCACGCTCGCCAACGCCGGCTGCCGGGTCTTTTTCGTCGCTCACCTCGAAGAAGGCATTCGCCTGCGCCATGCCCTGAACGAAGCAGGCGACAGCAATTTCGTGCATGCCGAAATCCATATTCTGGGCGGGCTGATGCCCGACAGCCATGAGGCGCTTGATTCTGCGCGCCTGATTCCGGTGCTCGGCAGTCTCGATGATATCCATAGCTGGAAACAGTATTGCGAGCGCCTGAACCGCCCCCTGCCCTGCGATATTCACGCCGATACGGGTATGGCGCGTCTGGGATTGCCGCCCGGCGAACTGGACAAGCTGGAAAGCGAACCCAGCCGCCTCGAGGGGTTGAATGTTCATTTCGTGCTCAGCCATCTGGCCCGCGCCGACGAGCCGGACCATGCGAAAAACGCCGAACAACTGGAGGCCTTTCAGCACGTCCGCCAAATCCTGCCCCACGGCCGGGCCAGCCTGGCCAATTCGTCGGGCATTTTTTTAGGCTCCGATTATCATTTCGATCTGGCCCGTCCGGGGGCCGCGTTGTACGGCATCGCACCGGTGCCGGGACAGGCCAATCCGATGGCGCAAGTGATTAGATTACAAGGGAAAATCGCCCAATTGCGTAGCGTTGACACCCCTCAGACCGTTGGCTATGGTTCCACCCATCGGGTCGAGGGACCGGCCCGCATCGCCACCGTCGCGGTCGGTTATGCGGACGGTTATCTCAGATCCCTCAGCAACAAGGGGACCGGCTATATCGGAAACATTCCGGTACCGGTGGTGGGGCGCGTTTCCATGGATCTCATAACCCTCGACGTCAGCGATGTTCCCGAACACCTGTGTACGGTCGGCACCATGATCGATCTGATCGGCCCCAACAACCCGGTCGATCAATTGGCCGATGAGGCCGGAACCATCGGCTATGAAATCCTGACCAGCCTGGGCCACCGCTATCACCGGGTCTATACCGGCGGGCAAAAGGCGGGAGCACAAGCGTGAACTTCCTGCAACCCATCGGCCGCGTGTTTCTCGGCTTCCTGGCCACGGTCGGGCGGCTGTCGCTTTTTACCATCTCCGCCGTGTCCCACACCGTGCGCCCGCCCTTTTATCCCCGCGTCATTATCCGCCAGATGGTCGATATCGGCTTTTATTCGCTTCCCGTTGTCGGCCTGACCGGCCTTTTCGCCGGCATGGTGCTGGCGCTGCAAAGCTATACCGGGTTTGCGCGGTTTTCCGCCGAAGGGGCCATCGCCAACGTCGTCGTGCTGTCGATCACCCGCGAACTGGGGCCGGTGCTGGCGGGCCTGATGGTGGCCGGGCGCATCGGCGCGTCGCTGGCCGCCGAAATCGGCACCATGCGCGTGACCGAGCAGATCGACGCGCTGACGACGCTCAGCACCAACCCGATGAAGTTTCTGGTCTCGCCCCGCCTCATTGCCGGCCTGATCACGTTTCCCTTTCTGGTGTTGATCGCCGACGTGATCGGCGTCTTCGGCGGCTATCTGGTCGCCGTCTACAAGCTCGGCTTCAACCCGTCCAATTACCTACAGAACACCTGGGACTTCCTACAGGCCGAAGACGTCAATTCGGGTCTGGTCAAGGCCGCCGTGTTCGGCGTCATCGTCACCCTGATGGGCTGCTATCACGGTTACAATTCCAAGGGCGGCGCACAGGGCGTCGGCATGGCGACGACCAACGCCGTGGTCTCGGCCTGTATTCTGATCTTGTGTTTCGATTACATCCTCACCGAAATGTTCTTTGCCGGGATATGAGCGGGTCATGACCGAAGCACAGCCGAAAATCAAAATGCGCGGCGTCAAGAAGGCCTTCGGGCCGAAGGTGGTACTGGACGGCATCGACCTCGACGTGGCCAAGGGCGAGTCCGTGGTTATCATCGGCGGTTCCGGCACCGGCAAGTCGGTGATGCTGAAATGCATCTTAGGGCTGTTGGAGGCTGACCAGGGTTCGATCCAGGTCGACGGACAGGAAGTGGTGCGCGCAGGCGCCAGGGTACATGAGGAGATCAACCGCAAATTCGGCATGCTATTCCAGGGCGCGGCCCTGTTCGACAGCTTACCGGTGTGGGAAAACGTCTCCTTCGGGCTGCTCGCGGAAAAGCGCGTCAACCGCGCCGAGGCCAAGGACATCGCCGTCGCCAAGCTGGCTCAGGTCGGCATGGGCCCGGATGTCGGAGAATTGTCGCCGGCGGAACTGTCGGGCGGCATGCAGAAGCGCGTGGCGCTGGCCCGCGCCATCGCGCACGACCCGGAAATCATCTTCTTCGACGAACCGACGACGGGCCTCGACCCGATCATGGCCGACGTCATCAACGATCTGATCGTCAAGATCACCCGCGAGGTTGGCGCAACGGCGCTGTCCATCACCCACGACATGACCAGCGCCCGCAAGATCGCCAACCGCATCGCCATGCTGTACGACGGCAAGATCATCTGGGCCGGCCCGACCGAAGACATCGACACGTCCGGCAACGAATACGTCGACCAATTCATCCACGGCAAAGCCGAAGGCCCGATCAAGATGGCGGTGCGGGCGTAAACAAAAGGGTATCTCAAAAATGAACAAAAAAACCATCATCTCCTGTGCCCTGACCGGGTCCGCGCCGACGCCGGCCAAGAATCCGGCCGTGCCGGTGACGCCGGAAGAAATCGCCAATTCGGCGCTGGAGGCCGAGCAGGCCGGGGCGGCGATCGTCCACATTCATGTACGCGATCCCCAAACCGCCATCCGCAGCATGGAACTGGAGCATTACGCCGGAGTGGTGACGCGCATCCGCGACGCCCAATCGAAGCTGATTATCAACCTGACCACCGGCCCCGGCGCCCGTTTCGTGCCCGGTGCGGACGACCCGCTGGACCCCGGCGAGGGTACGCTGCTGAAATCCGCCGCCGTTCGCCTCCGCCACATCGAAGAGCTGAAACCGGAAATCTGCTCGCTCGACATCGCCACCATGAACTTCCGCGACTCGGTGTTTATGAACGCGCCGGACATCCTGCGCGAGATGGCAGACCGCGCACGCGCCGCCGGGGCCAAACCGGAACTGGAAGTTTTCGACAGCGGCCATATCGAGCTGGCCAAGCAGCTTATTAAAGAAGACCTGATCGCGCCGCCGCCCTACTTCCAGCTCTGTCTCGGCGTTGCCTACGGCGCCCCGGCGACGGCGCAATCCATGATGCATATGCAAGGCCAGTTGCCCGAAGGCGCGACCTGGTCGGCCTTTGGCGTCGGGCGTAACCAGTTTCCCATGGTGGCGCAGGCGGTCCTGCTGGGCGGCCATGTGCGGGTCGGCTTCGAGGATAATCTTTACCTGGAGGCAGGAACGCTGGCGCCGTCCAACGCGGCGCTGGTTGACAAGGCGGCGGGCATCATCCGATCCCTCGGCAGCGACATCGCCACACCGGACGAGGCGCGGGGCCTTCTGGGACTGGGCACCTGAGCGACCCCCTGAGCGGACCCTTGGCCGGCCAACAGGATGTGATTCAAAACAAACCGACGCTCAACACCACGACCTTGGGCATCCTGATGATGATGGCCGCCGTGGCCCTGCTGACGGTGATGAACGTGTTCGTCAAGCTGATCGGCCCCGGCTATCACCCGACGCAGATTTCCTTCATCCGCAGCATCATCGCCACCCTGGTGCTGCTGCCGTTCCTCATTCGCGCGGGCGGGCCGGCGATCCTGAAAACCCGCAGGCCGGGCACGCATTTCTTCCGCGCCCTGTTCGGCTTTATCGGCAATGTGTTGTTCTTTTACGCCTTTCAGCACCTTCCGGTGGGCAACGTCATCGTGATCTCCCAGGCCGTGCCCCTGTTCGTCACGGTGATGGCCATTTTATTTTTGCGTGAGGTCGTCGGCATGCGCCGCTGGGCGGCGGTCAGTGTCGGATTCATCGGCGTCGTCATCGCCATAACCCCGACCGGCACTGTCGAGGCGGCGACGCTGATGGCGGTGGTGGCGACGCTCATGTGGGCCATCACCATCCTTTTGATCCGCAGCCTCGGGTCCACGGATAGCCCCTATGCTGTCACCTTTTACTTCATGGTGGTGGGCGCAGTCATGGCCGGCGTGGCGCAGCCCTGGTTCTGGAAAACGCCGCCGCTGGCGGAGGCCTGGATGTTCATCGGCCTCGGCGTCGCCGGCGCGGGTGGACAAATCCTGATGAGTTATGCCCTGAAACTGGCCGAGGCCTCCGTCGTCAGCCCCTTCAGCTATACCGCCATCCTGTGGGCCATGGCCTTCGATGCTTTGCTGTGGGGCGTGCTGCCGACATGGACGACGCTCACCGGCGCGGCGATCATTACGGCCGCTGGCCTTTACATCTTCCGCCGCGAGGCCGCCGTGCGCCGGAAAACCTAATTCGGCTCGTCCGTTACAGCTTACCGGCCCTCTTCAGCGGCGATATGCGCCGCCGCGCAGTGCAGGGCATCGAGCAGCGTCGGAACGATGTGATCGGCGGAAATCTTCTCAAGAACGCCGAGCGAGTCCAGGGTGGCTTCGGCCCCGCCGGACAGCCCGGCGACATAACACGGCACCCCGTCCTCCGACGCGGTGGCCAGGATATCCTCGATCGCCAGCGCGGCGCTGGTATCGATTTGCGCGGCGTCGGTGAAATCGTAAATGATCGCCCGGTGGTCCAGCCCCAGGGCGACGGCGCGGCTTGTCAACTGGCGGGCCGAGGCATAGGAAAACCGGCCGCGCAGGAAGACCAGGCCGATCTTGCCGTTCAACGTGCGCAGCACGGCGCGTTCGGCCTCGTCCAGGTGGTGGTCGTCTTCGGGCAGCGCCAGCGACGTTACCCCTTTCAGTTCGTCTTCCTCCATCCACTGGGCGGTGACGAAGCCGGCCAGGACCAGACCGACGGCGACGGCGGTGATCAGGTCGACGAACACCGTCAGGCCCAGTGTCACCACCATCACCAGAACCTTGGCTCTCGGCGCGCGGTGGCATCGTTTGATGTACCCCCAGTCGATGATGTCCCAGCCGACTTTCATCAGGATTCCGGCCAGCACGGCATGGGGGATGTTTTCCGCCAGCGGCCCGAGTCCGAGGACCAACGCCAGCAGGATCAGCGCATGCAGCGCGCCGGAAACCGGCGAGCGTCCGCCGGCCCGAACATTGACCACGGTGCGCATGGTGGCGCCGGCGCCGGGCAGGCCGCCGATCAGGCCGGCGACCATGTTGCCGATGCCTTGGCCGATCAGTTCCCTGTCGGAATTATGCCGTGTGCGGGTGATGGAATCCGCCACCAAAGAGGTCAGCAGGCTGTCGATGGAGCCCAACAGCGCCAGGATCAGCGCCGGCTGCACGATGGTGTGCAGTTCGGCCAAGGGGAAGGACGGAATGGTGAAATCCGGCAGGCCCGTCGGCACGTGGCCGATGACCGGGGCGCCGCCGAGCACGAACAGGCTCAACAGCGTTCCAACGACCAGCGCCGCCAGCGGCGGCGGCAGAATGGCCTGCCAACGCTTCGGCCAGAACACCATCACGCCCAGGGATACGGCGGCGATGGCCAGGGCATCGGTATTGAGCCCCGTTGCAATCCCACCCCAGGCCCGGATCGTGGCGAGCGACCCACCGGGCACCGTCGCCAGGCCGACAAACGGCAGCGTCTGGATCAGGATGATGATGACGCCGATGCCCGACATGAAGCCCGACACCACGGAATAAGGCGTATAGGAAACATAGCGCCCGACTCGAAGGAAGCCGAACAGCAGTTGCAACAGCCCGCCTAAGAAGACGATAGCGAAGGCTTCCGGGAGGCTGCTGGCGTGTTCGGCGACGATGGCGCCCATCACCACCGTCATGGGGCCGGTCGGGCCGGACACCTGCGCCGGCGTTCCACCAAAAACGGCGGCGAAGAAGCCGACGGCGATGGCGCCGTACAGACCGGCGATTGGGCCGACGCCCGACGCGACGCCAAACGCCAGCGCCAGCGGAAGTGCTACGACGGCGGCCGTGACGCCGCCGAAGATATCGCCGCGAAGGGTGCTCAATCCACGAGACAAGATATCTACCTTTGAGGAATGAAGGGATGAAATAATAAGAAGGGCATAAATACCGTATCAGTGAATATTTCCGCAACCGCTCTTTACGTCTCAAGGACTTTCGCGGGCAATAATCCATTGAAAAAAAGCACTCGGCTGAGTCTTGCAGCCTGTACTTTTTTGACGGGTTGTCAGCACCCCTTGGGCTTGACGGCTACCGCATAACCTTTTATGTTCTTTTTTTGTTCTGTTTATGGAAAGAGGCGGAATTCAGGGGAATCGGTTAAGAAAATAGCCCGTACGGGACGGCCGCAAGGGTTTCGGCGAAAAACCGGGGCTATCCTGATAACCGCGGTTCGTGGAGAAAATCCATAGCCGCCAATGCATTCGCCGCCCCCCTCCTCCGCAACCCCGGATGCACCTTGTTTTCACAAGGTGAATCCCGTAAACGGAATTTGTTGAATCCCTTAACGCCGGAGGGCGTTTTCTTGGCCCGCAAAGCCGTCAATTACGTCTGTCAGGAGTGCGGCGCATCGTCGACCAAGTGGTCCGGGCGGTGCGAAGGCTGCGGCCAATGGAACACGCTCGCCGAGGAAGCAGCCCTTGAGGCAACACCCAAGGGACTGGGCGCGAAAAAAGGCCGAAAGATTCAGTTTCAGGGCTTGCGTGGAAAATCCGAACATCCGCCGCGTCAGATCAGCGGCATCAAGGAATTCGACCGTGTCACCGGCGGCGGCATGGTGCAGGGCTCGGCCCTGCTGGTCGGCGGCGATCCGGGCATCGGAAAATCCACCTTATTAATGCAAGTGGCGGCGGAACTGTCGGGCTCCCTCAAGACAGCCTACATTTCCGGCGAGGAAGCCATCGACCAGCTCAGGCTGCGCGCCGACAGGCTAGGCGTTGCGGACGCCGACGTGGCGTTGGCGGCGGCGACATCGGTGCGCGACATCGTGTCCTCCCTGGGTGAGGCCGGCGGCCCCGACCTTGTCATTATCGATTCCATCCAGACCATGTTCGTCGACAGCCTGGATTCCGCGCCCGGCACCGTGGCCCAGGTGCGCACATCGGCCCAGGAACTGATCCGGCTCGCCAAGCGCAGCGGCTTCGCGCTGATCCTGGTCGGCCACGTCACCAAGGACGGCCAGATCGCCGGGCCCCGCATTCTCGAGCACATGGTCGACACGGTGCTGTATTTCGAAGGCGACCGCAGCCACCAGTTCCGCATCCTGCGCAGCGTCAAAAATCGTTTCGGCGCAACCGACGAAATCGGCGTGTTCGAGATGACCGGCGCAGGCCTCTCGGAAGTCGAAAACCCGTCGGCCCTGTTCCTGGCCGACCGCGAAGACGAGATCTCCGGTGCCAGCGTCTTCGCCGGCATGGAAGGCAGCCGCCCGCTGTTGGTGGAAATCCAGGCCCTGACGTCTCCATCGGCCTTGGGTACCCCCCGGCGCGCGGTGGTCGGTTGGGATTCCGCCCGCCTTGCCATGATTCTGGCGGTTTTGGAAACACGCTCAGGGCTGAGCTTAAGCGCCATGGACGTGTTCCTCAACGTCGCCGGTGGCCTGAAGATCAACGAGCCCGCCGCAGACCTCGCCGTCGCCGCCGCCCTGATCTCATCCGTCAGCGGCGTGCCGATGCCGCCGGAAACGGTAATTTTCGGCGAGATCGGCCTGTCCGGAGAAATACGCTCCGTGCCCCAGATCAACGCCCGCCTCAAGGAGGCTTCGAAGCTGGGCTTTAGCCGCGCCATCGTTCCCACACCGCCCCGGCCCCAAAAGAACAACAAGAAAAACGGTAATGGGAATACGGCCAATGGCGGCGAAAGCGGCCTCCAAATCACCGAAGTGTCCCGGATGGAAGACCTTCTGGCCCTGTTCGCCCAGCCTGATGGTAAACGGGGCAAACCGCAGGCATCCGCCGAACCCCCGGCTGGTTTGACTGCAGGTTTGCCACCGGGACAGGCACATGGATAAACTGGCCGCCGACGCTATCGCCACCACGAGCGCGTCCGGCATCGGCCCGCTGGATGTCGGCGTCGGGGTCCTGTTACTGATTTCCGCCATTTTGGCCTATGCCCGGGGGTTGGTGCAGGAGGTGCTCTCCATCGCCGGCTGGATCGGCGCCACATTCGCCACCTTTTACGGGTTCCCTTATCTCCGGCCCTATGCCCGCGAATTTACCTCTATCGACATCGTCGCCGATTTCGGCGCCGGCATTATCATCTTCGTCACAGCCCTGGTGATTTTATCCCTGATGACCCGGCGTATTTCCAAGGTCGTCAAGAGCAGTGCACTCAGCGCCATCGACCGTTCGCTGGGATTTCTGTTCGGCCTGGCGCGCGGCGCCTTGATCGTCGTCGTCGCCTATATTGGTCTCGGCATGTTCTATCCGGAAGACGATCAGCCCGGCTGGATCCGCGAGGCCCGGTCGCTGGAACTGATAAAACCGGGCGCCGTGCTGTTAGCATCGTTGATTCCTGAAAACCTTGGTGCCATAACATGGTCTGACAATAAGGATTCACAAAAAACACCTGCTGAAAAGGCCGCCAAAAAGACCAAGGACCTTTCCGGCCCGCGCAGGGTCATCAAGGATTTGATGCCCCGGCCAAAAAGCGGGAACACGCAAGACCCGAACGGTTACAGAGGCAAAGACCTCAAGGACATGGATCGCCTGCATGAAAACATCCAGAACCAGTAACCCGGCCCCCCTAGGCACCGGGGACTTGGTCCAACCGGAAGAAGAATGCGGCCTATTCGGCATTTACAACATGGTCGATTCCGCCACCCACACGGCGCTCGGCCTGCATGCCTTGCAACATCGCGGCCAGGAGGCCGCCGGGATCGTCGCCTACGACGGCGAACAGTTTCACAGCCACCGGGCGCTCGGTCTGGTCGGAGACAACTTCAGCTCCAACGAAACCATGACCCAGCTTTCCGGCGATATGGCGATCGGCCATGTACGCTATTCCACCACCGGCGGCACCGTGCTTCGCAACATCCAGCCCCTGTTCGCGGACTTCAAGTTCGGCGGCCTGGCCGTCGCCCACAACGGCAACCTCACCAATGCCGTTAAAATCCGCCAGGAACTGGTTCAGCGGGGCTGTATCTTCCAGTCCACCAGCGACACGGAAGTCATCATCCACCTGATCGCCATCAGCGAATACGGTCGCGTCGTCGACCGCATCACCGACGCGCTAGGCCAGATCCAAGGCGCCTATTCCCTTCTCGCCATCACCCAGAAAAAGATGATCGGCATGCGCGATCCCTACGGCGTCCGCCCGCTGGTGCTGGGCCGGTTGGGAGACGCCTGGATTTTGTCGTCGGAGACCTGCGCGCTCGACATCATCGGCGCCGAATTCGTGCGCGACGTGGAACCGGGCGAAATCATCATCATCGACGACAAGGGCCTGCACTCCATCAAGCCCTTTGCCAAGAAACCCAACCGATTTTGCATTTTCGAATATATCTACTTCGCGCGGCCCGACAGCGTCATGGAGGGCCGTAATGTTTATGACGTGCGCAAGAACATCGGCGCCGAACTGGCCCGCGAAAGCCATGTCGACAGCGATCTGATCGTTCCGGTGCCGGATTCCGGCGTGCCCGCGGCGATCGGCTATTCCCAGGAAGCCGGCGTGCCGTTCGAACTGGGCATTATCCGCAACCACTATGTCGGGCGCACCTTTATTGAGCCCACCGACCACATCCGCCATCTCGGCGTTCGCCTCAAGCACAACGCCAACGCCGCCAAGATCAAAGGCCAGCGTGTGGTGCTGGTCGATGATTCCATCGTTCGCGGCACGACCAGCGTCAAGATCGTCGAAATGGTCCGCAACGCCGGGGCCAAGGAAGTCCACATGCGGGTTTCCAGCCCGCCGACGGCGCACCCGTGTTTCTACGGCATCGACACGCCCCAGCAGAGCGAGCTTTTGGCCTCGCAATACGATCTGGAGGCCATGGCCAAACACATCGGTGTCGATACGCTGGCCTTTATTTCCATCGACGGCCTGTACCGGGCCGTCGGCGAACAGGGCCGCGATCTGGAAATGCCGCAGTATTGCGACGCGTGTTTCAGCGGCGAATACCCGATCCCGCTGGTCGATCACGAAAAGAACCCCATGCAACAGCAACTGTCGTTGCTCGACGAACACAAGTAATCATGCCCCAGCCAAATTCTACGCCGGAAAAGCGTCTCGAAGGCCGCATCGCTCTGGTCACCGGCGCATCAAGGGGCATCGGCGCCGCCGTCGCCAGACGCTTCGCCGAAGAAGGCGCGCACCTGGTGCTGACGGCGCGGACCTCCGCGGCACTGGAAGAAATCGACGACGACATTCAGAAAATCACCGGCGAGCCGGCGACCCTGGTGCCCCTCGACCTGGGTGATTTCGACGCCATCGACCGGCTGGGCGCGGCCATTTTTGAGCGTTTCGGCAAGCTCGACGTACTGGTCGGCAACGCCGGACAGCTCGGCACGCTGAGCCCCCTGGCCCATATCGACCCGAAGGTCTGGGATAGCGTCATGGCCGTCAACGCCACTGCCAACTGGCGTCTGATCCGGTCCATGGACCCGCTGCTGCGGTCCAGCGATTCCGGGCGCGCCATTTTCGTCACCTCCACCGTCGGGCAAGAGGCCCGCGCCTACTGGGGCATCTATGCGGTGTCCAAGGCGGCGTTGGAAATGACGGCCATGGTCTACGCGCACGAAGTGGAGAAGACCCCGGTCCGGGTCAATCTGATCAACCCCGGCCCGACGCGTACCTCCATGCGGGCCCAGGCCTTCCCCGGCGAAGATCCGGAGACGGTGAGAACGCCGGACAGCATCACCGGCCTGTTTGTGGATTTAGCCGAGGCCGCTTGCACCATGAACGGTGAACGGCTTAAGCCCGAGTGAGGTTTGATGGCGAAAATCGCAACCCTTGATGAGCTGAGACAGATTTATAAACCGGCCCGTGGCCGCCCCGTCGACAAGCAGCTCGGCCACATCGACCCGCATGGCAAACGCTTCATCGAACTGTCGCCGTTTCTGGTCATCGCGTCGAGCGGCCCGGGCGGCCGCGCCGACGCCTCGCCGCGTGGCGAGGAGCCCGGCTTCGTGCATGTCCTGGATGCGCACACCCTTGCCATTCCCGACCGGCCCGGAAACAACCGGCTGGACACCATGGAAAACATCCTTAAATCCCCGGAGGTCGGCCTAATTTTCCTGATCCCCGGCGTCAATGAGACCTACCGCGTCAACGGTTGGGCGGAAATCCGGGACGACGACGATCTGCGCGAACGTTTCGAGGTCCACGCCAAACGCCCGGCAGCGGTGATTGTCGTTCAGGTGCGCGAAACCTTCCTGCATTGCGCCAAGGCGTTGATGCGCTCGCACCTGTGGGAGCATGAAGCCAGGCACACGGACCGTCCGATCCCGACCATGGGTGAAATGATCCGTGAACAGACCAATAACCCGGAACCGCCCGAGAGCACCGAAGAGATGATCCGGCGGTATAAAAAAGTCCTCTATTAACCGTTTGGGCCGTCACCGAAATATCACATGATTGCTGTGGTAAATAAAATCTGTCTGTGAAAGAATATCGTCACAGTGAGGCGGCGCGAACGTCTTGTTTTCCGTTTGGAAAACATCCCTGTCCGGGCCGCCATGATTGTCCATGCCGGTTATAAAATTATACCGATACACTCCTTTCGGGCCGGTTGTCATAACCAGGGAGATGGAGGCTTACATTCATGCGCACCAATTTTATGAAGATACTGACGGCGGTTGCCGCCGGCGGTTTAATGGTTCTCGGCCTCGGTGCGGGAAGCGCACTCGCCAAGACCGACCTTCTGGTCTACACCGCCATCGAAGCGGACGAACTGGCCAAATTCAAGAAGGCTTTTGAAAGTGATTACCCCGACGTCAACATCAAGTGGGTGCGCGATTCCACCGGCATCGTGACCTCGAAACTGATGGCCGAAAAATCCAACCCCAAAGCCGATATCGTCTGGGGCCTGGCCGCCACCAGCCTGATGATGCTGGGCAACGAAGGCTATTTCCAGGGCTACGCGCCGAAGGGCGTGAAGAAGCTTGGCAAGCTGTATTACGACCAGGTCAACAACCCGCCGCAGTGGGTTGGACAACGCGCCTGGATCGCGTCGGTTTGCTTCAACACCGTCGAAGCTGGCAAGTATGGGCTGCCCCTGCCAACATCCTGGGCCGATCTGACCAAGAGTGTCTACAAGGGCCATGTCATCATGCCGAACCCGAATTCGTCCGGCACCGGTTTCCTGGACGTCTCCAGCTGGCTTCAGTTGATGGGCGAAGACAAGGGTTGGAAGTACATGGACGCATTGCATAACAACATCGCGCGCTACACCCATTCCGGTTCCAAGCCCTGCAAGCTGGCGGCCCGTGGTGAAATCCCGGTCGGTATTTCCTTCGCCTATCGCGGCGCAAAATCCAAAAACAAGGGTGCCCCGATTGAAGTCATTGCACCGATCGAAGGCATCGGCTGGGATCTGGAATCCTTCGCCATCGTCAAGAACACCAAAAACCTGGACGCCGCGCGCAAGCTGGCGGACTGGTCGGTGTCGAAAAAGGCGATGAAAATCTATAACGAGGAATACGCCGTCGTCGCCATGCCGGGCGTCGCCAAACCGGTGAAGAACTTCCCTCCGGGTATTCTGAGCAAGATGATCGAGAACGACTTCGCCTGGGCGGCTAAAAACCGCATTCGTATTCTTAACGAATGGCGCAAGCGTTACGATTCCAAATCGGAACCGAAAAAGAAAAAGTAACGTCGTTACAGTCGACAAAAAGCACCCCAGCCGTTCCCTTTGACCGGGCGGCTGGGGTTTGCTTTTATTCCGATAGATTTGAGGGGCTACCGGTGAGCGGCAAAGACGCGTATCTCAAAGTCGAAAACCTGACCAAGATGTTCGGCGAATTTACCGCGCTGAAGAACATCTCGCTCGAAGTGTTCGAGGGCGAATTCGTCTGCTTTTTGGGGCCGTCGGGCTGTGGCAAGACGACGCTGCTGCGCGCCATCGCCGGCCTCGATATCCAGACCCGGGGCCGCGTCGAACAGGGCGGCAAGGACATTTCCGGCCTGCCGCCGTCGGAAAGGGATTTCGGCATCGTATTCCAGTCCTATGCGCTGTTTCCCAACCTGACGGTCAACAAGAACGTCGCCTACGGGCTGGAAAACCGCAAAACGCCGAAGGCCGATATCGATGCCCGGGTGGCCGAGCTTCTGGAATCCGTCGGCCTGACGGACCAGAGCGACAAGTACCCGGCGCAACTATCCGGCGGCCAGCAACAACGCGTCGCCCTGTCCCGCGCGCTGGCGACAAAGCCGGGCCTGTTGCTGCTCGACGAACCGTTGAGCGCGCTCGACGCCAAGGTCCGGGTCCATCTGCGCCACGAGATCAAGCAACTGCAGTTGAGGCTGGGCATCACCACCATCATGGTCACCCACGACCAGGAAGAAGCCCTGACCATGGCCGACCGCATCGTCGTTATGGACGAAGGCGAGATCGAACAGATCGGCACGCCCGAAGACATCTACAGCCGCCCGGCCAATCCCTTCGTCGCCGATTTCGTCGGCACCATGAACTTCCTGGCCGGCACCGCCGGGGCCAACGGTGGGGTCCGGCTCGGCGACATAGACCTGGCCACCACTAACGGCCCGGGCGGAATCATGGAGGGCGTAGAAGACGGCGACGCCGTTACCGTTTGCATCCGGCCCGAAGACGTCGCCACCCGGGGCGTCACGCCGGACACCGCCAACGCCATCCCGGCTGTCATCAAAACCCTGGAATTTCTTGGCTCCTTCTACCGCGCCACCCTTAGGGCCCGTGATACCGGCAAGACCGCCATCCGCGCCGATTTTTCCATCAACCTGGTCCGCGATCTGGAGATCACCGAAGGGCAGGACTTCACCATCGCCCTACCGGCGGACCATATCCGCGTGTACGGGGAAGCCTTCGCCCACGCCGACGACCTGATCTGAGATTATGGCCCCAGCCGTCAACCACGCCGAAACCATGCCCGGACAAATATCCGTCGGTGCTCCCGTCAAGCTGAAGGTCAGCGGCGAGGACTGGATCATGCGGGGCGTACTGGTCGCCATCGGCCTGTACCTGATCGTCGCCATCGTGCTGCCGCTGTACGCGCTGCTGTCGAAAAGCTTCCAGAACAAGGACGGTACTTTCATCGGCCTCGCCAATTTCACGGAATTTTTCTCGACCCCGGCGCTGTCCTATTCGGTCAATAACAGCCTGACCATCGCCTCGATCAGCACGGTGATCGTCGTCTCCCTGGCCTTCGTCTATGCCTATGCACTGACCCGCTCGTGCATGCCGTTCAAAAGCCTGTTCAAGGGCGTCGCCCTGATCCCGATCCTGATGCCGTCGCTGCTGCCGGCGATCTCGCTGATCTTCATGTTCGGCAAGCAGGGGTTCTTGCGCTTCCTGCTGTTCGGCCATGATATCTACGGCCCCATCGGCATCGTCATGGGCGAGGTAATCTACGTCTTTCCCCATGTCCTGATGATCATCCTGATCGCCATGTCGATGAGCGACGGGCGGCTGTACGAGGCGTCGGAGTCGTTGGGCGCCAGCAAGGTACGGACCTTTTTCACCGTCACCCTGCCCGGCATCCGCTACGGGCTGGTGTCGGCGGGCTTCGTCGCCTTTACCCTGATCATCACCGACTTCGGTGTGCCCAAGGTGGTCGGCGGGCAGTACAACGTGTTGGCGACCGACGTCTACAAACAGGTGGTCGGGCGGCAGGATTTCGAAATGGGCGCCGTGGTGTCCATGGTCCTGCTGATCCCGGCGGTGATCGCGTTCGCCGCCGACCGCATCGTCCAGCGCAAGCAGATAGCGATCCTGACGGCGCGCGCCGTGCCCTATGCGCCGCAGCCGTCCAGCGGGTTCGACGCCATCATGACCGGGTTCTGTGCGCTGATCGCGGTGATCATCGTCGGCATCCTGGGCGTCGCGCTGTTCGCGTCGCTGGTCAAGTTCTGGCCCTATAACCTGTCACTGACGCTCGGCAACTACGACTTTTCGCTGCGCGACGGCGGCGGCTGGGACGCCTACGCCAATTCCATTGAGATGGCCGCCTGGACGGCGGTGATCGGCACCTGCGTCGTCTTCATCGGCGCCTATCTGGTGGAAAAGAGCAAGGGTTTCCACACGGGGCGCGCGGCCATGCAATTCCTGGCCATGATGCCGATGGCGGTGCCGGGGCTGTCGCTGGGGCTGGCCTACATCTTCTTTTTCAACGCCCCGGACAATCCCCTGAATTTCCTCTATCACACCATGCCGATCCTGGTGATCTGCACCATCACCCACTTCTATACGGTCAGCCACCTGACGGCGGTCACCGCGCTGAAGCAGATCGACGCCGAATTCGAATCCGTATCCGCCTCGTTGAAGGTACCCTTCTACAAGACCTTCTGGCGGGTCACTGTGCCGGTCTGCGTGCCGGCGATCCTGGACATTTCCATGTACTTCTTCGTCAACGCCATGACCACGGTGTCGGCGGTGGTGTTCCTGTATTCACCGGATACCGCGCTGGCGTCGGTCGCCGTCCTCAACATGGACGACGCCGGCGAGCAGGCCTCGGCCGCCGCCATGGGCATTATGATCGTGCTGACCGCCGGCGGCGCGCGGCTGCTGCACGCCCTCCTGACCCGCGGCCTGGCCCGGCGCACCCAGGCCTGGCGCAAACGTTAAACAAAAAGAGGTTCCCATGACCCAATCCGACCAAGACCCCTGGCTGCTCACCCCCGGCCCGCTGACCACGTCGATAGAGACCAAGCAGGCGATGCTGCACGACTGGGGCTCGCGCGACGCCACCTTCATCGAAACCAACCGGCGCGTTCTCGACCGCCTTATCGCCATTGCCGGCGGTGCGGGCTCGCACGTCTGCGTCCCCGTACAGGGCAGCGGCACCTTCGCCGTCGAGGCCACGCTCGGCACCATGATTGCGCGCAACGATAAGGCGCTGGTCCTGGTCAACGGCGCTTACGGTTCGCGCATGGTGAAAATCCTCGAGTACGCCGGGCGCCCCTGCGTCACCCTGGAAACGCCCGAAGACACGCCGCCCGGTCTCGATGATCTGGATGCGGCGTTGAAAGCCGACGCCGCCATCACTCATGTCGTCGCCGTCTATTGCGAGACCACATCGGGGATCCGCAACCCAATCGAAGATATCGCGCGCATTTCCGCCGACAATGGCCGCGCCCTCATCATCGACGCCATGAGCGCCTTCGGTGCGTTGGAGCTGGATGCGAAAAATGTGCCTTTCGACGCCATGATGGCGTCGTCCAACAAGTGCCTGGAAGGCGTTCCCGGCATGGGCTACGCCATCCTGCGCCGGTCCGCACTGGAACAATGTAAGGGCAATGCCCACGCCTTGAGCCTTGATCTCTATGATCAGTGGATGGCCATGGAAGGCAACGGCCAGTGGCGCTTTACGCCGCCGACGCACGTGATCTGCGCCTTCGATGCGGCGCTTGACCAGTTCGATGCAGAGGGCGGCCAGGAAGGCCGGCTTCAGCGTTACAGCGCCAACTGCAAAATTCTCATCGATGGCATGCGCGAATTGGGCTTCGAAACCCTGCTGCCCGACGATTTGCAGGCGCCGATCATCGTCACCTTCAAAATGCCCGCCGACCCGGCCTTCGACTTCCAGGCCTTTTACGACGCGCTGGGCAAACGGGGGTACCTGATCTATCCCGGCAAGTTGACCGTAGCGCCGAGCTTCCGCATCGGCTGCATTGGGCACTTAGGTGAAACGGAAATGCGGGGTGCGCTCGACGCCATCCGTGACACGCTCGGCGAAATGGGCGTAACGAGCGGTAATTCGGGCGGCGCGCCGGCTGCCTGACACCGGTCCATACCCAAAACGGTGGAATTGTGCTATACTTCTCAGGTCCGGGGCGTCCCGGTGCCCGTACTTGTACATAATCATGCGGGACGCCTCCAAGTAAGAAGGAGGTGCGCCATGGCAATCGCGATTACCCTCAAACAATATCTGTCCGACAACGACATCGACTACGAAGCCCTGACCCATCCCTATACGGCGTCATCGCTGATGACGGCCGAGGAAAGCCACATTCCCGGTTCCCGTATCGCCAAGGGGGTGGTGCTGAAAAAGGGCAAGGATTACCTGTTGGCGGTCCTGCCCGCGTCCAATCACATCCATTTCGAGGAAATCCGGAATCTGCTCGACCAGCGCGTCAAACTGGCGAGCGAGGAAGAGGTGGAATCCCTGTTCGAGGATTGTGAAATCGGCGCCGTGCCGCCCATCGGCAGGGCTTACGGGCTGGAAGTGTTGATAGACGACAGCCTATCCGGTAACGAAGACATCTATTTCGAGGCCGGAGACCACGCCACCCTGATCCATGTCGCCGGCAAACAGTTCGGCGAAATGATGGGAAGCGCAAGGCACGGACGGTTCAGCTATCCCGGATGACGATTCCGGGAGGACGCCGGGCTTTAATTAGGTTATAACGGGCCGCAGAATGCCATTGAGACTCCTTGATGACGAAAAGGCCACCCGCCCCGTTATGACCGATACTCTGAAAACCGTATCCCCCGTGGACGGGAGCGTCTACGTGGAACGTTCTTTTGCGGGCGAACCCAATGTCGCCGCCGCCCTCACCGCCGCCGTCCGCGCCCAGGAAGTCTGGCGCGAAGTGCAGATCGAAGAACGCGCGCTGATCTGTTCGAAGGCGGTTGACACCGTCACCGCCTTGAAAGACCAACTGGCCACTGAAATCACCTGGCAGATGGGTCGCCCTATCCGCTACGCCGCCGGTGAAATCGGCGGTTTCGAGGAACGCGCGCGCCACATGATTGCCGCCGCACCGGATGCACTCAGGGATATTCCCGCCGACGAAATTGACGGTTTCACCCGCTTTATCCGCCGTGAGGCGTTGGGCGTTGTGTTCGTCATCGCGCCTTGGAACTACCCCTGGCTGACGTCGGTCAATTCGGTTATCCCTGCCCTGATGGCGGGCAACGCCGTGATCCTGAAACATTCGACGCAGACGCCGCTGGTCGCGGAGCGTTACGCGGAAGCCTTCGAAGCGGCGGGGCTTCCGTCCGGCGTCTTCCAATGCCTGCACCTGAGCCACGCCGCGACGGAACGCGTGATCAAAGCCGAAGAGGTCGATTTCGTCGCCTTCACCGGGTCCGTTCCCGGCGGCGACATGGTCGAGGCCGCCGCCGCCGGACGCTTCATCGGCGTCGGGCTGGAACTGGGCGGCAAGGACCCGGCCTATGTTCGGGCCGATGCGGATCTGAACTTCGCCGTCGAAAACCTCGTCGACGGGGCGTTTTTCAATTCCGGCCAGTCGTGCTGCGGCATCGAACGCATCTACGTCCACGGCGACCTATTCGAGCCTTTCGTCGACGGTTTCCAGGCCTTGGTCAACGACTACATACTCGGAGATCCGACCGATCCGGAGACCACCCTGGGGCCGATGGTGCGGACATCCGCCGCCGACTTCGTACGCGAACAGACTGCCCAGGCCGTCAAGGCCGGCGCCAGGGCTTTAATCGATCCCGCAGGCTTCGACGCCGATCAGCCGGGCACGCCTTATCTGGCGCCGCAAGTGCTGGTGGATGTGGACCACACCATGGCGGTGATGACGGAAGAAAGCTTCGGCCCCGTGGTCGGAATCATGGCGGTGGATTCCGACGAACAGGCCATCCGCCTGATGAATGACAGCCGCTTCGGGCTGACTGCATCGGTGTGGACGGCGGACGATAAGGCGGCGCTCGGCATCGGTAACGAGGTCGCCACCGGCACCTGGTTCCAGAACCGTTGCGATTACCTGGACCCGGCCCTGGCCTGGACCGGGGTCAAAGACTCAGGCCGCGGCTGCACCCTGTCGGCGGTCGGCTATGAACACCTGACGCGGCCCAAATCCTTTCATCTCAGAACGAGAGTTTCTTAGAATGTCCGACTCATCATCAAGCCCCCTGGCTCTTTCCGGCAACTGGAACTACCCGACGTCCGTGCGTTTCGGCGTCGGGCGCATCAAGGAACTGGCCAAATGCTGCCGCAACCTCGGCATGGCAAGGCCGCTGCTAGTTACCGATCCGGGACTGGCCAAACGCGACATCGTGCTCGACGCCGTTGCCGCCAACATGACCGGCGATATGCCGACGGGGTTGTTTTCCGACATTAAACCGAACCCGGTGGGGCAGAACATTTCCGACGGGCTGCGCGTGTTTCACGAAGGCGGCCACGACGGGGTCATCGCCTTCGGTGGCGGCAGCGCCATGGACGCCGGCAAGACCATCGCCTTCATGGCTGGACAGAAGCGCCCGATCTGGGACTTCGAGGACGTCGGCGACAACTGGAAACGCGCCGAGACAGACGCCATAGCCCCCATCGTCGCCGTGCCGACCACGTCGGGCACCGGCTCCGAAGTGGGCCGCGCCACCGTCGTCATCGATGAAGGTACGGAAACCAAAAAAATCCTGTTCCATCCCCGTATGCTGCCGGAACTGGTGGTCTGCGACCCGCAATTGGCCACCGGGCTGCCTGCGCACCTGACGGCGGCCACCGGCATGGATGCGCTGGCCCATTGTCTGGAGGCTTTTTGCGTCGATGGTTATCACCCCATGGCCGATGGTATCGCGCTGGAAGGGCTGCGCCTGATCCACGCATGGCTTCCGGCAGCGGTCAAGGACGGCCAGAACCTGGAAGCCCGCGCCCACATGATGGCCGCCGCCGCCATGGGCGCAACGGCGTTCCAGAAGGGTCTGGGCGCCATCCACAGCCTCAGCCACCCCGTCGGCGCGGTGTTCGACACCCACCACGGCCTCGCCAATGCCGTGTTTGCACCCTATGTGATGGTCTTCAACCGCCACGCCATCGAAGACAAGATGGAGCTTCTGGCCCGCTATATCGGCCTCGAAGACCCGTCTTTCGAGGCGGTGCTGAACTGGATACTAGACCTGCGCGACGAATTCGACATTCCGAAAACGGCGGCCGAGCTCGGCATCGCCGAAGACCGGCTGGACGATATCTCCCGCATGGCGGCGAAAGACCCGACCGCCCCGACCAACCCGGTCCCGGCGGGGGAAACGGAAATGCGAATGATTCTTGATTCCGCCATGGAAGGCCGGTTAGGCTGACGGCCTTGGTTTGGGGGTAGGGCCTATGCGAACAATCCGCTTTTTATTGATACTGCTGAGTGCGTTTGCCTTTTCCGGCTTGCCCGCCATCGCCGGAGACGACATCGGCGTTGTCCTCCTGCATGGCAAGCGCGGCACGGCCATGCCGAATTCCCCTATCGGCAAGCTCAAAAGCTTTCTTGAAAACAAAGGGATTTTTGTTGTCGCTCCTGACATGCCGTGGTCGCGTTCGCGCGGCTTCGACAAGACTCATAAAGCCTCCATGGCCGAGATCGATGAGGCGGTGGCAGACCTGAAAAGCGACGGCGCCAAAAAGATCGTCGTCGGCGGGCACTCCATCGGCGCCAACGCGGCGCTGGCCTACGGCGCCCGGCGCGGCGGCCTCGCGGGCATCCTCGCCATCGCTCCCGGACATATCATTGATATCGAAAGTTTCCAGGAAAACATAGGTTTCGATTACAAACGCGCGCGCGCCATGATCGCCGCCGGCAAGGGCGACGACGAAGCCAAGTTCAAGGACTACAACCAGGGCAAAGCCTCGACCTTCTTCTCGACCGCCGCTATTTACCAAAGCTGGTTCGACCCGGAAGGACCGGCCAATATGCCGGTTAATACCAAAAATCTTAAACCCGGCACGCCTTTGATGTGGATCGTCGGCGAAGACGACAACATAGCCGACCGGGGCGAGGGGTACGCCTATTCATCCGCCCCGGAGCACCCCAACAACGCTTACGTTGTCATCGGCGGCGGCCACAGGGCGACCCCGAGCAAAGGCAAAAAGAAGATTCTCAAGTGGCTGAAGGGGCTTTAAGCCCTATTCCCTAGCGCCGCTCCGCCATTACCGGCAGCACCAGATGCTTGAGCCAGTTACGGACTTCGGTGCGCCTATAGGCTTCGTCCATGACGTCCCGGTCGACGCCCAAAACCCACGCCAGGTCCTTGCGCGCAGGGTCTTCATGTAACGCTTCCAAAAGGGCAACGTGTTCCTCCCCGGCCTGGCGATCCGCAAAAAAACCGAGGCGGGTGAGCTTGTCGATGCGGCACCAGGTCAGTCGCGCCATCTCATGGAGATCATATTCCGGGTGGTATTGCAGGCCCCAGAACTTGCCGCCCAAATAATCCACCGACACGGACTGTACGTGTGTGAACTGGTTGCCCGCGAGGCGCACCGCACCTTGCGGCAATTCCGTGATCTCATCATCGTGGCTGATAAAGCCGTCGAACACGTCGGCCTTGCCTTCGTAAAGCGGATGGGCGCGGCCTTCGGGGGTGAGCGCGATCTTGCGGGCGACGCCCATTTCGCGGCCATTGGGATTGGCGTCACATTTGCCGCCTGCCGCGACGACGGCGACCTGCGCCGCCCAGCAGCTTCCGAAAGCGGGCACCCCGGCCTCGAAACAGGCGCGGGCGAAGTCTATCTGGGCACGGACTTCCGGAATGTCGTGGAACACGGTCAGGCTGCACCCGGTCCAGGCAATGCCGTCGTAGCCTTCCAGCGCCTGTCCGGCCGGCAACGCGGCGTCCGGATCGCTGGGGTAAACGATGTCGCACTCAGAGCCCTTTGAGGCCTGCTTCAGCATCTCGGCATACAAAACGCCTGCAACGGCGGCGCCACCGGCGGCCAACTCGTCGCGGGCCGACTTGGTGTAGCCGTCGATAACCAGAAATTTCGGCGCTCGGCTCACCCGTCCAGCCCTTCGATAATTCCGGGAAGGTCGGCATAGCGTTCACAAATGGCGTCCGCGGTTGTCTCATCACGATCCCCGTCGCGCGTCGCCGTGAACAGAACGGCCTTCATGCCCAGTGCGTGCGGCCCCTTGATGTCGTTGTGGTCGCGGTCGCCGATATGCACCATTTGATACAGTTCCACGCCCAGTTCATCGGCCACGGTGTTGAATATGTCGGCGTGTGGTTTCGAGCGCCCGACCTCGTCGGAAAAGGCGAAGGCCTGAAAATATTTCAGCAAACCGTGGCCATCGAGCATCCGGCGCAATCCTTGGCCCGGCGTGACGATGGCGTCCGATACGATGCACAGCTTGTAGCGCCCGGAAAGTTCTTCCAGCGCTTCCACGACGCCGTCGACCAGGTTGGGCGGAATATCGACCTCCATGCGGCCTAGATCGTCGGCCAGCTTCGCCAGATCATCCCCAGGCAGGGTGCGGCCCAGTTCCGACAGCGCCTTGGCCAGGCGCTCAGAAACCTTCCAGGTAATGGAATAGCCCTTCCAGGCCTTGTTGAAGGCGGCGTCGGCGGCATCAAAGGCGGCGTTGACCGTCTCCGGGTCGATAGCCTCATGCCGGTTCAGGGCCTCCCACAACAGGTAGCGGCGTTCGTCGGGTTTGGGGCGCAGACCCAGGGCCTGACGTTTGGGTTCGTCGGAATCATCATCGACCAGGGTGTCCCACAGGTCGAAGGAAATAGCTTTTATGGATGTACTCATGGGACACGACTTTGCGTTAGAGACGCCGGGTGGTCAATATCTGACTGACGCCTTAATTCAACGTTTTTCAAGCCAGTCTTCGACCGCCTGTCTGGCCCGCCTGATCTGGTTTTCGTTCATCTTCGACGCGACATGATCCAGCCCGGCCTTTGGGTCCAGGGTGGCATCGAAGGCGGCAATTTGCTCGAGCCCGCGAAGCGCCAAGGAAAACCATTTATAGGCCCTGACCGCGTCGAAACCGCCGGCCCAGCCTTCGGTATACATGACGCCGAGTCGGTACTGGGCGATGGCATGCCCCTGCTCGGCGGCTTTTTTGTACCAGGACAGCGCATCGGCATAGTTTTGGGCAACGCCCCGGCCCCGGAAATACAAGTCGCCCAGCGCGAACCTGGCATCCGCATGGCGGCCCAGGTTGGCCGCCAGCCGGTACCATTCGGAGGCCCGGAAATAGTCCTGGCGCTTGTGTTCGCCACGGGCATACATGCGGCCCAGGTTGTACTGAGACCCCGCATGGCCTTTGGCGGCGGCCTTCGAATACCACTCGAAGGCCTGGGCCAGATCGCGGGTGCCGTATTCGCCCCGATGGTACAGTCCGGCCAACGCGTATTGCGCCTTCACGTTGCCGGTTTCGGCAAGGGTGCGGGTTTCGGAAATCTTCGCCACCAGGGCGGCTTGGTACTTACGCGCGGGGTCTTCATCGGGACCGCCGAAAAAGAACCACGCCGCAAACCCGGACAGGCCGAGCGTGCCTGTGGCGAACAAGATAAGAAACATCCTCATGGGTATTGTTTTAGTCTCCGCCGGTTCGGGGCGGGAGTCCTAATTCGACCGGATAAGGTTTTGCGGATACCTTATTTGGCCTGGTTGTGATCGTTGAGATCGACCCGCTTGCGGCCGGGATTGGTATCCGGGCGGTCATAGCAGGTCACATTGGCCAGGGTCTTGTAACAATAGAGGTTCTGTTTGATTTTGAGCTCGTCTTCTTCGCAGTAGGTCAAACCCTTTTCCTTGCGGACGATGGAACAGTTCTTGCCGCTGGCCAGCGACAGCACATGGTCTTCCATGGTCTTGTCGGAACCGACCACGAACGCGCCTTGCACCTGGGCATACCCCGGCACGAAGCTGCATCCACCGAGAACCGCAAGACAGGCGAGAACGGCAAGTGTTCGCATGGTCTGCTCCCTTTTCAAACCAGTCTATCATGCCTCTGTGAGGTTAAAGACACGTTAATTGCTGTCTGCCGGCAAGGTTGAACGGACGGGCCACTTCCGCTATGCAGACGGCTGAAAACATTTGAGAAAACCGAAAGGGCGAGCGACATGGTTTCACTGAAAACACCGATCTGTGATTTCGGCTGGAAAGCGCCGGACTTCCACCTGTCCGGAACCGACGGAAAAACCTACGCGCTGGACGACATCCGGGGACTCCGTGGCACGCTGGTGATGTTCATCTGCAACCACTGCCCCTACGTGAAGGCGGTCCACGACCGGTTGGTGCGCGATGTTAAGGCGCTTCAGGATTTAGGCATCGGCGTCATCGCCATCATGTCCAACGACCCCGCCGAATACGCCGAAGACTCCTTTGACAACATGAAAGCCGTGGCCCTGCAACAGGGCTTCACCTTTCCTTACGTCTTCGACGAAACGCAAGCCGTCGCCAAGGCCTACGAGGCCGTGTGCACACCAGACTTCTTCGGTTTTAACGCCGACCTGGAACTGCAATACCGGGGCCGGCTGGATGCATCTCGCAAGGAAGCAGCGCCCATTGATGCGCGGCGCGACCTGTTCGAAGCCATGAAACAAGTCGCCGAAACCGGCCAGGGCCCGGCCGAACAGATCCCCAGCATGGGCTGTTCCATCAAGTGGCGCTCGGACTCCGAATAAGCGGGAAATTCCCTTTACCCGGCGTTTGCCTTCCCGCTCCTGGGAGACTATTTTAGCCTCCTGATTGCTGGAAACACGCCCTATACGGAGCAGCCAAGTGGCCGAAAGAACCGAAGACGACATCCTGTTCGAGGAAATCGACGACGAACTGCGCCAGGATCGCGCCCACCAGCTATGGCAGGCTTACGGCAGGTACCTCATCAGCGTGGTTCTCGCCATCGTGCTCGGCGTCGGCGGGTATCAGGGCTGGCGTCATTACGACATAAGTTCCCGCCAAGCCTCGGGCGAAAGCTTTCAGGCGGCCATGAACCTCGCCTCCGGCAAAAAAACCGAAGACGCCTACAAGGCCTTTTCCGATATCGCCACCGGCGGTACCGGCGGATACAAGGTGCTGGCGCGCTTCAATCAGGCGCGTTTGCTGGCGCAAAAGGGCGACGCCGGTGGGGCGGCCCAGACCTACCGGGATATTTCCGGCGACGGCGGGGTCGATTCGCTGTACCGGGACATGGCGGTGATTCTGGGTGCCCTGGTGGAGATCAATATCGCAGACGCCGATCTTGCCGCCATGCAGAAAAGACTGGCCCCCCTGGACGCCGACGCCAGCCCGTGGCGCTTCAGTGCACGGGAGATTTCCGCCATGATCGCCCATAAAAACGGCGACAAGGCCAAGGCCAAAACCCTGTTCAAGGCCTTGAGCGATGATGCTAAAACGCCGCAAGGTATTCGCGCCAGAGCGCAGGAAATGCTATCCATTCTGGGCCAATGATTGTCCCAAAGTGATTGTCTTAAAGTGATTCCCGATTGAACCGAATTGACCCGATGATGAAACGCCGACCGACCACATTATCCCGAACCGGGGAACCCGCACCGGCCCGCTCCGGAAAACCCGTCCCGGTTTTCGCTTTTCTGACGCTTGCCGCTGTGGCGCTGCTGGGCGGGTGCGACACGGTGGGGAATTTTTTCCATCCGCCGGAACCACCGCTGCCCGGTGACCGAATTTCCGTGTTGCTGCACCAACGCACGCTGAGCCCCGACCCGAAACTGGCCAACGTACAGATTCTCCTGCCCGCACCCGAACCCAATGCCGACTGGCCCCAGGCCGGGGGCTATGCCAACCACGCCATGCACCATATGCTGGCGCCCGAAACCATCCGTGAGGCCTGGTCCGTGGACATCGGCGATGGCGTGGACGGGGAAGAACGCCTGGCCGCCTCGCCGATCATTGCCGATGGCCGCGTTTTCGCCATCGACGCCCTCTCCGTGGTCAGCGCCTACGATATCAGCAACGGCAACCGCCTGTGGCGGCGCGACCCGACGCCGGGAGCAGACGACGAAGGCCATATCCCCGG
>JACNJX010000120.1 GCA_014382345.1 Alphaproteobacteria bacterium
TCCGGGACGGCTTTTTCCATGCCGACGTTCATCCCGGCAACCTGTTCGTGATGGATACGGGCGCCATCGGTGCTGTCGATTTCGGCATCATGGGGCGGCTCAATTTGAAAACCCGGCGCTGGCTGGGCGAAATGCTGCTGGCGTTTCTGACCCGCAACTACCGGCGCGCCGCGGAAATTCATTTCGAAGCCGGTTGGGTCCCTGCGAACCGCTCCGTCGATGCCTTTACCCAGGCCTGCCGGTCGATCGCCGAGCCGATTTTGGACCGGCCGCAGAACGAAATTTCCATCGCCCGCCTGCTTGGGCAATTGTTCCAGATCACCGAAACCTTCCAGATGGAAGCCCAGCCACAGCTTTTGCTGCTGCAGAAAACCATGCTGGTCGCCGAAGGCACCGGACGCCGGCTGGCACCGGACGCCAACATGTGGTTCCTGGCCAGGCCGCTGATTGAGGAATGGATGATGGAAACCCTTGGCCCCGAAGCCCGCATTCGCGATGCCGTAGATGGCATCGCCCGAGCCGTGGACCGGCTGCCCAAGGTGGTCAGCGACATGGAGGAAGGCGCGGCCCTTCTGTCGCAAGGCCGCATCCGCCTGCATCCGGAAAGCGTCGAGGCGCTGAGGGGGCAGGGCGGGGGCGAAAGGGCCGGAACGGCCTTCTGGCTGGCCTTGGCAGTACTGGCCGGCGCCGTCCTCGCCATCGCCATTGTCTGAGTCCTAAATCCAAGTTCCGCCACGCTATGGAAAACCGCAATTCATAAAGGCCCTTGCGCAAAAGGTTATGCCCAACTAAATTAATCACATTATTTTTCCGTTAAATAAAACTTACTCCACAGGATTTGCAGGTAAATGCTCCAGGGGAAAAAAATTCTTCTGATCGTTTCGGGTGGTATCGCGGCTTACAAGTGCCCCGACCTTGTTCGTAGTCTGCGCAAGCGGGGGGCTGACGTACGCTGCATTCTGACGCGCGGCGGGGCTGAATTCGTAACCCCCTTGGCGCTCGGCGCGGTCAGTGAGGACAAGGTCTATGAAGACCTGTTTTCCCTCACCGACGAAGCGGAGATGGGCCATATCAGGCTGTCGCGCGAAGCCGACGTGGTGCTGGTCGCTCCCGCGACGGCCAATCTGCTGGCGAAAATGGCGTCCGGGATCGCCGACGACCTTGCCAGCACGGCGCTCCTCGCGACCGACAAGCCGGTGCTGTGCGCGCCCGCCATGAACGTACAAATGTGGGAGAACCCGGCAACCCGAAGTAATATCGAGGTTCTGTCGAAACGCGGCATCGGGTTCATCGGCCCCGAAGAAGGCGACATGGCCTGTGGCGAGTGGGGCCTGGGCCGCATGTCCGAACCGGAACAGATCACCGCGGCGCTGGAGGGCTTCTTCCGCCGGGGCTTGCCGCTTGACGGCACCCGCGCCCTGGTCACCAGCGGCCCAACCCATGAGGCCATTGACCCTGTGCGCTATCTCGCTAACCGGTCCTCGGGCAAGCAAGGCCATGCCATCGCCGCCGCCCTGGCCCGGTTGGGCTCGGCGACCACCCTAGTGTCTGGCCCGACCGGACAGCCCGACCCGGCCGGTGTTGATGTTGTCCATGTCGAAAGCGCGGTCCAGATGCTGGACGCCTGCACCAATGCCCTGCCCGTGGACGTCGCCGTGCTGGCCGCAGCCGTATCCGACTGGCGGCCCGAACACGCCGAAGACGGCAAAATCAAAAAAGCCCCTGGCGCCACGCCGCCCGGCCTGGCGCTGGTCGAAAACCCGGATATTCTGGCAACCTTGAGCGCGCCCGGAAATCTCCGCCCCCGGCTGGTGATCGGCTTCGCCGCCGAAACCGACGATATTCTGGAAAACGCCAAAGCCAAGCGCACCCGAAAGGGCTGCGACTGGATCGTCGCCAACGATGTCTCGCCGGAAACCGGCACCTTCGCCGGCGACGCCAATACGGTCCACCTGATTACGCAAAACGGCATCGAGGACTGGCCTCGCCAGTCCAAGACCGATGTCGCCAGACGTCTTGCCGACCGGGTCGCCGAGACCCTGGCCGTGACGGCTTAAGGGTTTACGGACATGGATTCAGACGTGACCGCCGACACCGCCCGAGACGTCCGCATCTCCGTTATGCGCCTGCCTCACGGGGCTGGCATCGACCTTCCGGCCATGGCGACGGAACACAGCGCCGGCGCCGACCTAGTGGCGGCGCTGGAAGATCCTGTGGCCCTGAACCCCGGCGGACGGGCCATGATCCCCACCGGCATTGCCATCCAGTTGCCAGACGGGTTTGAGGCGCAAATCCGCCCCCGGTCAGGGCTGGCGGTCAAGAACGGGGTCACCGTCCTCAACAGCCCCGGCACCATCGACGCCGATTACCGGGGGGAAATCTGCGTCGTGCTGATCAATCATGGAGATGAAGACTTTGTTGTGACCCGGGGTATGCGCATTGCCCAGATGGTCATAGCTCCGGTTAACCGCCCGGTCTGGGTCGAAGTGGAAACGCTGGACGATTCCGGGCGCGGCGCCGGCGGCTTCGGGTCCACCGGGACGGTAACGAATACGGGCAGGGGGAACTGACGCCATGCTTCGCCTGTCCAAAAAAATGCTGTTCGCCATCGAGGCCGTGCTCGACATCGCCTACCATTCAGGATCCGCGCCGGTACAAAGCCGGGAAATCACCCGCCGCCAGGGCATTCCCCGGCGCTATCTGGAACAAGCACTTCAGAATCTGGTCCGCAAGGGCATCCTGATTGGCGTCCGTGGCCCGCGCGGCGGCTATCGCCTTGCCCGCGAACGCCGGCGCATTTCCATCGCCGACATCGTCCAGGTCGTTCGTGGCATGGAGGCCAACTCCTACAAAATCGAGGAGGCCCCCGGCTCGGCGCTGGGTCACAAAGTGGTCCGCCCCTTGTGGCTGGAACTGCAGGGCGACCTGATGGAACGCCTGGACTCTATGACCGTGGACGACCTGTGCGACCGCGCCGAAATCGCCGGCATCGTCAGCGAAGGCCGCCAAAATCTGGATTTCACAATCTAAAACTTTTCATAAAAAGGACGCCCCAGTCATGAACGATACGACCGACACCTTGTCCGCTGCCAAACTCTTTCGCGGGCGCGTTTACGACACCATCGTTGATACCATCGGGGCGACACCCCTGGTGCGGCTGGACAAGCTGGCCCGAGACGAAGGGGTCAAGGCCAAGATCATCGGTAAGTGTGAGTTTTTCAACCCGCTGGGCTCCGTCAAGGATCGCCTGGGCTTCGCCATGATCGAGGCGGCCGAGAAAGACGGCAGCCTCCAGCCCGGCGCGACGATCATCGAGCCAACCTCCGGCAACACCGGCATTGCGCTGGCTTTTGTCGCCGCCGCCAAGGGCTATCGGCTGGTCCTGACAATGCCGGAAAGTATGTCCGTGGAACGGCGCAAGATGTTGCTGCTGCTGGGCGCGGAACTGGAGCTGACACCGGCTGAAATGGGCATGAAGGGCGCCATTGCCAAGGCCGAGGAGCTGACCCAGGCGACGGACGGCGCGATCATGCTGCAACAGTTCGAAAACCCCGCCAACCCGGACATTCACCGCCGCACGACAGCGGAAGAAATCTGGGCCGACACCGGCGGCGACATAGATTATCTGGTGTCCGGCGTCGGCACCGGCGGGACGCTCACCGGCTGCGCCCAGGTTTTGAAAGACCGCAAGGCGGATATCAAAATCGTCGCCGTTGAACCCGAAGACAGCCCGATCCTGTCTGGCGGGACGCCGGGGCCGCATAAGATTCAGGGCATCGGCGCGGGTTTCGTGCCGGGAATCCTGGACACCGGACTGATTGATGACATTCTCAAGATCGGCAACGAAACCGCCTTCGCCATGGCCCGCAAGGCGGCCCGGACAGAAGGCCTGGCGGTCGGCATTTCGTCCGGCGCGGCGATCGCCGCCGCCCTGGAGCTGGGCACGCGGAGCGGCATGGAGGGCAAGACCATCGTCACCGTGCTGCCCGATTTTGCCGACCGTTATCTGTCGACGGCCATGTTCGACGGCCTAGAGTAAACGGCTTAGGCCGTGAACTTCAACGAAGACCAGATCAACCGCTACGCCCGGCACATCCTGCTGCCGGAAGTCGGCGGCATCGGTCAGGAAAAGCTGTTGAATTCCAAAGTGCTGGTGATTGGCGCCGGCGGGCTGGGCTCCCCGGTGCTTTTGTATCTCGCCGCCGCCGGTGTCGGCACGCTGGGCATCGTCGATGACGACGTCGTCGACCTGTCCAACCTGCAACGCCAGATCGTCCATTCCACCCATTCCGTCGGCATGGCCAAAGTGGAGAGTGCTGCAAAAACCATCGCCGCCATCAACCCGGATGTCTCCGTCGTCACCCACAAGGAACGCATACGCCCGGACAATGCGTTGGAACTGATTTCACAATATGACGTAGTTGCCGATGGCTCTGATAACTTCGCCACCCGGTTTCTCGTCAACGATGCGTGCTATCTGGCGAAAAAGACGCTGGTCTCGGCGGCGATCCTGCGGTTTGACGCGCAGGTCTATACCTTCAAAGCCCATGAGACGGATAAAGACGGCGGCCACGGGCCGTGCTACCGCTGCATTTTCCCGGCCCCCCCGCCGGAAGGACAAATCCCCACCTGCGCCGAAGCCGGGGTTCTGGGTGCCATGTGCGGCATGGCGGGGTCACTCCAAGCCACGGAGGTGGTGAAGGAACTGCTTGGCATCGGCGAAAGCCTGTCCGGATCGCTGCTGATCTGTGACGGGCTCGGCGCCACGTTCCGAAAAATCAGCGTACGCCCCGATCCGGCCTGCTCGCTGTGCGGGGAAACCCCAACCATTACCGGCCTCGACGGATGCCTCGACGAGCAAGGGAGCCTGACGGCGTGAGCGAAACCACAGCCCCTCTCGATAAGCTGTCCATCGTTGTCTATTCCGGGCATTACGACAAAGTGCATTACGCCCTGGTCCTGGCCGCCGCGGCGGCCGCCGTGAGCCGTCCGGTGACGCTGTTTTTCACCATGGGAGCCTGCCATGCCCTGAAACGCCACGACAGCGACGGCAACCCGGCCTGGCGGGCCATGCGCTTAAGCGAAGATGACAAGGCAGGAGAAGCCGCCAATGGCGGCGACAGGGACGACGACTTCAAGGCCATGAACGTCGCCACCTTCGAGGAACTGCTGCAATCGTGCGTTCAGCTCGATGTCACCTTCATGGTCTGTGAGATGGGGCTCAGGGCCGAAGGGCTGGAAGGACACCCGCTCCGCGACGATATCCCGCTCACCGAAGGCGGCGCGGTTACCTTCCTGCATGATACCTCGAAGGACGGCAGCGTTATTTTTATCTGATTTTCTCGCTGGATCTTCGACGCTAACTCTCTCGAAATGTAAGGATTTTTAGCGAAGCTGCCTGTTCGGGTAGGTGCGCCCTATACCGGGGTAGGTTGCCAACCGACCCGCCTTTTCTCTAGTCTTGTCGCAACAAAACGGAATATTTTTTGAGGCTTTACGGAACGGTCGTTGCGCCGTCCCTGCAACCGAGGCAAAAAACCATGAATGTTGAAAGCATCCTCAAGGACCACGAAGGTCCGCCCATTACCTGCCGCCCCGAAGATACGGTGGAGACGGTGGCTGGAATTCTGACTACGAACAAGATCGGCGCCCTGCCGGTGCATGACGCCCAGCGCAAACTGGTCGGCATTATTTCCGAACGCGATGTCGTCCGTGGTCTGGCCGAAAACGGCTCGGGCTGCGTCAATCTCAAGGTCAGCGACCTGATGACCACCGATGTCGCCACTTGCAAACCTTCGGATTCCATCAAGGACGTCATCAAGATCATGATGCGGCGTCATATCCGCCACTTGCCTGTGATGAAAGACGGCGCCCTTCTGGATATTCTGTCCCAGCGCGACGTTATGGAATCCCGCCTGGAAGCGAAAGAACTGGAAGCCAACGTTCTGCGTGACCGTGTCCGGGTGATGGGTTCGGTTTAAACCCTTTTTTGCGCTCGTCCGGTTATCGGTCCCGGCTTGCCGTTTCCGATCTGTTGTCCGTCCACCATTATCAGGGGGCGGACGGAAAAGCAGTTGGTGAGAAAGGCTTCCGACGCCCCGGCCAGATCGCCGGGAGCCAGTGTGCGCTCTTCCCCGCCCAACGCGCCCAGCACGTCTGCCCGCAGGACCCCGTCCAGGCAGCCGTCTTGTACGGGCGGCGTCACCAGGTTTCCGCCGATGACCGCGAACACATTGGCCGACGTGGCACACGCCAGATTTCCGGCGCCATTCAGCATCAAAGCGTCGTCCGCGCCTTTGGCCACGGCCTCCCCGAGGGCCAGGACATTGTCCAGATAGTTGAGGCTTTTGATACGGCTCAGGGGGGAATGTTCGTTGCGCCGGGTTTCCGTGGCGATGATGGCCGACACCGGCTCGCCGAGGCCCAGGGGGGTTCCCGCCCCTGTGATAATCAAGCTGGGCGAAGGCGTTTGTGGCGGCAATAGTCCGCGCGGCCCCGGCCCCCGCGTACACGTCAGGCGCACCGCGCCGTCAGAAATGGCGTTGGCTGCGATGACGCTCTTCAAAGCCTCGAGCAGGTCTTCGCCGGCCATCGGCAGTTCAATGCCGAGAACGCTCGCGCCGCGGCCAAGCCGGGCCAGATGGGCGTCCGCCCTGGGGATCTGCCCGCCCCGCACCGCCATGGTTTCGAAGACGCCGTCGCCGAGCGTCAGCCCCCGATCCGTGGGATCGATGGCCGCCGCTTGCCTTGCCCCGGAGGCGTCCATCAGCCGGTCATTGAGAAACACCTTCACCGCACCGTTTCTCCCACCCGTTCTCGGGCCAGGTCTCCGGGATCGAGGCTTTGCAGCAGCGGCCATGCCTTGTCCATGGTTTCATCGAATTCCGCCGCCGGATCGGAATCGGCGACGATGCCGCCGCCGGCCTGGGCCGCGACCCGGCCGTGCTTGACCACCAGGGTGCGGATAATGATGGAGGAATCCATGGCCCCGTCGAAACCGATCCAGGCGATGGCGCCGCAATAGGGGCCGCGCCGCACGGGTTCCAGTTCGTGAATGATTTCCATGGCCCGGATTTTCGGCGCGCCGGTGATGGAGCCACCCGGGAATGTCGCCTTCAGCAGATCTACAGGGCCCAGGTTGGGGAACAGGGTGCCCCGGACTTCGGACACCAGATGATGCACGTTGGCGAAACTTTCCAGGCCGGCCAGTTCGGTGACGCCGACGCTGCCCAAACGGCAAACACGGCTGAGATCGTTGCGCAGAAGATCGACAATCATCAGGTTTTCCGCCTGATCCTTTTCGCTGTCGAGGAGCGCTCTCGCCAGCGCTTCGTCTTCGTCCGGCGTACGGCCGCGCGGGCGGGTGCCCTTGATGGGTCGGGTGACGGCATAACCTTCGGCGTCGAGGCTGAGAAAACGTTCCGGCGACGCGGACACGATGGCCGTATCGCCCGCACCCAGATAAGCCCCGAAAGGCGCCGGCGACAACGCCCGGAGCCTGCGGTACAGCATGAAGGGGGACAGGTTTTCGGGCAGGTCCGCCAGCAGGCGATGGGTCACGTTGGCCTGAAAAATATCACCGGCATGGATGTAGTCGATGGCGCGCGCCACCATGGCCTCGTATTCGGCGCGGCTGAGGTCCGCCGTCCAATGGCCGATGGTGGACCAGTCGACGGGCCCGGGTAGCGGCGCATCGGTGATCCGTCCGGCCAGGACCTGTGCTCTTTTGGCCTTGGGTGGGCGTGCGTTTTTTTGCCCTGAGTCCGGAACATCATGGGCGATGACCCAGGCGCGGCCCGTCAGGGTATCGAAGGCGGCGACCGTATCGTACAGGCCCAACACCATATCGGGGATCTCGAATCCGGCTTTTGGGCTGGGCAGGGTATCCAGCCTGGAGCCAAGTTCATAGCCCAGAAACCCGACCGCACCGCCTTGAA
>JACNJX010000035.1 GCA_014382345.1 Alphaproteobacteria bacterium
CCCGCCCGGGCCCGCCCCGCAACCCGGGCCCGGCCCCGGCCCCCCACCCCTCCCCCCGACCCCGCACCCGCGCGCGCCGCGCCCCCCCCCCGCCGCCCGGGACCGGCCATTGCCCCGCCCCCCCCGCCCGCGGCGGTTGCTCCCAAGCGCGCAGCCCCGAACCCCCTGTCGGCCAAACCGCCCACCGCCGATCCAAGCGTTCCCGGCGGTAACATGTTCCGGCTCAAGGACGACGCAAATGCCGCGCCGGCGGAAGCCCCTGCTCCCGTACCCCAACCATCGCCATCTGACGATCCGTATGCCGACCTGATTGACGCAGCCAGGGCGCCCCAGCCTGGACAACCCGCGAGGCAGAAATAATGTCCGCGATCACCGAAACCACCGGCAACGAACGCCTGGACGATCTTTTGCAAAGTCACCCGATGCCGTCCTGGCGGGTCTTTGCCTGGCCGGTCATGATCATGCTGTCGCTGCTGGTCACCTGGGCCTTTTTCGCCGAACTGGACGAAGTCGCGGTTTCCATTGGCGAAGTCGTGCCGCAAGGAAAAGTCCGGGTTATCCAGCATCTCGAGGGCGGCATCGTCGAGCGACTGTTCGTAACCGAAGGCGACACCGTCAAGGCCGGCGATACCCTGATCCAGTTGGACCAGTCCTCCACCGGAACCAACAAGGAAGAGTTGAGCGTGCGCCTGGACAGCCAACACCTCGTCCGCAGCCGCCTACTAGCCGAGGCCGAAGGCAAAAAATTGGTTTTCCCTCCAGAAATCGCCGCCAAACGGCCAACCCTGGCCGCCTCCCAGCGCCAGGCTTTTGATGCCCGCGCCCGGGAACTGGTTTCGACGCTCAATGTCCTCAAGGAACAGGTCAAACAGCGGGAACTGGAAGTCCAGGAACTGACAGCCCGGCAAAAGGCCGTCAATCGAAACTACAAACTGGCCAGGGAACGCCTGAAGATGTCGGCGTCCCTGTTGACCGAAGGTCTTACCGCGAAAATGACGCATCTGGAGTTGGAGGCCGAAGTGGAAAGCCTGGACGGTGAGATGCAAAGCCTGAAACCGTCCATTCCAAAAGTCCGGGCCGCCGTCGAGGAAGCAAAACAGCGCCTGCGGGAAGCCCAGATCCGTTTCCGCCGCGAAGCCCGCGAGGAACTGGGGAAAACCGAACAGGAAATCGCCCGAATCCGCGAAGTGCTTATCAGGGCCACGGAGCAGGGCTTTCGCGCCGAAATTAAAAGTCCCGTCTCCGGTGTCGTCAAAAACCTCCGCTTTAACACCATCGGCGGCGTTATCAAACCGGGCGAGCCGATATTGGAAATCGTGCCGACGGGGGAAAACCTGGTCGTGCAATCGCGGCTTAACCCGACCGACCGGGGCTATGTCTCGGAAGGACAAAAAGCCACGGTGAAGATCTCGACCTATGATTTCGCCCGTTACGGCGGGCTGGAGGGAACGGTGATCCAGGTTGCGCCCGATACCTCCATGGACGAAAACGGCCAGCCCTATTTCCGCGTCGTCGTGCAGACTAGCAAGAATTACCTTGGCCGCGAGGAAGGATCGCTGCCGATCGTGCCGGGTATGCAGGCCACGGTCGACATCCATACGGGCAAAAAATCGGTCATGGATTATCTTATCAAACCGGTGCTCAAACTGCGCCACGAAGCGTTCCGCGAACGCTAACGGCTCTGGCCTGCGTGATGCTGATGGGATATTTCAAAGCGCCTGGAAGATAAAAAAGTAAATCGTTGATTTTATTAGGGTGTTTATTTTTTTAAGGTTTTAGAAGTAAGGTTTTTGTATAAGGTTTAGGAGCCCCTTGGGGGGGAAACGTTCGAAGCGGCATTCAAGACCGCTGTTCATATTGCTCGGAATACAGGGGAAGGCATGTCAATCGCGACGGTGATCGGTTTTTTCGGGGCCATGGGCCTGTTTTTGAGCGCCGTTGTCACCGCGACAGACAACTATATGATATTTGTCAGCGCCTCCAGCCTGATCATGGTGGCGGGCGGGACATTTGCGTCTGCCTTCATATCGTACGAACCCCGGTATGTCATTTTGTCCTTCAAGCTGATCGGCAAGATCATGCTGTCGTCCGGCATCGGCCGCGACGTGCTGAAAAACGAGGTCGGACGCATCATCAAGTGGGCCTATACGATTCAGAAAAGCGGCATCCCGGCCCTTGAGGCGGAAGCCAAAAAAGCCGTACGGGGCGACAAGTTCCTGAAGTTCGGTGTCGATATGGTCATCAGCGGTTATACCGGCGATGAGGTCCGCGACATCATGACCACGACCACCGAAACCAGCTTCGGCCGCAACACGGTTCAGGTGGGCATCCTGCAGAACATGGGCGCGGCAGCCCCGGCGTTCGGCATGATCGGCACCCTGGTGGGTCTGATCATCATGCTCGACAGCATGGGCGGCGATCCCTCCTCATTGGGCCAGGGCCTCGCCGTGGCCTTGTGCACGACGCTTTACGGCGTGTTGTTCGCCCGCATCATCTTCCTGCCGGCGGCGACCAAGATTATGCAGCGCGAACAGATCGTCCGCTTCCGCAACTATCTTGTGACCGAGGGTCTGGCCATGCTGGCCGACAAGAAAAGCCCACGTTTCATCCAGGACAAGATGAACAGCTACCTGGACCCGGCCATTCACTTCAACATCGACAAGATGAAGCGATGACCCGGCTGACCGCCCGCCCCGTCTGCGTTTCCCGGCAACGGACTTAAACCCATGGCCGCGCCGAAACCCATCGAGGAAAAGGAACAAAAAGAAGACTGGCTGATCACCTACGCCGACGCCATTACCCTGCTGATGGCCTTTTTCGTCATGTTGCTGACGTTTGCCGAATACGACATCCCGGCCTTCGAAGAAGCCGCAGCCGCCATCAAGGAAAACCTGACCGGTCGGGAATCCACCAGCCCGATCCAGCTTTTGCGGATCGACGTCAATGACGTGGTCTTCAACATGCAGGCCGACCAGGTGGTCAAGGTCGAAACCGACGACAAGGGCATCGTCATCGAACTTGCCAGCAAGGCTTTCTACAAGCCCGGGTCCGCGGATATCCGCGAAGAAGCCCTTCCCGTGCTGGAAAAAATGTCGCAAACCCTGCTGGCGCCCCGCTACCTGTTCTACACCATCGAAATCGAAGGCCATACGGACGACGACCCGATCAGCACGCCGCGTTATCCCTCCAACTGGGAACTGTCGGCGTCCCGCGCCACCGGGATCATCCGCTTTCTCATCTCCCAGGGTTTCGACGCCACCCGCATGCGGGCGACCGGCTATGCCGATACCAAACCGAAGGCGCCCAACTATGCACCTGACGGCTCGCCGATTCCCGAAAATAAGTCCGCCAACCGGCGCACTGGCATTCGTGTTTACCCCATGTCCCTGGCGAAAAAGAAGGCTTACGAGGAAGTCTTGGCGAAGCGGGAAGAAATGGAACTGGAAAAGAAGGCCGCCGAGTCCGGAGGGACACAGGCGCTTCCGCCTCTGGAACAGAAGAAGTAGGAAAATTAGAATTCCATCTCCATGCCTTCCCGGCAAACCATGTTACCGTCCCAGGCGGCTTTCGCCTCCTCAGCCAGCTTGTCCATGAAATCGTCATCATGGGACGGCTCATGGTGGAAGATGCCGAGCTTTTTGGCATTGGCTTCCCGGCAAAGGCGCATTCCCTCGTTCCAGGTGGAATGCCCCCAGCCGATCTTGGTGAGGAATTCCTTTTCCGTATAGGTGCTGTCGTAAATTACGAAATCGGCGCCTTCTATCAGGCCGAGAATGTTCTGGTCCATCTCGCCCGGTATATGTTCCGTGTCGGTAACGTAGACGACCGATTTTCCTTCGTATTCGATGCGGTAGCCCGTCGCCCCGTTGGGGTGGTTGAGCCGCGCCGTCGAAATCCTGACGTCGTCAAAAATCTTGATATCTTCGCCGGCCTCGAAATCGTGATACCTCAGGTCCGCCTGCATGGCATCAAGGGGGACGGGAAACACCGGGTTGTGCATCTGGGTCGACAGGACGTCCTGGATGCCGTCTTCGTCGCCCAGGTGGCCTGCCATGATGGTGATGGCGTTTCCTGGAATATAGGCCGGAGCGAAAAACGGGAAACCGTTGATATGGTCCCAATGGGTGTGGGTGAACAGAATGTGTGAAACGGACGATCCGCTCTTCATAAGGGAGTCGCCGAAACTGCGGATTCCCGTTCCCGCATCCAGCACGAAACAACGATCGCCGGCCCGCACTTCGATACAGCTGGTATTGCCGCCGTATTTCATATGATCGGACGTCGGGCAGGCAATGCTCCCGCGGACCCCCCAGAATTTTATTTTCAGCGACATTCCACCCGTTTCTTTCCCCCGTACTCAAATCTTTTTTAAGGCGATTCCCTGCGCCCACTCACCCGGCGCAAGAGCACCGCCAGGGGCAACCCGCTGCAAACACCCCCTGCCGAAAGATATAGTGATATCCCTTATACCCTGAATCAACCCGGAAGGATGTGTTGAGTATCACTATTTGCTGACGGCTACCTGACGCCCGAGCGTTATTTCCGCCAAACCGTCCGCCCGGCCCCGGTTTACGGCAATTTCCAGCAAGCCATTGGAATTTTCATAACAGAAAGGCGCCCCTTCGGGAACATCGGAAAATGTTTCCGCGCGCGGGATCGGGCGCCCGGCGACGCTGATGTCCGCATCCTCGGGAACAGCACCGTAGCGCAACCCCGTCATGGCATTTCCAAAATCGTCCAGATAGATGATTTCCGACAAATCGTCGGGCCAGTCCGGACGGCAAATTACCTTGAGCGGTCTCTCCCGGAAGTCCGGGCCTTCCGGTGCCTCGCCCCTGGCCAAACGGGCAGTTATGGGAGCAAAGAGATCGCGTCCATGAAACGTCGCCGAAAGCCGTTCCGGCCGCCAGAGGATATCCCACCATTGCGGCTCGGAGGCCGCATGGCGGATAATGATTTCAAACAACCCGTTATCCGGCCCCACATACCATCGCCCGTCGGCTTCCAGGACACCCGCTTGACGCTCGCCGCCGACACCGGGATCGACAACGGCGAAAAACACAGCCCCCGGAGGGAACTCGCCGCAAAAGGCCGACAGCAGATAGGCCGCGGGTTTCGGATCATAGGCCGGTGCGTTGGCGAAGAGATCGATAACAGGAACGCCCGGCGCATCCCGGTGCAGAACATTCCGGACCTGTCCCAGATAAGGCCCGTTCAGGCCGTAATCGGTAAAAAGGACAATCATCTACCGGGCATCTATCGGGGCGGCCTTTTTCATAAGGTAAAGTTACGCAACAGGCTCCTGCGCCACCGCGTCTTGTACCGCGGCTTGAACCTTGTCAAAGGCGCGCACCTCAAGCTGGCGGACGCGTTCACGGCTGATACCGAACCTTTTACCGAGATCCTCCAACGTCAGCGGATTGTCGCTGAGACGGCGTTCGGCAAGGATCTCGCGTTCGCGGTCCGGCAGCCCCTGCATGGCTTGTCTGAGGATGGCGCTGTGATGCGACAGTTCCTCTGCATCGGCCAACTGACGTTCGGGGCTGGGTTCATGGGCGACCAGGGTATCCTGGAATTCCATGCCTTCGTCATCCATCGACATGGGCGCATTCAGCGACAGGTCACGGGACGACAGGCGCCGGTTCATTTTGGTGATCTCATCGGACGAAACATTCATCACATCCGAAAGGCGATCGGCCTGTTCGGGCGAGAGTTCGCCGCTATCGAGAATGTTCAGGCGGCTTTTGATGCTTCTGAGCGAGAAAAACAGCTTTTTTTGCGACGATACGGTACCCAGTTTCACCATCGACCAGGATTTCAGAATGTATTCGGTGATCGAGGCCTTGATCCACCACATGGCATAGGTGGAAAGGCGGAAGCCCAGTTCCGGATCGAACTTCTTGACTGCCTTCATCAAGCCGATATTGCCTTCCGATACCAGGTCGGCAACGGGAAGGCCATAGCCACGGTATTTCATCGCCATCTTGGCGACGAGCCGCAAATGCGACGTTACCAGCTTGTGAGCGGCATCCGTGTCGCCCTCATCCCGCCACTGCCTGGCTAAGGACTGTTCCTCATCCTTTTCCAGGATGGGAAAGCTCCAGACCTCGCGAAAATACAAGGACAGACCGCCCTCGACTGGAACCGCTGGTAAAGTTAATGCCGCCATAACTGTATTCCCCTTCTCTACTTGTTCGGCCGGAGACCCGGAACGTACCGGCACCGGCGACTGAATGCTTCGAACCTATTCGGACAAAGTGCCCAAATTATGGTGATCAGGCCGCTTAGGTTCAGGGGATAAAAAAACGCGCACGCTGCCTTCACCGGGTGCAGGCAAAACGGGCACGTAAAATGCGAAACCGCACATGGTCATATCCTCCATTCGAAGCAATACGCCTATTGGCCCACCTAACGGTCAGACCGAGTATCTGTCGACCCCTTTTGGGCACCGACAGGAATGATATTACACTTTTCCGGCAAAAAGTCAAAGAAAAAAACAGTAACTCGTTGATATAAAACAATTTACTTAAAAGATTCGGGCGCAAAAAATAGCTTAGGCGCCCGTCTTAAAAGTTAACGTTTGGACGTTAAGGTCTTATTGAGCGGAGGGCTGGTTGACGCCGGCCAGAGGCTGATTGAAGTCCTCGGGCGTCAGGTCGTAGCTCAAATCCGGGATCGGCGGGAGTTCAAGTTCCGAACCGTTGCTGATTTCAGCCTTACGCTTTTGCCGATACAGGCTGCGCACGGCCGCATAATAATCGACGGAGGTCTTCTTGACCTGATCGAGTTCGTCCACGATACCGGCGTACTCGTCGATTCCCTTAGCCCCGGTGAGGGCGTAGGACAGCCCTGTCTGGCTGGTGTTGTCGATCCACAGGCCGACAGGATCGAAATAAGAATCAACAAACATCTTGCCGATGGCATCGCGCGGGTTGGACGGGCCGAAGATCGGCAGCACCAGATAAAAGCCTTCACCGACCCCATGAACCGCCATGGTCTGGCCGAAATCTTCTTCGTGTTCTTCGATGCCGACCTCGGACGCCACATCAGCGATGCCGATAATGCCGAACGTGGTATTGATCATCGCCCGACCCAGCGTCGTGATCGCGCGGTCCAGTTCCCCCTGAAGGAGGTCGTTAACGAAAACAACGGGTGCGGACAGGTTGTCCAGGAAGTTACTGATGGCCTGGCGGACAGTGACGTTGACGATTTCGTTATAGAATTTAGCGACCGGGCGGAAAAACGCATCCTGCAGGAGTTCATTGAACTCAAAGATCACTCGATTGATCGGTTCCAGAGGGTCATTGACGTCTTCGTTATTCTGGTTGGAGGCGATTTCGGTAGCCTCGCCTGGCACGCCAACATCGCCGCCGTTGACGACAGACAGATCATAGGAAACGGAGAATTCCTGTTGCCCGGCGAAGGATGGTGCCGGAGCGACAAAAGCCACCGAAAGAGCCAGCATCAAAATAGCGCAGTGCCTACTTAACGATCGAATTTTCAGAAAGGCCATCAAGTCGTATCCCGATAAGTTATCCTACACTCTGCACAAGATATCTTTCCGGGCTTGAAGTCCCAGAAAAGGCACAAAATCTATAGTACGCTTTTAGGGGAAGTTTCGACTTCCCGCAACTACCTTTTCGTAACAACCCAAGCGCCCCGCTATGCGTTCCTGTCAGAGAATTCCTTAAGTCCCCCTGAAAGTAAGCCTCTATGGTTAATATTGTCTTGCCGGAACTCAGGCTTTAGTGTCTTGAGCATAATAATAAATCAAAAAGCCAGGGGACATATGTTTTACGCCTTCAAAGCCTTCAATGAATTGATTTTGCTTGTTTTTTTAACTCTTCTGCCAATAGCTGGAGGCTCGGCACAGGATGCCCGTGCGGCGGAACCAAGCCCCGGCGATACAGAGCGGAAATTTCAGTCCAGTCTTCTTGCCGTCGTGAAGGAGGCTGAAGACCTTCGCGTTCAGCAGCGTTTCGACCGTCTCGAGCCCAGTGTTGAGAAATTGTTTCATATGCCCCTGATTGTTCGAATCGCCTCCGGAGAATACTCGAAGCAGGCGACTGGCTCGGTACGCCTGAAACGGGTCACCGACATCAGCGCATTGATGGTGCACCGCTCCGAATCCTACCGCCTGCTGATGGAGCCGGATGTCGAGCGATTAACTGCTGCCCTCGGCGACAAGGCCGACCAGATGACCCCCGGCAACCGCGAATGAAGGAAAAAACCTTACCAATGGAGACCGTCGGGAGCGCGCTGGATAACTGGAAGGACATTTGGAGTAGCAAGTCGGCCGGTTATTCCATCGCTAGCGATGGATCCATGACGGATCTCCTGCGGCTGGACGGATTCGACTCCGGTATGGGCTACATCAGTCCCGAGAACTGGTTCGAGTACGTGCGGCAGACTTGCGAGACAATTGGACTGGCGACCGACGACGAGTTTTTAGAGGTCGGGTGCGGAGCCGGTGCGTTCATGCATGCCCTGTCTCCATGTCCCAGGATACAAGTTGGGGTAGATTATTCGGCGAACCAGATAAAAATGGCAAAAGAATTTAAATCAGAGCAAATGATGTTCTTTGAGAAAGACGCAAATGATATTCATACATTAGAGAAAAAATTTGACGTCGTACTTGTCAATTCCGTCATTCAATACTTTCCATCCATGGATTATTTCTTGGAATTTTTCGGAAAAGTTGTCGCCGTCCTGAGGGATGGTGGGCGCGGCTGTGTGTTGGACATAAACGACATCGAGAAAAAGGACGAATACACGCGCAGGCGTTACATCGAACATGGCGGGAAAAAGAAATATCTGGAGAACTACAAGGGTTTGAAGCACGCCTTCTATTCCAGGGAGCAAATCCTTGAAATATTGGAGCGTCTCGGGGTTGGCTCGGTAAGGATAGAGGATCAGTTTATCAGAAATTGTCGGGTCAGTGAGTTCAGGTTCAATGTTTTTTTCGAGAAGTAAGCATAATTTTTTTATGGCCGGCAATGTCATGGCCTTATTGGCGAAGATCCGTTTGTTATCTTTTTCTCTCCATGAACGGCGGTATTCCCGGATGGCGTTCAGGCCACGCGTCAAGACAGCGGGAGATGGTCCGTGAGCACTGCTCCGGGTCAGTCGCCGGCGCTTCCCTTGGTCCGCCATCTAGCGGCAGGGGTAACCCCTTGGCTTGCACGATCACCGCTCAGTGCCAACCAGGTGACCTTCCTTTCGATGGGTTTCGGGCTCTGCTGTGCCGCGGCAATGGCACGGGGCGAGTGGGCGTGGACGCTTGCCGGGGCACTTATGCTGGTGTTCTCCTACGTTTTGGATAGCTGCGACGGCGAAATCGCCCGCCTCAAGAATCAGTGTTCGGAGTTCGGCAAACGCCTGGATAGCTTCGCTGACTGGATCGTGCACGTCACCTTTTTCGCCGGACTTGGCGTCGGGGCAAGCCGCAACAGCGGCGAGGAATTGTGGCTGTGGCTGGGTTTGATCGCCGCCGCCGGCGGCACCATCAACTATATCGTCGGGTTTTTCCTGGAGGTCCGCGACAAAACCCGCACCGATAATCAGCCGGTGGCTTCGGGTTCGGCCGAGTCGCACCGGGATCCGGAAACCCCGATGGAGTGGGCCGTGTTCGTCTTCCGCGAGCTGACCCGGGCCGATTTCTGGCTAATCGTACTCGCCCTCTCGATTTTCGACTACACTTGGGTATTGCTGCCCGCCGGGGCGATCGGTGCCCATATCTATTGGGCGACCCAATTCATCGGTTGTGCCAGAGAATTCTACACGTGACGGGCCGGAAGGGGTGTCGCCGCGACACACGAACATCTAATTACAATGTATTTATGGGGACATGACCTATTCCCCTGTGGTTAATATTGTTTTGAGGCACTTCACCTTTTAGTCTCAAAAAATAATCTGAATAAAAATCCAGAGGGACATTTATGATTCGTTGGTTTTTTAACATTAAGGCATTTATTTTACTTGCGCTTCTTGCCGCAATACCGACCGGCGAGGCTTTCGCCGGGTCGCCGGGGGAAACCGTCGAACGCTTCCAGGCAACCCTGCTTGAGGTCATGAAGGGGGCCAAGGCGTCCAATATCCAGCAGCGTTACAGCCTGCTCAGTCCCAGCGTCGAAAAAGCCTTTCATATTCCGTTGATGGTTCAGATCGCTTCGGGAAATTACTGGAAACAGGCGACAAACACGGAACGCCTGGAACTGGTCAACGCCTTCCGGCGGATGAGTATTCTAACCCTGGCCACCCTGTTCGACGGATATTCGGGCGAAATTTTCAAGGTCGTCGAGGAAAAGCCCGGCCCGCAAAAAACCACGCTGGTGGGCACGGAACTGATCAAAGCGGACAAGTCAAAGGTTGAAATCGCCTATGTGACCCGCCCGTTCCCAAAAGGCTGGCGCATCATCGACGTTATCGTGGATAGCGGCATCAGCGAATTAATGGTACGCCGGTCCGAATACCGCCAGACACTTAAAAAGGCAGGAATTCCGGGCCTCATCAAGCTTCTGAACGGCAAGGCGGACGAACTGGCCTCGAATTGACCGGGCCTTGCGTATCCCCTTCCCTGCCCCTTTATCGCCACAAATCACACCTATAAAACCGCCCATGAATCGAACTCGACGTATATTTGTCACCCGTATATTTACCGCCCTTTGTGTGACCCTCTGTGTGACCCTAGCGGCCTGGATTTTCGTGCCCGTAACACAGGCCGCCGACCACAGCCCCAGCCAGATCGTCACCGCCTTTCACGACACCCTTTTGGTGGTAATGAAGGAAGCAAAAGCCCTCGGCACCAAGGGCCGCTATAAAAAACTGGCGCCGCGAATCGAAGAGAGTTTTCACCTCCCCCTGATGACGCAGGTTTCGGCAGGCTCCTATTGGCGCAAGGCGACGAAGGAACAATCGAAAAAGCTGGTCACTGCCTTTTCCCACCTTTCCATCAGCACCTATGCATCTCAGTTCGACGGGTATTCGGGGCAATCCTTCGCCACCCGGAGCGTAAAACCCGGCCCCCAGAACACCATGCTGGTGAAAACGCAAATCCTGGATCCGGACTCCAAGGCCGTCGACATCACCTACGTCACCCGCAAGATCAAGAGCCAGTGGCGGATTATCGACGTGCTTCTGGATAACGGCATCAGCGAACTGGCGGTCCGCCGGTCCGAATACCGCCGGATATTAAAAACCGGCGGTATCGAAGGGTTGATTGCCACCCTCAATGCCAAAGCCGATCAATTGTTGGTTAATTAGGCCTCATCCGCCTTCGGGGATTTAATCGAATACAGCGCGCCGACGGCGAAACCCCAGACAATCCAGATTATTTCACGAATACGCCGGATCACCGAGACCGCAAGCCCGAGCGGCGCGGACCCCGTTATCGCCCCGCAAACAAGCAGGAAGGCCCCTTCCTGAACGCCAATGGCGGCGGGGATGAAAAACGCCCCGGTCCGCACCATTTGCGCCACCGCTTCGATAATCCAGGCCTCGGCCCAGGTTATGGGACGGTCCAGAAAAACCAGGGCGAAATAGATTTCGACCACGCCCAGCATCCAATTGATCAGGGCCAGGGTAAGGGCGGCGGCGAAGCGGCCTCTGGTCATGGTGTAAAAATGAACCAGCCGTTCGTCCATGTCATGAATGTGGTGCAGGGTATCCTCAATCCGCCGGCCGATGCGCCACTGGCTTAACCAGGTCCCCGTCAGCGAGGAAATAGACAGGCGCTGAATGACGAAAAAAAGGAAAACCCCGATCGCGAAAGCCAGCAGACCGGCCCCGGCGACATATTCATAAACCCGAGGCAAGGCTTGGGCCTGAATCATCAGGGCGAAACCGCCGATCAGAAAAATCACCAGGGCGATCATGTTGATGGTCTTGGCCAGGATCAGCGATGCCGTGCCTTCGCGGTAATCAATACCGTAGTGGGACTTCATCATTAACGCCTTGACCGGTTCTCCGCCCATGCCGCCGGCGGGGATGACCGCGTTAAAGGACTCGCCGACCATGCGCAGTTTCCAGATCCGATAGGCCCAGACGAAATCCAGCGGCACGCCCCGGATGGTTAATTGCCAGGTAATGGAATCGATGGCAAAGGCGGCGAAATAAATCCCGACAAGGACCAGGATACCGGAACCGACTTTCGTGACATGGGCGGCGACTTCGGCGAGATCGATTTCCGCCACCACCAGGCCCAGCAACAGAAGGCCGAGGGCAAAATAAAATATTTTAAGGAAACGCATCTCGTTCAGGACCGGCTATACATGATAGTCACGGGCGCCGCGGATGAATTGGGTGGCCCAGTAGGCATGCGCGCCGACCGCCGCCGTCGGCAGCAATACCCAAGCCACATCGAACACCGCCAGCGCCAAGACGATAAAACAGAAATCCGCCCGGCTCAGCTCGCGAAAGGCGAAAAGAACCCACTGTTTCCAGTTTTCCAGCGACGGGTGCTCCTCATCACCCCCCGTCGAGGCTTGATCTTCAAATTCGGCCCCTGCATTTTCGCTTTCCTTGCGGCTTTCCGCTTGAAAGCGGACTTCCATGTAAAGGGCGATGAAGTAGTTGATAGAACTTCCCGCCGCACCGACCCATCCAAGCCAAAACCACAGGGAATTACCGGTTTCGCTCTCGACGCCGATTCCCAAAGCGGCAAAAAAAGTCGCATGAACCAGCCAGTCAACAAAGGTATCGAACTTGTCACCGAATTCCGATGTCTGGTTTTTGATTCGCGCCACCTCGCCATCGCAGTTATCGAGCACGTAACAAAGGAAAAACAGCCCCGCGCCGATCAGGGTGGAACGAAACCCCCCTTGGGCAAGGAACCAGTTTCCATACAACCCGACCAGCAGAGAAACGGCGGTAACCTGATTGGCGGTAATCGGAAGCCGGGCCAGACGTGGGGACACCTGCGTCGAAATCTGCCGGATTAAAGGAAACAGAGTCACGGGACGTTTGATGACCATAGGGGAAGCGTCGGATGAAATTTGAGTCACGGGTTTGCTTTTCCTGTTTTCGCTATCGGCCAAACATTCATCAACGCCGGCAATACCACAAGGGTGCACACCAGCGAAAGCGTAATGGCGATCGTCAGCAACAGTCCCATGGACGACGTTCCCGGATGGGACGACAAAGCAATACTGCCGAACGAGCCGATGGTCGTCAAAGCACTGAACAAAATGGCGCGTGGCGTAGACGTTTCAAGCGCCCCTCTCCCATTCCCTTCCACCCCCTGTTGTTCGCGTTCCCGCACCACAAGATGAATTCCCCCGGCGACGCCGAGACCGAACAGCAGCGGCAGGACGATAACGTTGGCGAAATTAAACGGCAGTCCGAAAACCATGGAAGCGGCCACCGTCAGCACCGCCGCCAGCAGCAATGGAACGAACACCAGAACCGCATCCTTTAGGCGCTTTAGCACGACAATCAGGATCAGGGAAATCAGCGTCACGGAAACCACCCCGGCCAGCCAGAAGGCCCGGACCACCGTATTCCCGGCCTCCAGGATCACCACGGACGAGCCGGACGCCTTCGGCGCGACTGTCCTCACGGCGTCGACAAAACGGGCCAGCGCGTCGCGGTCGCGCAAATCTTCCTTGGCATATACTTCCAGCTTGGCCCGGCCATCGGCGGCGATCTGGTTGTCGCGGATATCCGCCGGCAGGGACTTCAGGGTGACCGTTTTGGCCCCCAGCGCCGTGTTCAAAGCTTCCAGCCGCCCCGGCAGCGCCCGCAACAGGCGGGCTTCATATTCCGTGAGGATGGCCTGTCCGCCGGCGCCCTTTGCGCCCATAACTTCGAACATGCCCGCCAGCGACTGCCTCAGCGCGACAGCGGCCTTCTTTTCCGGACTGTCCCCCGGCCGTCCGGCCAGGGCCTTCAGCTTGCCCCGGAATTTCGCCAGCGCCGCCTCACGGTCTGTCGGGCTGGGCGTTGCCGTCTTTCCGGCGGCCGCGAAGGCGGGGCCCAGGAACAGCGCCATGGTGGAAATAACTTCCAGTTTTTCCAGCTGATCGGCGGGAACGTAATCGGCCAGGGTGGCGGTCCCGTCGACAAGATCCAGCAACTTCATTTTTTCCGCCAAAGCCTTGGCTTCATCCAGATTGTTCGCAAGCACGGTGACCGAATAGGGGTTGGTGCGGTTGTCCGCCATCAGGTCGAGAACCGTGGCTACGGATTCCGTATCCGGGTCGCGTAGGTTCATCGGATCGAAATCAAACGCCGCACGCGGCAAAACCAGCACCGCCGACACCCCGGCGATCAGGGCCGCCAGGATCACGGTGCGGCTGTGGTTTTGAATAAAAGTTTGAACGGCCAACGCCCCGGCAGACGCTATTACGGGCGCTTCATCGACGCCCCGTCCAGCTAAGCTGGGCATCACCGTCAACAACGCCGGCAACACGGTCATATTGGCGAACAGGGCCACGAACATGCCGGTTCCGGCAATCAGGCCCAGTTCGGCAAGCCCCAGATAATCCGTCGGCAGGAACGAATAGAAGGCGATGGCGGCGCTGATGGCGCACAGCGTCAGCGCGCCGCCGGCGTTGCGCGCGGCACCGGCCAGGGCCTCCTCGTGGGTGTTGCCCGCATCCAGGCCTTCACGGTATCGAAGCCCGTAATGGATACCAAAATCAACGCTGAGGCCGATAAACAGAACCGCGAAGGCCACCGAAATCAGGTTCAGCGTCCCCAGCGCCAGAATGGCAAACGCCGCCGTCCACACCAATCCCATAATCAGGGTCGCCAGGGTCGCCAGAACCAGCCGCTTGGACCGCAAACCGATGACCAGCAGGCCGATGACCAGGACAAGAGAGACAATCCCGGCCAGCCCCATGCCCTTTTCCACGCTTTGCAGTTCCTCGTGCGACAGCGCGGCGGAACCGGTCAGGCGAACCCGGACGCCGTTGTCCGGTGTCAGGCCAAGGCCTTCCACGGTGTCGCGTACGCCCTGCATGGCCGCTGCGGCGGGCGCCAACGAGCCGAAATCAAGAACCGGCTGGATCAACAGCACGCGGCGGTTGGCCAGCACTTGGTCCTCTTTCGCCTTGGCCCCCGACATCAGGTCCTGCCAGGACATATCCCGCCACTGGCCCAACGCCTGGGCATGGGCGACGTCCGCCATGGCATTCATCACGGTGGCGATCTCGATGGGATGTTCGCTTTTCTCTTTCAGCGCCTCGTCTACGGCGAGGCTCAGCATTTTCAGGAACCCGACCAGACTGGGGTCACGCCACAGGACGCCGAGGAACGGCTGCGCTTCGGCCAGGCGATCGCTCAGCACGTAAAGCTCTTCCAGGTCCATGTACAGGAACCCGTTACGGCGGAAGAAGTCGCTTCCCGCCGGGTCGTCGACGCGGCCGTACTTTTTTGGCTCGGAGCGTAACCGCTGAGCCAGCGCGCGGGCCGCGTCATCGGCCACGTCCGGCGTCTGACCGTCGATGACAATGACCAGGTTGTCGGAGAACTGCGGAAAGGCCTGCGACAACGCTTCGCTGTTGCGGCGGAAATCCAGATCCGGCGACAGCATATCCTCGGTATCGGTGTTGATGCGGATATTCTCGGCCAGATAGACAGTTGCGCCCGCCGTCAACAAGACAGACGCGAGCACCGCGCCCCAGGCGAAACGGGTGACCTGGCCGGTCCAGCGGACCAGAGCGTCACGGTAGCCTTGGGAAATTCCCTCAAACATATTGGCGCCGCTTATAGACCCGTTGCCCCATCAGGAACAAGACCGAGTCATGCCGTCTCTCCCGTTCCCTTGCGCCGGGGCGGCAGCGGCGTCGCCAGTTCGTCGCGGAAAAATCCGGCCAGCCGCTGGAAGTCCGCCTTGCCCGGAGACGAAGCCCGCCAGGCAAAGCCGACCTGCCGGGATGAGGCCTTGCCCGCCAGCGGGCGCACCTGAACCTTCGTGCCACGGATGATGCCGGCATCGATGGCCATTTTCGGCAACAGCGTCAAGCCGAGGCCGTTGTCCACCATCTGCACCAGTGTGTGCAGACTGGATGCCTGAAACTCCCCGGCGGCGGGGCCCTTGGTACCGCCCCCTTTCCCGCCACTGACCGCGAGGGCGTGTTCGCGCAGGCAATGGCCCTCCCCCAGCAGCATCAATTCCTCGGCTCTCAGGTCCGCCACGGTCAGGCGTTCGCGCCCGGCGCACCAATGGCCATCGGGGAACGCCACCCAGAACGGGTCTTCGGCGAATATCTCCGTTTCCAGTCCCTCCAGGGAATAGGGAAAGGCCAACAACAACACATCCAGTTCACCACCGGCGAGACCGTTCAACAACCGTCCCGTCTGGTCCTCGCGCAGATACAGTTTCAGGCCCGGATGTGTGTCCCGCACCAAAGGCATCACGCGCGGCAACAGAAATGGCGCGATGGTCGGGATGACGCCGAGCCGCAACGGCCCCGACAAGACATCCCCGGACGCGCTGACCAGATCGACAATATCGCCGACGTCCGTCACTACGCCGCGCGCGCGTGTTACCACGTCGAGCCCCAGCGGCGTCATCATCACGGAACGCCGCGTGCGCTCGACCAGCACCCGGCCGAGCATGGCTTCCAGTTCCTTGATCGACGCGCTAAGCGACGACTGGGTGATGAAGCACGCTTCCGCCGCGCGTCCGAAGTGACCGTTCTCGGCGACGGCGATCAGGTGACGCAACTGGGTCAACGTCGGCAAAGTGCGGTAGGCGGTCATGCTGCGATCCGGTAAAGGGAGAAACTAATTAATCGATTTTATCAATTATAGTAACAAAATTAACTCATTTTACCAATTTATTATACCGCCCTATTGTTTGCCTGTCCGGGGCGGACGCCCCACCCCGATTTTCACCGCATACAAAGGAACCTACCCCATGCAAGCCATGCAAACCGCCACCGAAACGCCCATCGTCCCCGAAGCCACCTTCCGCACCCGCGTGCGCAACGAGAAACTGGACGGTGACAACCCCTTCGAATGGAAAGACCTGACCAGCAGCGATATTTTCAAAGGCAAGCGTGTCGTCCTGTTCGCCTTGCCCGGCGCCTTTACACCGACCTGCTCGACCAGCCATTTGCCCCGCTACGAGGAACTTCACGAAGACATGAAGGCCCACGGCGTCGATCAGGTGATCTGCTTGTCGGTCAACGACGCCTTCGTCATGTTCCAATGGGGCAAGAGCCAGAATGCCAAAAACGTCTTCCTGCTGCCGGACGGCAACGGTGAATTCACCCGCAAAATGGGCATGCAGGTGGAAAAGTCCAACCTCGGTTTCGGCCTGCGCAGCTGGCGCTATTCCATGGTCGTCAACGACGGCGAAATCGAGAAAATTTTCGTCGAACCGGGCTACGGTGACAACGCCGAGGACGACCCCTTCGAGGTCTCGGACGCGGACACCATGCTGGCCTACCTCAAGTCCTGCTAGAGGGAGGACTAACGTGCGGGCGGGGCTTTTCAGGTCCCGCCCACTTCGCCACAATACCACCAGGAGGAAAATCGCCATGACGACCGCACAGCCCGGCATCTTCATCGAAGGAAGCGGACATCACCATTACCTGGAATACACCGTGCCGCCCGGCGGCGACCCGGACGCCATGAAGGCCGCCGTGGCCGAAGTGGCCGCCCTCGCCGCCCGACCCGTGCCTGGGCAATCGGCCGTTCTCGCCTTCGGCCCGGACCTGTGGAAACGGCTTTCGCCCGGCGCGGCCCCGGAAGGACTACGCCCGATCAAAGCCATCGAGGGCGCCGGCGGGCATGTCATGCCCGCCACCCAGCGCGATCTTTTCGTCTGGATTCACGGCGCCCGTCTGGATGACGTTTTCGAGACCGCCCTGGCCGTACAGAACATCCTGAAACCGGTGACCGAACTGGCCCTCGATGATCGCGGTTTCGTCTATCACGACTCCCGCGACCTGACCGGGTTTATCGACGGCTCGGCCAACCCAAAGGACGACGCCCGCTTCGAGGCCGCACTGATCCCAGAAGGCCAAACCGGCGCCGGCGGGGCCTTCGTGCTGACTCAGCAATGGGTTCATGACCTGGATGCTTTCAACGCGCTTCCCCAAGTGGAACAAGAGCGCATCATCGGCCGCACCAAACCCGACAGCATCGAACTGGAAGGTGACGCCATGCCGCCCAATTCCCATGTCGCACGGACCGACGTAACGGAAGACGGCGTGGCCATGAAAATCTACCGGCGCAGCGCGCCCTTCGGATCGGCGGGCCGGCACGGTCTTTATTTCCTCGCCTTTGCCTGCGACCTGCACCGCTTCGACGTGCAGCTTCTCCGCATGTTCGGGGTTTCCGGCGACGGAGAACACGACCGCCTGATCGAATTTTCCAAACCGGTCACAAGTTCCTACTGGTTCGCGCCGTCCATTGAGGACCTGGCATCCCTTTCCGGCGCTTGACAGCACGGCCCGCCTGCAACACCCTCCGGGCGAATTCTTAACACCCGGAAAAAGCCTATGAAAAACCCGCCCTGGGACCAGCGTCTTGCAAGGGTTCTCGTTAAACCCCTGGTCAAGTCTCCGGTTACGCCCAACCAGTTGACCATCTTCACGCTGCTGATTGCCTTGGGCGGCGCCGGGATGCTGGCGCTGGGCGAAACGGTCTATACCAACTGGGGCGTCGGACTGTTCGTGCTGGCCCGCTTCATGGACCATTTCGACGGCGAACTGGCGCGCCAGAAGGGCATGACGTCCAGGCTCGGCTATTATCTCGATTACATCTCCGGCGCGCTCAGCTACGGCACCCTGTTCGCGTGTCTCGGCATCGGCTTTTATCACACCGACCTCGGCCCCTGGGCCATTGCGCTGGGCGCATCGGGCACCGCGTCGGCGGTGATTTCGATGTTCACCAATCTGGGGCTGGACAAGGAACTCGACCTCAAGGAAGGAGGGACCGGGGATGAAGATGGGCACGACGCCGTCGGCTATCCGGGGTTCGCGGGTTTCGAACTGGAAGACGGGATTTACCTGATCGCGCCGATCACCTGGGCCGGCTACCTGATGCCGTTTTTCGTCGCCGCCGGTATTGGGGCCGCCATCTACTGCCTGTGGACGATCTGGACGTTACTGCGGCTCCGAAGACGCTAACCGCCGCCGGAACATTCCGAAAAACATCAGCGCCACCAGCGGCGCGATGATGGCGGCGGCGGTCAACAGGCCTTCCGCCATGCCCAGCCACACGAAGACCGGGATCAACAAAACGGCGTCGTCGGCGTCGAACCCGCCAAAGCTGGGCAGTTCGGCGGCGCGGTGGCCGCCCAAGTCTTCCATCCGCATCACCATCCACAGGATCGCCGCCACCGACGACCCGGCCAGCACCCCCATAGGAGCAGCCCAAAGGCCATAGCCGCCGTCCCGCAGGCCAACTCCGAGACCAATCAAAATCAGGGCGTTGCAGACGGTATCGGCGATCATGTCGTAGCGGTGTCCCGAGGCGCTGGTTTGACCGGTCAGCCGCGCCAGATCGCCATCGGCACGGTCGAGAAATACCGAGACAACGAAAACCCCGCCGCCCAAGGCCTGCCACCCGGGGCCGATGGCCATGCACGCAGCGGCGGCGATTCCCGTCAACAGACGAACGATGGTCAGTTGATTGGGCGTCACCGGGGTTTTCGCCAATGGCTTGACGACGCTGTTGCGGACCATGCGGTGTAACCAGGAGTTATGGCTCATGGGCTGAGAAAATCCTTGAAGCGCAAGGCGACGTCGGCGGGACTGACGGTCGGGCGGCCCAGGTCCGTCATTGACCCCGGCAGAACCCGCATGTGAATAAGACTCGGCCCGCCGTGGCCCTTCGCCGCCGCCAGGGCTTTCGCGAAGCCGGCCGGGCTGTCACAGCGGATACCCGCGGCATACCCGCAATCGGCGGCGACGCCGGCGAAATCCACCGAGTTCGATACCGTCGGCTGGCCGCCGGTGGAATCATAGGTTCCGTTGTCGAGAACGATGTGAATCAGATTGTCCGGCGCATAGGCGCCGATGGTCGCCATCGCCCCCATTTTCATCAGCGCCGCGCCATCACCGTCGAGCACCACGACGGGCCGCTCCACGTTCAACGCCACGCCCAGCCCCATGGCCGACGCACAGCCCATGGAGCCGACCTGATAGAGATGCTGGGGCCGGTCGGCGATGGTGAACAGTTCGCGCCCGCATTTGCCGGTGGTGGCGATGATAGCGGTTTCGTCGGAAATATCACCCAGCAGCGTTTCCATGGTCGCATAGCGCGTGGTCAGGCCATCCAGTTCGCAAAGGTCCGATATCTCGCCGCGCGCGCGCGCCGGCGGGGGCGGCATGTCATCAGCGGAGTCGTTGCTGACATCCCCTTTCTCCATGATGAAAGCGAACGGCCGGCCGGTCTTGTCCATCTCAGCCAGCGCTTCGGCGATGGCTGGGCCGACGGCGTCCTTGTTCGCCGGAAACGGCCGGTGCGGAACTTCCATCAGGTCGAGCAGGCCCGGCGTGATGCGCCCCATCAGTTCGTGCTGTGGCTCATCCTTCAGTCCCGGCCCGGCGCGCCAGGTGACCACCATCAGAGTCGGTATCCGGAACGGATAATTCAGCGACGTCACCGGATTGACGGCGTTGCCTAAGCCGGAGTTCTGACAGATCACGGCGGTGCTGTGCCCGGCCAGCCAGGCGCCCGACGCAATGGCCACGGCCTCGCCCTCGCTGGCGGCGGCGACATAGGCAAGACGTTCATCGCCGATGGCGCCGTTGATCAGCGGCGTCAGGAAGGAACAAGGCACGCCGGTGAAGAAATCCACCCCGGCGGCAAGACCGGCGTCGAGAAAGTCGCCGGCGTCGATCACAGGAACTTGCCGGCCTTGGTGATGTCGGCGGTGTTCCCCGGGTTTTGCTTGATCGCCCCTTGCATAAACTCGATCCCTTTTTGCGGTTATTTTAGCGGTTGGCGGCATATAACGCCTGTTTCCCTGCCGGTTCAAGGGCGGGATCGGCACAAAATGTGGGATTTTTAGAGAAAAACGTTCTCGTCCGTATTGAAGCGCAAAAGCGTTGGGCCTAGTATCCGCCCGTCCCACTGGTCGACAGCCCCTCTTTCCGGATTTTGAAGGACATTCCATGCTCAGCACCCCCGTCCTCAGCGACGAGCAAATCGATACATTCAAGAACGACGGCTATCTGGTTCTCAGGCAGGCCTTCGACGCGGAAGAAATGACGCGCATCGAAACCTGGGCACGGGAACTGGTGGCGTTGCCGGAGGAAACGGGCAAGCATTGGGTCTATCACGAAAAAAGCCTGAAGGGCGACGACGCCGACCTGATCAGCCGGATCGAGAATATCGCCCCCTTCCATGACGGTTTCGCCGAGTTGAGCTCCGTCCTCAAGGCCCCGGTGGCGCAGCTTCTGGGCGAAAAGTCGGCGTTGTTCAAGGAAAAAGTCAATTTCAAGATGCCGGGCGGCGACGGTTTCAAACCGCATCAGGATTCCCAGGCCGGCTGGGACGAATACGCGGATTTCTTCATCAGCGTCCTGGTCAGCATCGACGAAGCGACGGAGGAGAACGGCTGCCTGCAGATGTGCGGCGGGCACCACCAGCGCGGCCTGTTCAAGTCATGGGAACCTTTAACTGACGAGGACATGGCCGGCATGGACTTCGTGCTCTGCCCGACCGAGCCGGGCGACGTGGTGTTTTTCGACTGTTTCGCGCCGCATGCGTCGGAACCCAACATGACGGAGTCCACAAGGCGCATTTATTACGCCACCTATAACCGTGCGTCGGCCGGTGACCATATGGCGCAATACTACGCCGACAAGCACAAGAGCTTCCCCCCCGACATCGACCGCGACCCCGCCAAAGAATACGTCTTCCGGGTCTAGCGGAAATAGCGCCGGCCCCATGGACGCCTTTGTTTTCTCCCTGGTCCTGACGGCGGCGGTTTTGCACGCGGGCTGGAACGCGCTGGTCAAAAGCGCAGGCGACCATTGGGTGCGCCTGGCCCTGACCAACTTCCTGGGCACCGGATTCGGCCTGGCCGCCCTGCCCTTTGTGCCGGTCCCCAACGCCGAAGCCTGGCCTTTTATCCTGGGCTCCGTCGCCGTTCATCAGGCGTATTTCATCTTCGTCTGCATGCAATACCGGTATGGAGACCTTAGCCACGTCTATCCCATTTCGCGCGGCGTCGCCCCCCTGATGGTCGCCTTCGGGGCCTATGTGTTCGCCGGCGAAACCCTGCTGCCCCAAGGTATTGCCGCCGTCGCCGTCATCTGCGCGGCGATCCTCAGCCTGACCTTTTCGACATCCTGGAAGCCGGGCGAGGGAAAAGGCGTTTTCTTCGCGCTCTGCACGGGCGTCACCATCGCGCTGTATTCGGTGATTGACGGCTTGGGCGGTCGTACGGCCGACAATATCGCCAGCTACATCACGTACTTGTTCATGATCGATGGATTGCCGTTCGGGCTGGTGGTGCTGTATCTCCGCCGGAATTCCTTTCTGCCGGTGCTGAAAGCCAATTGGAAGACCGGCCTGATCAGCGGCCTGATGTCCTATCCGGCCTATGGCCTGGTGATCTGGGCCATGACCCTGAGCCCGATGACGTACGTTTCCGCGCTCAGGGAAACCAGCGTCATCCTGGCGGTGCTGATCGGCACCCGGCTGATGGGAGAGCCCTTCGGAATGCGCCGCCTGGTAGCGGCGATGCTGGTGGTCATGGGCGTGGTCGCGTTGCAGACCAGCAAGGCCCCGGTTTTCTAGATAGGTTTTGTTACCGGCAGGGCCGGAGGCGGCCTTATTCCCCGGAAGCCCGGGAAACGGGTTCGAACTCTTCCATTTGCGGGAAGATTATTTCTTCGGCGCGGGTCACGTCCTCCGGGAAATCGATCTCGGTCCAGGGAATACCGGTTATGTCTTCATAGCCGAAGGTACCGGCCGGTTCCGATACCAGCACGTCGCGCATCGCCGTCTCATAGGTGGCGAGCTCGGTATCGTTATCGATATGGACCTGCACCGCGTCGGCCACCTTGACCGCGATTTCCGGCGACATGCGCATGAAGCCGGGCCATTCGGCGATGCCCTCGTAGCCGTTGACCATCTGCTTACCGAAATCGTACATCTCTCCGCCGCGCAGGTAGATCTTGACCGGCTCATCATCCATTTCGAATTCCCGGTCCATGGTAAAACAGTTCCGGTGCTCGGAGCGCATTAGGCGGCCCATCAGTTCCGGGTGATAGAGAACGTCGGCATCCATGAACAGAACGTCATCGCCGCTGCGCATGACGGCATCGGCGGTCCAAAGCGACAGAAGCGCCGATTCCTCGTAGCGCGGATTGAAAATGGACTTTAAGAAACCCTCTCCCATGCCAAGGGCATTCACAACGGCCTCGGCTTCGGTCAGCAAGTCGTCCTTGCGGTGGCCGACGACGATAGTCATTTCGTCGATGCCGTGTTCGCCCAGAATTTCCAGATGCCGCGCCAGCAGCGTCTTGCCGCCGAAGCGCAGCAAAGCCTTTGGCAAATGGTCGTTCTCGTCGCCGTAAAGACGCCGCCCGACACCGGCGGCAAGCATGATGACTTTCATCCGATTCCCGTAACCCCTGACAAGCCCCTATTGGGCAGATATTGGAAAAGGTTCATAAAGCCCGCGCGCCCATAGAGCAAGATTCCGATATTGAGCTTCATGTTACGATATATAGCCGTGTTCGCGGAACCATGTCACCGCATCGCTGAGCGCGTGCTTCGCCGGGCGCGGATCGTACCCCAGATCACGGCACGCCTTGGCGTGGGAAAAGAACATTTTTTTCTTTGCCATCTTGAGCCCGTCAACGGTGGCGAAAGGTTCACGCCCGCCGGTCATCCGTGCCCAGCCCTCGGCCAGCCAAGCGAACGGCAAAATCAGGTCATGGGGAATTTTCATGCGCGGCGCTTTGCCGCCGGTAATGTCCGCGATGGCCGCCAGAATTTCCCGGAGAGTCATGTTTTGCCCGCCCAGGACGTAACGCTCGCCGATAACGCCTTTCTCGAACGCCAACAGATGGCCCTCGGCGACATCGTCCACATGGGCCACGTTGAGGCCCGTATCCACGTAGGCAGGCATGCGCCCGGACGCGGCTTCGACGATCATACGCCCGGTCGGCGTCGGCTTGATGTCGCGCGGGCCGATGGGAGTGGACGGATTGACGATGACCACGGGCAAGCCCCGGTCTTCCACCAGTTTCCGGACTTCCTGTTCGGCGAGAAACTTCGATTGTTTATAGGGTCCGATCATATCCCCGAAGGTGACCGGCGTCTCCTCGTCGGCCAGGCCGTCGCCCGGAAGAATGCCCAACACGGCGACGGACGAGGTGTAAACGATCCTCTCGACACCGCAATCGCCGGCGGTTGCGAGCAGAATCCGCGTGCCGTCCACGTTGGCCTGGAACATCGGCCTCGGGTCGGGCGCCCACAGGCGGTAATCGGCGGCGACATGAAACAGGCCGGTGCATCCCTGCAGGGCGGGTTTAAGGGTCTCTGGGGCCTGCAAATCGCCTTCGGCGATGTCCACGGACAATCCTTCCAGGTTGCTGCTATCACTGGACGGCCGGACCAGCGCGCGCACGGAATGACCGCGCTCCAGCAATTTACGGAGTACGGCCGAGCCGACAAACCCGGTGGCGCCGGTCAGCAGAATCATCGCTTGCCTCCGCTTTTATTCCGGGCGAACCCGCACCTCTCAAACGCAAACCGGTTTTTCATATGGATATCGCCTGCGAAAAAAGGTAAACACCCCTTCACCTTTGGCTGCTTAACACCTATTTTCAACTACAACCTCGCATCTCCGCAAACACCCTTGTGGCGGATGGCCGGGGACAATATCGACAGGCCCCATTATGGCACAAGCAGAGAAACGCAAAATCGACGTCTGGCTGGCCAGCCCGCGCGGCTTTTGCGCCGGCGTGGAACGCGCCATCGAGATCGTCGAACGCGCCCTGGAACTGCACGGCCCCCCCGTCTATGTGCGCCACGAAATCGTGCACAACAAACGCGTGGTCGAAACGTTGCGCGCCAAGGGCGCCGTTTTCGTCGAGGAAGTGGACGACGTGCCGGAAGGCGCGGTGACCATCTTCAGCGCCCACGGCGTCGCCGAAAAGGTCGAGATCGAAGCCAAAAAGCGGAATCTGCCGGTGATCGATGCCACTTGCCCGCTGGTGTCGAAAGTCCACAAGGAAGGCCAGAACCACGTCAAGAAAGACCGCCAGGTCATTTTGATCGGGCACGAAGGTCACCCCGAAGTGGAAGGCACGCAAGGCCGTATCCCCGGCGGTGTCCTGCTGGTAACCAAGCCTGAGGACGTCCCCAGTCTTGAGGTCCGCGACCCGGACAGCCTTGCCTACGTCACCCAGACGACGCTCAGCGTGGACGAAACCCGCGACGTGATCGAAGCCCTTAATGCGCGCTTCCCCAACATCGTCGGCCCCGACGTCAAGGACATCTGCTACGCGACGCAGAATCGCCAACAGGCCGTTCGCAGTCTGGCGGAGCACGTCGAATTGCTTCTGGTCGTCGGCGCCACCAACAGCTCTAATTCCAACCGGCTGCGCGAGATCGGCTCCGAACTGGGCGTCCCCAGTTATCTGATCGACGACGCCGACAATTTGGACCCGACCTGGCTGGACGGCATCAAGATTGTCGGCATCTCCGCCGGAGCATCGGCGCCCGAAGAACTGGTCCAGGAACTGATTACCCGGCTCGGCGATTTCGGCGAGGTCAACCTGACACCATTGAACGGAGTCGAGGAGAACATCACCTTTAAACTGCCGCGGGAATTGAAGGACATTCGCATCCCGCAAGGCCAGGCTTAAGGAGCCCGGACTTTGGCCATTCCCCTAATCCAGAAAATCCGCGTCGGTGCCTACATCATGGGCCGCAAGCTGCGCGGTGTCGAAAAATACCCACTGGTGCTGATGCTGGAGCCCCTGTTCCGGTGCAATTTGGCGTGTTCGGGTTGCGGCAAGATCGATTACGAGGACGACATCCTCAACCAACGCCTCAGCGCCCGGGAATGTCTGGACGCGGTAGACGAATGCGGCGCCCCCATCGTTTCCATCCCCGGCGGCGAGCCCTTGATCCACAAGGATATCGTCGAAATCGTCGACGGCATCATCGAGCGTAAGAAGTTTGTCTATCTCTGTTCTAACGCCCTGTTGCTGGAAAAGAACCTGGACAAGTTTACGCCGTCGCCCTACCTGACGTTTTCCATTCACCTGGACGGTCTGGAAGACCACCACGACCGCGCAGTATCCCAGAAAGGCGTTTTCAAGCGCGCCGTCTCGGCCATCCGGGAAGCCAAGGCGCGGGGATTTCGGGTCAACATCAACTGCACCCTGTTCGACCAGATGGACGCGGACGAGGCGGCTGAATTCTTCAACTTCGCCACCAACGACCTTAAGGTCGAGGGCATCACCGTTTCGCCAGGCTACGCCTACGAACGCGCGCCCAATCAGGAGCACTTCCTGAACCGTACCAAGACCAAGCAGTTGTTCCGCGATATTTTCCAGCGCCAGGGAAGCAACAAGTGGGAGTTTTCCCAGTCCGTCCTGTTTATGGATTTCCTGGCCGGTAATCAGCAATACCAGTGCATGCCCTGGGGCAACCCGACGCGCAACATCTTCGGCTGGCAGCGGCCGTGTTACCTGCTGAGCGAAGGATACGCCGACAGTTTCCAGTCCCTGATGGATGACACCCGCTGGGACGATTACGGCACCGGCAAATATGAAAAATGTGCCAACTGCATGGTTCATTGCGGCTATGAGCCGACCGCCGTCAACGACGTGGTCGCAAACCCGCTGAAGGCGCTCAAGGTCTTCCTTAAGGGCATCGAAACGGAAAAACCGATGGTCCCGGAGATATCCCTCGATAATCAGCGCCCGGCGGAATTCGTCTTCGAGGGGCTGGTCAAGACGCTGAGCCAGCAAAAGGCCGAGGAAGAAGCCTCAGGGAAGTCCGAACAAGGGGCCGAGTCGTCCAGCAACGCCGCGTAACGAGCGAAGCGCCCTGTCACTGTCGCCTTTGAGACGCAACAATGCAGGCAAGTCCAAAGGATGGACCGTCAAGCCGGCCAGAATAGGCCCGTAGCGGGGCGTGCCCTGCTTGGAAATATTCCCCAGCACCCACGGCGGAATGGCCCGGTTCGCCGGGTCGGCGATGGCCCGGATCACCAGAAAATCGACGCCCGCATCCCTGGCCGCGGCGGCGACGGCATGGCTTTCCATATCGACGGCGGCGGAATGGGTAGCTTGTCCGAGTTCCTTCTTGGCCTCGGGCGTGGCAATCGCGGTGTCGGCTCCGGCCATGGCGGCGACACGAATATCCTGCCCCAGAACGTCCTGCACTTGCTCCAGCCATGCCTTTGATGTCTCGAACACTTGCCCCCCCGGTGCGCTTACGGATGAAGCGCAGATCACGTCGCCCGTTTGAATGTCCGGCGTCAGCCCGCCCGCCGTGCCGAAACTGAGCAGCGCCTGACACCCTTCGCCGATCAAAGCTTGAGCAAGCGCATGGGCGCGATCACTGTCGGCACCGGCGCACCGCACCTCGGGGCGCTCGCCTTCAGGAAAGATATCCAGACACCCGGCCTCACTCGCCAACCCGGTGATAACGCCCAGGCGCGCCATCGGCTTAAAGGCCGAATTTGGGGAATTTGGAATTGGTATTCTTGAGATCGCGGTATCGGGACAGGGTCCACAGCGGGAAATAGGCGCTGTAGCCGTGATAGCGCAGGTAGAACACGCGGGGGAAGCCGACGGCGTTGAAATATTCCTCATGCCAGTCGCCGCCGTCGCGCTCCGCCGTCATCAGGTAATCGATTCCCCTTTTGACGCTGTCGCTATCGACCTCGCCGGCGGCCATCAGCCCCATCACGGCCCACGAAGTCTGTGACGGCGTGCTGGTCTTGACCTCGTCGCGGCGGTGTTGCCAATAGGTCGAGCAATCCTCGCCCCAGCCGCCGTCGGGCCGCTGGGCGTACTTCAGCCATACCACGGCGCGGCGGATGTGGCGCGCATGCATGTCTTCGCCGGCGGCATTGAAAGCGCACAGCACCGACCAGGTTCCGTAAACGTAATTGTTGCCCCAGCGACCGAACCAGGAGCCGTCGTCTTCCTGTTCACGACGCAGATAGTCCAGCCCCCGGGCGACAACGGGGTGGGTCTTGTCGTAGCCCAGTTGTGCCAGCATGCTGACGCAGCGGGCACTGACGTCGGCGGTGGGCGGGTCGAGCAGCGCGCCGTGGTCGGCAAACGGAATGTTCTGCAGGAAAAAATGATCATTGTCGGCATCAAACGCGCCCCAGCCGCCGTTTTCGCTTTGCATGCCGATGACCCACTCGGCACCGCGTTCGATGGCCTCTGCATATTTTTCCGCATCCGCCCGGTGCAAGGCCATGACGACGACGGCGGTATCATCCACGTCCGGGTAATAGTCGTTCCAGTACTGGAAGGCCCAGCCGCCGGGACGCACGTTGCCGCGATTGGCGATCCAGTCGCCCCGGACATCGAGGATCTGGCGTCCCCGCAGCCATTCGTTGGCATCGGCGAGGACTTTGTCATCCTCGGTCAGGCCCGATTCCAACATCGCATGCGCCGTCAGGCCGGTATCCCAGACCGGCGACAGGCACGGCTGGCAATAGCCCCAGTCGCCCCGCAACACCAGCAGCTTGTCGATAGCCTTACGGCAGATGATATAATCGGGGTGGTCATCGGAATACCCCAGGGCATCGAACGCCATCAGGGCGTTGGCCATGGCCGGGAAAATCCCGCCGAGGCCGTCTTCGCCGTTGAGCCGTTCGGTAATGAATTTCAACGCCCGGTCGATGGCTTTCCTTTCCAGGCTTTTCGGCATCAGGGGCTGAAACACGCGGGCGATATAATCGACGCCCAGCATCAGGTAACCCAAAAATTTCCCGGTCGGATTGCTCAGATAAAAGCGTTGTTCATGGGCCGGTTTCACGAACAGTTCCCGAATGCCGACGCCACGCGGATTGCGTGCCCGGGGCTTGAGGGCGGCCAGAATTTTCAACGGCACCATCACTGTCCGCGACCAATAAGACACCTTGTCGATATGAAACAGCGCCCATTTCGGCAGCAGCAGGGCTTCGACCCGGATCACCGGAACGGCCCGCCACGGCACCTGTTCGAACAGGGCCAGGGAAAAGCGGGTAAAGACATTGGCCTTGGCGGCGCCGCCGTGCTCCAGAATCGCCTTGCGCGCCCAGCGCATATACGGCGCCTCGATATCCTCACCGGCCAGCTTGAGCGCATAATAGGCCTTCACCGAAGCGCTGAGATTGAAATCGCCGTCATGATACAGCGGCCAGCCGCCGTGATCGCCTTGCGTTTCCTTGAGGTAGACCACCAGTTTGGCCTCGGTCTCGTCATCGACCTTGTCCAAAAAGTGGTTGAGCATGATGTATTCGGACGGGATGGTGGCGTCGGCCTCCAGCTCAAAAGCCCAGTGGCCGTCTTCGGCCTGGCGTCCGGCCAGCCACGCGCGCGCCTCCTCGACGACCTCTCCGATTTTGCCGAGATCGGGCTCTTCGGCAGAAGGCGTTCCCTCCCCAACGTTTTCCTCGGGGTTATTGACGAGTTCCAGTTTCACCATGATCGACGACTTATAGGAAATGTATGTACATCCTTGCAAGCGGGTTTACCGGCAATTCTACCCGATATCTCCGCCTAGTTGGGTTTTACCGCAGCAAGAGTCCGGGCGTGCAAGGCTAAGGACTTGAAATCATAACAGTTTCATACGCCGTGCGGCCGGAAAGGATAGTCCCTTCGATGGTCGCGGGAAGACCGGTATCGGTCCAGTCCCCAGCCAGGAACAGGTTCCCCCAGCGGGTGCGGACGCCGGGGCGGCGTTTCACCTGTTCGGGCGTCTGCGCGAAGGTGGCACGCTTTTCCTTGACGATACGGTGCGCCGGCAACGGCGCGCTGCCGAGTTCCAGCGCCCGAGCCACGTCTTCCCAGAGGATATCGGCGATCTCATCGACTGGTTTTTCGGCCAGGGCGTCGGCGGCGCTGACGGTGACGGAGGCTACGTCGCCGCGCACGAACAGCCACTGCGCCGTGCCGCCGACCAGCCCGAGGAAGGACATGTCCGGCGCGTCCCGTTGCAAAAGAAAATGCCCGTTGACGATGGCCCGGCTTTCCGTCGGCACCGCAAGCTCCGGCACCAGACCGGCAGCGGGTGCCGGCGGCACCGCCAGAACGACGGTATCGTCTTCGGCCAACGTTATCGAACCGGTGTTGAATTCCAACGCCGTAATACGGCTGTTTTCCATTCCCAGTTCCCGCAAACGGGTATTGAGGCTGATGGCCGCGCCCCGTTCGGTCAGGAATGCAAGCGCCGGGTCGATGAAGGTTTCGCTCAGGCCCACCCGCGCGATCAGCGGCCGGCAGGCGGCCTCGCCCCGGCCAAAAGTTTCCCGGATCACCGGCCACAGCAGGGCGGCGGAGCCTTCTTCGGCGGACGTGTTCAAAACACCGACGGCGAGCGGCTCCCAGAATTTTGCAAATACCGGATTGGCCCCGTCCAGGCACCCGGCGACGGTGTCGCCGGCGCCGGCCCCGGCCAGTTTAAGCGCCTTCAGGTAATCCCAGGGCGTGCTGCCGGGAACCCGGCGGGCGGCTGAGAATATCCACCACGGGATACGCCCGGCCCCCATTTTCACGGTCCAGCGCTCACCTGTTGCGAGATCGAGAAACGGGTACGCCGCGCGGTCCGGTCCGACAAGTCCCCCTGGCTGCCCGCCAGGCAATCCATCCGGGCGGCCTATCACATCAAGGTATTCCTGCGCAGCCCGGTTGCCGCTCAACAAAAGATGATTGCCGTTGTCGATACGCCGGTCGAGCGCAGCCTCAAAATACGACCGGCAGCGCCCACCGCAATGGCCGGCCCCTTCATAGAGGCTGACGTCGCGTCCGGCCCGGACCAGATGCACCGCCGCCGACAGACCGGCCAGGCCGCCGCCGACAATGTGGGCGCGCCCGGCCATCACAGAACCCCGTAGCGGAAGGCCAGCCAAAGCTTGTGCAGTTTGCCGAGTCCCACCGGTGTGGACAGGTCCTGCCAACCCCGGCGTTTCAGGCGGAGAAAAATGGCCCGGTAGATTTCCATCATCATCACCGCCGGGCGGATTTGTTCAGCATCGCACCCGGAGGCTAGTTCATCGGCCCGCGCGAAATGATTGGCGGCGACCCCGGCCAGGATTTCGCAGACCTTTGGGAACGCCGGATGGGACAGGATCGCCGGCAAGCCGTCTTCCGTGATGCCGTAGGACGCCAGAAGGTCGCGCGGGATATAGAGCCGGTCACGCCGGGCGTCTTCTTCGATGTCGCGCAGGATGTTGGTCAGTTGCAGGGCCTGTCCCTGGGCAAAAGCCAGGGCGCGGCCCGTATCCTCGTCGAGGCCGAACACCCGCACCGACAGGCGGCCCACGGCGCAGGCTACCCGGTCGCAATACAGCGTCAGTTCGTCCATGTCGGCGATGCGCAGACTGTCGGAAGCGTCCATCTCCATGCCGTCGATGACGGCGCGGAAGTCTTCCTTGCCGAGTCCGAATTCCTCGACCGGCCCCGACAGGGCCTGGGTTACCGGATTGCGGGGGTGGCCGCCGTACAACCGCTCGATATCACCACGCCACAGGCCCAGCCCGGCAATTTTTTCCTCCACCGTGGCATCGCCGTCGGCGAGGTCATCGACCTCGCGGCAAAAGGCGTAGACGGCATACATGGCGCGGCGCTTGTTTCCCGGCAAGCGGCGCATGCCCCAGTAAAAAGACGAGCCGGCGCGGCGCACCACCTCTTCCACGTAGGCGGCGGCGTCAGCGTCAGAAAGTGTTTCGTTACGGTTCATTGGCTAATGGATACACAACCCGGCGGCTTACGTCACCCTTCGGATGAAGATGACGGGGATGGCGTTTTGTAATGACGGCCCTTCCAGGCGCCGCCCCGGCCCTGCCAATAGCGAAGCGCCGACGATATCGTCATCAGCGTATAGAGAAACGCAGCCAAAGGCAGCAACACGCCCCAGGCGAGAGGCAATCCGTAAAGTCTCAGCGTCGGATAAAAGGCCAGCCCCATCAGCCCCAGCCACGTCGCCAGTCCGGCGGCCATCACCGGGCCTCCTCCTAAAAAACCAAGCCCGGCCAATGGCGGAACCACGTAGGTCACCAACATGGCCACTACCGTGCCGATCAGGGCCAGGCCGGAATTGCCCAGTTGTTCAAACGCCGTACGCGCCACCATGTCCCAGATTTCAGACAGATGCTCGTAGCGCCGTTCGCTGACCACTCGGGTGCTAAGCCCTAGCCAGATAGGACCATTTGCTTTTAGTTGCCCTGCCAGCGCGCAATCGTCGATCAGGCGGTGGCGGATGGCGTCTACCCCGCCGGCGCGATCAAGCGCGGAACGCCGGACCAGCATGCAGCCGCCGGCGGCGGCGGCCATTGTGTTGTTCGCATCGTTGACCCAGGGAAAGGGATAAAGCTTCTGGAAAAAGAAAATAAAGGCCGGAATCAACAGCTTTTCCCATAGGCTTTCGCACCTGAGCCGCACCATCAGGGACACAAGGTCTAAACCGTCACTCTCCGCTTTCGCCACCAGACGCCGCAGGCTTTCAGGGTCGTGGGTGATATCGGCGTCGGTCAGCAGTACAAAAGGCGCGTCCGGAGAAATTGTCCGGGCGGCCTCCAGCCCCTGGTGCACCGCCCACAGCTTGCCGGACCAGCCCTCCTGCAGCGGTTTTCCCGTGATCACGCTTAGGCGGTCCGGGTGTTTCGCCGTTTGCCCGGCGGCGTCCGCCGTACCGTCGTCGCTGTTATCGTCGACGACGATGACCGAGATTCCAGCGGGGTAATCCTGATCGGTCAGAGACGCCACCGTGCGCCCGATGGTCGGGGCCTCGTTGCGGGCCGGGATAACGCAGACCACATCGGGCCAGTCTGTGCGGTCGGCAGGGGCATCCACCAGACGCTGATCGGCGCGCCAGAACCGGCCTCGGAGCGCCAGCATGGCGATCCAGAAAACCAGCGGAACAACAGCAAGTATCAGGGCGGCATCGAAATTCACTGTGTTTGAAACCAGGCCCGGAGAACGCCCTTTACGCCGCACCACAGGGTGCCGGGCTTGCTCAACTTAATACGGCGCGCCCCCAGCGGGTCCTCGTCGCGGAGACGGTGGATCAAGCGGTCGGCGATTTCGATGATGACCGCCGATTCCATGGCCAGACGGCGGCTTTTCAAACCGCCGGGCAGGCGCCGGGCGTCCACCATCAGCGTTTCCGTGGCGTCCAGGCATTGATCCAGCACGCGCCGGAGCCCTTCCGTCGAACGCTCCTTCGCCAGGTCCTCGACCACGACCCCGGCGTCAGCCATCCAGTCGCCGGGCAGATAGACCCGCCCCAGCGTCAGGTAATCGTCTTTGCAGTCCTGCAGATGGTTGATGACCTGAAGCGCGTTACACAAGGCATCGGACGGGCCATACCCATCCGTGGACCCGCCGTGCAGGTCCAGCAAATATCGCCCCACCGGGGCCGCCGACAGGATGCAATAGCCCATCAGGTCGTCCCAGTTTTGATAGCGCAGTTTCGTCGCATCCTGTTTGAAAGCGGTGATCAGGTCGATGCAGTGCGCAGCCGATACGCCCGTTTCGGAAAGGCTTTCGCGCATGGCGTGGGCGGTGGCGAAAGCCGGATCGCCGACCTCCCGCCCGGTGACGGCGGCCTCGAAACCATCCAGGCGTCGGACCTTTTCCTCCGGCGCCAGGTCCGGGCTGTCGGCGATATCGTCGATGGCGCGGGCAAAGGCGTAAAAAACGGCGATGTGCGGGCGCAGCGCCTTCGGCAACAGCCACGAGCCGACGGGAAAATTCTCATAGTCCGCGTCCTTGCCCGACGGCGCCTCTACGGACGCGGCCTCATCGGCGTCCAGCCCGTCCTTAACCCCACCGGGGCCGGAATGGCCGGTCCCGGGTCCGCTGGTTATTGCTTTTTGCATGGAAATAGAGGGCTGTTACTTGCTGCTGGCGGTTTGCTCGGTCTGGGGGCTGTTGGAATCCACACGCTTTTTCAGCTCCTCCAGAAAGGTATCGAAGTTGCCGCCGCTGGTTTTCATGAACGAAGAGAATTCGGACTTCTGGGTCATGATCATGGAAATGCCTTCGACCATGACATCGACGATGGTGAAGGTATCGCCCTTGGCGCGGACCCGCCAGTCCACCTTGAGCGGATCGGCGGCATTCTTGGCCTTGACCATGGTGGTGTAGACGATGGCGTCCTTCTTGCCCCGCACCTCGGATCGTTTAACCAGCAAGCGCTCGCCGGAATACTTGGCAAAACGGTCCGCGTAGGTGGCGACCATCAGGTCTTCGTACAGTTTCAGGTATTTCTTTTTCTGGTCTTCGCTGGCCTTGCGCAACTGGCGGCCGAGAACGAACTTGGCAATTCCCTTGATGGAAAAGTTCTTGTTCATCAGGACCCGGAAGCGCTTGGCGCGTTCTTCCCGGGAAATATCCTTGCCCGTCAGCATGGTAATTGCATCGGCTGTCAGGGCTTCGATGAACGTCTTCGCGCCGTCGGCGAATGCATCCGCCTGCGCCCGGCCGGGCAGCGTATGGGATGCCAAAAAGGCCGTAACCAGAGCGACGGCGAAAACCGAAGCCAGTGAGCGGCGCAAAAACACCCGGCGCTGTACCATCGAAACCTCCTGCAAAAGCCACACTGTATTCTATCAGAAATCCCATCAGAACGGAGCGGGTTCTTTTGCCCGGAGGAAACATACTCCGCTGGAAATATATGAAGACGGATTTCCCGCCCACAAAGTGCCAAAGGCGAAGGCAAAATCCAAGAGGAATCGGCATGGAACGGCCGCCGGACAACTGTCGCGCCGCAATTTTTTATTGGGGTTTCGGTATATCTATAGAGTTTTCCGAGGTCAGGTTTGACGCCCGCCGCGAAGCTTCGCCAGACACCGGGTCACCGAAATCCGCGTCTGTACCTTGTCGATGTACCCGGCCAACTGAACGCCCCGGAGCATGATACCGGTGCTGGTGACGGCGCTGGCGCCACGATTTTGAATGTCCTGCAATTTTTTCAGACGGCTTTTCCAGGTGCCGATATAGGCCTGCCAATTGCCCCGGTAGCGCCGATGAACATAGCCAGCGATGCTGCCGTGGGTGCGGAATTTCCACCACGCCACATCGGGGATCAGACCGCAGGACGGGATTTGAGAGGAAAGCATTGCCCCATCCATTATCCTGCCCGATGCCCCGTCCGTTCCCATGTTGGCAGGCCCGCCGGCGGCGGTCGTAAAATCGGCGATGGTCATGGCCAGGACATCGGTGGCTTTCGTATCGTTCATCCCGGCGAGGCAGCGGGTGACTTCGATGCGGCGTTCCAGGTTATCGAGAAAGTCCGCAAGGTCCGGGCCTTTCAGCCGGATGTTGCTGTTTTTCCAGAGCACCACGGCGGTGGTCCCGCGTTCTTGAATGGCGCGCAGCTTGAATTCGTAGCCTTGCAGCGTATCGATATACGCCTGCCAGTTGCCGCCATGGATTTCATTCACGGTGCGGCGCGCGAAGTCATGATCCAACGAACGCCACAAGGCGATTCTCGGAAAGGGAGCGCACGTTACGGGTTTTGATTGGTGCCGGAACCCGAAGCAAGGACCGGGGCCTGTGCTCCCGAAACCACCAACACGGCAATAACAATGACTCCAAGCACAAGTGTGCGCCACATTTTCTCGATGACCCGTAACACTCCGGGAAACAGTATTTTCCTCGCCATCGGACAGAACCTCCGGATATCCGTTTTGCAACATTCAGGCGGCCCGCCGAGAGACGTGAGCCGATATTTACCTTTTATTAAGCAATTCGGATGCCAGAGCCGGCGGTTCCAGCACGCCGGAATAACCCGCTGATTCTCAAACACCTTTCTGAGAGACGGAGATTTCCGGCCCGGCCCGGAGCCACCGCAATCGGGAACAATCGACCCCTGGGTGGGCAAAAGATTCCGCCGTCGAGCGGGAAAATGCGCGTTCACGCAGAAAGCGGAGAGTCGTCAAAGTCTCATCAGGAAGTCGTCATTTTATCGTCGGAATATCATCCCGATATCATCATTTACGCATCGTTTTTTCCGGCTGATTCGGGGTTAACCTATTGAATTCACAAGATTTCAATGCCCGCCGGCAGAAAAAACTCATCATTTATCATCATTTTCCAGAAAACGCCTGCAAAACCAGTGGCTTAAAGTTTCAGAAGGTATCCCCCCAGGCCAACAGGCGCGCCAAAAAAAACGTCGCTGGTTTTCCTATGCACGATGTCAAAGAGCGGTTTTCGTTCATCCGAAAATAAAGAATAAATAAAGAACATTTACAGGAAAAATCAAGGGGAAATAAGGTTGCGGTCCAAGGAATTCTCCGGAATTCGCGTCCCCTAAACTCCGAAGATGAACAGGTTGTAGCCGCATTACCCTGGAGGCCCCTATGTCCGTTTTTAGCCATAAGCGGACATAATGGCGCATTAATTAATTCCACCATATCTGACCAAAA
>JACNJX010000115.1 GCA_014382345.1 Alphaproteobacteria bacterium
CGCGACCGAGGTCGAGGTCAAGGAACGCCGTGATCGCGTCGATGACGCGCTCAACTCGACCCGCGCCGCGGTTGAAGAAGGCGTTGTCCCCGGTGGCGGATCGGCGCTTCTCTACGCCATCAAGTCGCTCGACAATGTCACCGGCGATAACGATGACCAGCGGGTCGGTGTCGAAATCGTCCGCCGCGCGTTGCAGTCGCCGGTTCGTCAGATTGCCGAAAACGCCGGTCATGACGGCGCTGTGGTCGCCGGCAAATTGCTGGATAAAAAAGACAAGAACTACGGCTTCGATGCGCAGAACGGCGAATATGTCGATATGTTGAAGAAGGGCATTATCGATCCGACCAAGGTCGTGCGTACGGCGCTTCAGGACGCGGCATCGGTGGCCGGTCTGTTGATCACCACCGAAGCCATGGTCGCCGACATTCCGGAGAAGAAAGACGCCGGCGGCGCCCCCGACATGGGCGGCATGGGCGGCATGGGCGGCTTCTAAAGCCTCTTCCGAACACCGTCTAAAAAAATCAGGGCCGTCCTTTCGGGGGCGGCCCTTTTTCTTTTGCTGTCCGCACGTCGCGCGAAGACACGCGCATCCAGACGCCGTGCCGGCGCTATAAAGTTAGCCTTTCCCGACATCAACGACACCAACCTGAAACGCATCTTGAAGGAACTGCCGCTGACTACGAACAACTAGGCTGCTGGGTATCGGTGAACACTTGCTAAATTGAATGATCGTCCGAATGTCCGCTCCGGGTCACAAGCAGACCTTTGACACCGTCGCCAAATATGTCCGCTTTGGGGGGTAAGGCGGACGTAAATTTCAGTCAGGCTTTACGTCCGCTAATAGCCGAGTCTGTTGAAAAGCTCCCCAAAAAGACCCCCTAGGGTCCATTGTCCAATGACGATTCAGCGATGGTAATACCAAAGGTCATCCCTCTCCAGGATACCAGGAGGCTTCGCGTTTTTCGCGGAAACTAGCCAATCCCTCGGCGGCTTCGTCGGTCAGACGCTTGTGGGCGTGGTCTCGCGCCAGTTCCGTAGCCCTTTCATCGTCAATGGCCAACCCAGCGGATTCAAAGATAATGCGTTTGGTGTCCGCGATGCCGTTGGGGCCGTTCTTTAAGATGGCGTCAATGATCGGCTCGGCGGTCTCATTCAGCTCGCCTTCTTCACAAACCTCATGCACCAGCCCCAGTTCCCGGGCCTGCCTTGCGTCAAACCGCTCACCCGTGATGGCAAAACGGCGAAGATTACGGACCCCCATGGCGGCACTCAACTGCGGCAGGATTGGGCCCGCATGCAGGCCCCAGCGTACTTCGGCGATGGAGAATATAGCGTCCATGGAGGCGATAACGATATCGCAGGCGGCGATGATGCCGGTACCGCCACCGAAACAACCACCATGCACAAGGGCTATCGTCGGTTTCGGACAGATGTCCAAGAACCGCACGGCATCGGTGGTCCGTTGCGAAACAGCGAGATTGTCTTCGTCGGATTGAGCCGACACTTCCTTGATCCAGTTGAGGTCGGCGCCGGCTTGGAAATGCCGCCCATTGCCGCGAAGCACTATAATGCGCACGCTGTCATCGGCTGCCAGCTGCGCCCCACCGTCCAACAGCGCCTGGATCATTTCACCGTTATAGGCGTTATTCACTTCCGGCCGGTTGAGGGTGACGGTGGCGACACCTCGGGCATCCATCTCAGTTAGGACCACGGGTTCGGGCATTTTTTTCTCCTGGTTGGGTATTTCCTTGCACAAATTCAAGATGATCTGATGGTTGGTTGAGGCGGATGGACCGCTATTCGGGAGCAACCCTAGCCGCGCCTATGAAATGTTATCATGAAGAATCGGTAGGAATGTCCGCCAATAGCGGACAACTGATCCTGGGCATTATTGATGACGCGGCGCTTGTTCGCGTAACATGATGATATAAGCGATATTTGGCGCGGTTTTTGGCGTAGCGTTCGGCTCTTGGTATTGCCCGTCTGAAACCCCTTGCAACAATCAGGGCGAAGCGTTCCCATGCTTAAAAACACACCCTTTGCCGATTCGACCCTGGCTTTAAGGATCAACAACACGATCTGGGGCGATGATCTTGCCCAACTGCCGTATTGGCGGGCATGGTCGATACGGTTGGTGCGTATTTTCATTACTGTTGTCCGCGGCCTCGGCGACGGTCAGCTTAGCCTGCGGGCGATGAGTCTGGTTTACACAACCCTCCTTTCTCTTGTCCCGCTGCTGGCCATCAGCTTTTCAGTCCTCAAGGGCTTTGGCGTCCATAACCAGATCGAGCCTTTGCTGCTAAACGTACTGGAACCGTTGGGGGCAAAGGGCGTAGAGATCAGCGAGAAGGTCATAGCCTTTGTCGAAAACGTCAAGGCAGGGGTTCTTGGATCGCTGGGCCTTGGGCTTCTAATCTACACGGTCATATCCCTGATGCAGAAAATCGAACGGGCCTTCAACTACACCTGGCACGTCACACTCCCGCGCACCTTTGCCCAGCGCTTCAGCGACTACATAAGCGTTATCGTCATCGGCCCAGTGCTTGTGTTTTCCTCCCTCGGCATCACGGCGACGGCGATGAGTTCGACGATTGTCGGTCATCTGTCGTCGATAGAACCGTTAGGCTCGCTCATAAACCTTGGGGCCAAGTTGGTGCCCTATCTGCTTATCGTCATCGCCTTCACCTTCATAAATTCCTTCATGCCCAACACCAAGGTGAGACTGCGCTCGGCTTTGGTTGGCGCCGTCGTCGCCGGCGTCCTGTGGGAGGTCACCGGATGGGGCTTTGCTACCCTGGTCGTTTCCTCAACCAAGTATACGGCGATTTATTCCGCTTTCGCCTCGTTGATCATCTTCATGATTTGGGTTTACTTGAGTTGGTTGATTCTCCTTGTTGGGGCCACCATCGCCTTCTACCACCAAAACCCCCAATACATGACCGGGCGCTGGGAAGACCTGCGGCTGAGCAACCGGGTCAGGGAAAAACTGGCCCTGCTGGCGACATATCTGATCAATCGCAGTTACTACACCGACGCCGACACCTGGACCGTCGAGGGCTTGGCGCAATATATGGGGGTGCCGGGTGAGCACACGGAGTCTATCCTTCAGACGCTTGAACAAGGCGGGCTGCTTGTCCGCACCGGCGAAGACCCTCCATCGTTTATTCCCAGCCGCCCCCCGGAAACAACAAGGGTCAAGGATGTCTTGGATGCGGTCCGTTCGGCTGACGAAAAGGAACATATTGGACTTGATGGTGTGCCTCATGAACCAGCCGTCGATCAGGTTCTGGTTCGCTTGGACAAAGCCGCAAGCGAAGCGCTTGAAGGCTACACCATTAAGGAACTGGTAACCTCACCGGAGGCCGTTGGCAAAGGTCCGCTATTAGCCAAAAGCGAACATTACCCGAAGCCTGAACGCGGATAATGTTCCAATACTGATTTAAATCGCAAAACCCGATTCAAACCAACAACGTCACTATCTGATTGATCCGGCTTCTAGCACTCGCCCGATTAGCGCCCGTGTGGCGTAGGCCGCCACGATTCAGCCATGGCCTCGGCTGCGCCGATCTCGTCGCGTTGCATTGCCGCCGCCGCCCCGTCACAGGGCGGAAGTTGCACTTTCTCGCCGCGAAGAGCGGCGATACGACACCACTTGTAGGCCTGAACACGGTCACGGCGGAGGCCGACGCCGTCCCAATAGAGCCGGGCGAGGTCCGTATAGGCACCAGCATGTCCTTGTTCTGAGGCTTTTCGGATCAGTGCAGCCGCCTTGACCAAGTCCCTGGAAATACCGCGCCCGTCGCGGAGAAGAAGGCCAAGACTGTGCTGAGCATGGTCCTCACCCTGCGCAGCCGCAAGGGTGTACCACTTCGCGGCCTCCGCTAGGTCTGCGGGAACCCCTAGCCCGAGTTCGTACATAACGCCGATGTTGTTTTGCGCCAGCGCGTATCCCTGGTCGGCGGCCATGCGGTACCAGTGCATGGCCGCGGCGTAATTCTTAACAGCACCGACGCCGGCGCGGAAATAATCGCCGAGCCGGGTCTGGTAGGCCAGGCTTTTGGCCCGGCCTTGATTCATCTCGACGATGGGTTTGCCGTCCGCGCCGATGTCGATGACTTCGATTTCGTCGTCGTTATCGTTCTCTCCTCCCCACCCGCATGCGCTCGCCGGCGCCGCAAATGCGACCGACGCGACAACGAAAGCGGTGACGAGAAAGACCGGTATTTGGCCGGCGGGTTTTATGCCGAAAAGAGGCATCTTCGGATTCCTTTGTCACGATCCACCTATAACGACCGGAAGGGTACCAAAGGACCGGGGAAATGCGTTGATTTAGATCAAATGACTCGCCATCGGCGAACCGGCCCCATGGCCCACCGAATTCGTTTCAAGCCGCGTCATATATTTTGCCCTGTAGGCCTTCGAGCCAGTCGAAGAGTTCTCTGTTCGGGCACATAAAATAGCGGCTCTCCACATCGTAATCGCAGTTGTGAAACATCTCGCACATCATGCACGTCAGCATCGCATCTTCCATCCGCTCCGGCATCGCCTCGAAGCTGCGCTCAATGTTGATATTCAGGTGTCCGAGCATCTGCTTCATCGGAGTGGGCATCGCCAATTGAGCAACCATCGATTCTCACCTCCCTAAGCACGCGGATTATACCACAATTTCTACATGGATATAAGCTTTGACTCCCCCGGCAAGTCTGTATCGCCCGGGCATCATTCGAACGCCTCAGCCCGCGCGACGAGTTCATCAAGGTCCGGCTCTTCCGGGTTTTTCGGCTTGCCCGGATGAATGATGGCAACCTGGCAGCTTTCGGCGGCTTCCACCAATTGTCGGTAGGTGCCCGCGCCCTGGTCAGCTATATAAGCCTGCTTGTTGTCATCGTAAGCGAACATCCGGTTATTGATCTGGGTGCATTCGTCGCAGGTCGTGCACCGTGGCGTTTCAATATAGGGTTCGTCCGAAGACACGGCTGGAGGCATTCCCTCCTGCTCGGTTTCCGCTGGCGCCGGTTCCACCGTCGCGGACACGGCTTCATCTGCAACAGCTTCTTCCGGGACGGGGGCCGGTTGTCCAGGCGCGGGAGTGGCAGGCGCCGACACGGGCCGGCTGCGCAGTGCATCAAGCTCCTGCGCCTTCTCCTGCTCCCAAATCTCCTTTTCCCTGGCCAGTAGTTTCCTGGCGTGGGAATTGTCGATGCCACCCAACTCCTGCAGGTTACGCCACATCTTTCGACACCGGTGCGCGGCGTCGACCAACCTGACGTCGACAATGGCCTTATGGAGAGTGTTGTTCTCATCGATCATCAAGATGTACGGCACCTTTTCCGCCGCCGCACTGGCATCGAGCTTCAGGAATGTGTCCACGGGAACCATGGCGTCCTGCCATTCGGACCGGGGCACGTCAGCGAAGTTTCCTCCGTAGCGTCCGTCGGCCGCTGCAAAGTCGACGAACGTAAAAGCTAAATCCTCGGAAATTTTCTGAAGGTCTTCATCTTCATAACAGAAGCTGTGAACGGGCCATTCCGTTCCGGCCTGCGGGTTATCCGCGACAGAAAATCGCGACGCCCAGTCGTCTCCCCGATCAGGGTCGAAAACGAATGCCGGAAAGGCCCGCGATTCATGGGCCGCGGCCGCCCTCAAATAAGCTGGCGTTTCGGTGGTATTTCTGGCCGGTCCCGGAGAAGCGCCCGCCAGGCCTGAGAAGATACTGAACAGTGCCGGCTGACCGTTTTTAAAGCCTCCCAAGATCGAATCCCGCATCTGGTAAAGGGCGGAACCGCTGGACTGCAAGACATAAGCGTTGTTGAGGCTGACGGCCATCGTTGCAAGCTGCGATCCCGGAATGCCAGGAGAGACCCTTCCGGACGCGATTGACGGTTCTTCGAGGATATCGTCGTGTTGCACCAGAATTTTCATCGGCAAACCCGAGGACAGAACCTCGGGGAGCATGGCCTTTTCCGTCTTGGCGCCGACGCCGTTCCGGAGACAGATCAGATAAGACGGGAACCTGCCCAGGTCGTTCGGCTCCAGGAACCTTTCATCAAACCTGCGGAAGAACGGATCGTGCGTTTTCTCGTTATAGCGGCCTTCGATCTCCAGTTGTGCGATGGTCATCGCCTTAACGAGTTTAACCATTTCCGGCAGCCGTTCCTTGAAGGCCTCAAGCGCCCGCGATGGGCGGTCGAAGACGAAGCCGTGGACGCCTTTCCGGCGGCTTTTTTTGGTTTCTTCCCCGTCTGTTTCAAAAAATCTTTGTGATTGAAGAGCCGCGAGCGCGGCACGGATCCGCCGTCGCCGTTTTTCCGGCACCGCGCCATTGACGAACGCCGATCCGAGGATGTCGGACATCGCTTCGAAGTCGAACGCGTCCTCATAAACCGAGCCCACAGACTGTTTCAGAGCCTCGGCGCCTAACGCCTTTTCCGATTTCATGGTATCGGCCTTCAGGATGTTCGAAAGCTTCACGGTCAGTTCTTCGATCTCTCTGGCGAAGCGGCGCGCCTTGTTTTCCTGGAACGATGCCCAGGTATGAGTCAGAACCTTGATAGGAGCTTCGCCGTCACAGCCGATAAGTTCTCCATCAACCCCAAGCGCGGCTTGGGCACGGTTTAGATTGTCGTCGAGCGGTTCCCGCCCGGCATCATCCGTCCTGGAAAGCCGGTTGGTTTTAGCAATTTCCCATAATTGCAGAAGGGTTCCCTTGTTTCCCCGGTAAACGAGTGTCCGGATTTCCTTCTCAAGCCCGAGCACGTGCTTCCTGATCTGCTCGCCCTCAATGCCAAGGGGGGCAATCTCCTGAAGGATGTCATCAATGAGATCAGAGAGGGACCGAAACACGGTCTCCTTGTCTTCCCCGTTGACCAACACCAAGGGAAAATCATGGCGGAGACCTTCCACATCCCGGTAGGCGCTGAAAAGCGCCGGGCGCAATCCCATTTGTTCGATGGCCGCTAGGTCTCTACCTGGCCAATGGCCGGTCAGATGAAACGTGGACAACGATGAAAGGGTTTCATTCATTCCTTCACCCCGTGGGATGGCCCGTTGGATGGATGGTGAATTTATCGAATTCTTCCTCAATAGCGGCCTTGACGATGTCCGGCGTGTACAAGCGGTCGGGTTTTCGCAGGTCTTCGTAACAAGGCATGCCGGGATCGCGGTAAAGGACGCCAACCGGCATCGGGTGATTGGTCGAGGCAATCTCCCGCGCCCGGTTCCTGTCGGAGGGGTCGTGTTGTTCCTGATTCCGGTAGATCTTGGCGAGGTCCGGACTGATCCGGACGCCGTTCTCGTGGTGAAGCAACAACATCCAGTCCGGTTCCTGCACCCAGTCGTCGAAGCGGTGATCGAGGAATTCGGGGCATCGCTGAAGGATGCGAACGAACGAGAAGCCCTTGTGATGGAAGGCCTCGGCAATGATGTCGTGCAGCATTTCCGGTATCCAATCCACGGCCTGGGCGACGAAGGAAACGTTACGGATACCCAAGCTGACGCTGACCGGGTTGATTGGCTCCAGGTATGTGCCGCCGGGCGTCGTCCGGCTTGTGATGCCTAGCGGGGACGTAGGGGACGCCTGGTTTTTCGTCAGGCCATAAATGCCGTTGTCGTGCATCAGGACGGTAATGTTCATGTTGTAGCGGATGGCGTGAATCCAGTGTGCGGTGCCGATGGAACAGCAATCGCCGTCGCCGGTGATGACGAAAACATTGAGGTCAGGGCGCCGCATTTTGATTCCTTCGGCCACCGGCATAGCCCGGCCGTGAAGGCCGTGAAAACCGTAGGTGTGCATATAATGCGGGAACCTGCTGGAGCAGCCGATCCCGGAAACGAACACCGTCTTCTCGGGCGGCAGCTGTTCGTCACGGCATAGCCGCTGGACGGCGGCGAGAATGGCGTTGTCTCCGCATCCCGTACACCATCGGGGAACCAGTCCCTTGTAGTCGTCAAGGGTGTACTCCTCGTCGAGAAGCTTGAGTGCGCATTCGGTCAAAGGTTTGTCCATGGTCACGATCCTTTCCGTTGCAGCCTTTCACGAATGGCACGAACGATGGCGCCCGGCTTTATGGGTTGCCCCCGGACCTCCGACCAACAATCGATATCGACCAGGTATCGCGCGCGCAGCAGCCACGCCAATTCCGAATACCGCCGGTTGTCTTCGTCGATGATGTCGTCATCGGCGGCGTCGGACCAGTTGCTTTCCACCGTCATGACGCGGTCGAACCGTTCCAGCACTTCTTTGATTCCAGGTGGCATCGGCTGGAGGAAGGTGAGATGCAGGGAGGATACCTTGTGACCATCGGCGCGCAGGCGCTCGATGGCTTCCTCGATGGCGCCCCTTGTGCCTCCCCAGCCGACGATCAGAAGATCGCCTTCGTCACCACCGAATACATCCGGTGCCTTCAGTGTCTTTTGAAAAGCCGCCAGCTTTCGACTGCGGTGCAGGATGCCCTCCTGGTTGATGTCAGGATCGTAAGCGACCCGGCTCCTGCGGTCGTGGGCCAACCCGGTCAGACAATGCATGCCGTTGGGTTGTCCGGGGATGAACCGGCGGGCGAGGCCGGTTCGGGAATCCCAATCATAGGGCATCGCTCCCTCGGGAACAGCGCTTTGGTCCACTGGAGGCGCCAGCCAGTCCTCGCTGACATTGGGCCGGGGAAAAGGTTGCTGAGACGACGCAAGGCTGGCGTCGGAAAGCACGACGACCACCATATTGAACGCCTCGGCGATTTTTCGTGCCGTGATCATCGAATAAAAACAATCCTCGATGTCCGACGGCGCCATGACCACCTTCGGATTGTCCCCATGACCGCCGAAACACGCGAACAACAGGTCCCCTTGTTCGACCTTGGTCGGCAACCCGGTGCTCGGGCCGCCGCGCTGGACATTGACCACGACCAGTGGAATTTCCGTCATCACCGCGAGACCGATGGTTTCCTGTTTCAAAGCGAAGCCCGGACCCGAGGTGATCGTCACCGCGCATTTGCCGGCATAGGACGATCCGATGGCGAAGGCGCAGGCGGCGATTTCGTCTTCGGCCTGGTGCACCACGCCGCCAACGTTCTGGAACACCTCGCTGAGATAATGCGAAGCCGACGTCGCCGGCGTGATCGGGTACATGGCGCAGACTTCCATGCCCGAGGCCATCACGCCGAGGCCGAGCGCAATATTGCCGTTGACAACAATCTGAGGCTTGCTCACGTCGGACGGGGGAATCCGGAACTTGATGTCGAGGTTGGTTTCCGCCCAATCGTGCCCTGCCTCCAACAGCAGGATGTTGTTGTCGATGATGGCCTGGTCCTTCTTGGCGAAGGCAAAGGCGATCTGTTCCCTGGCGATGTCCAGATCGAGGCTGTAAATGCCGCACAACAGGCCCAGAACGAACATGTTCTTGCCGCGCCGGGGGTCAGGGACATATTTCAGGCACTCGGTCTCCATCGGAATTTCATAGACCCGGCAATCGTCGACCAGGAGTCTTTCGACGGTTTCGGTGAAGGCGGCCACGATTTCAGGATCATTATCGGTCCGCCACTTGTCCTCAAGGAGGACGATGCAACCCGGCCTAAGTTCGCCCTCTTCGAGCCGGCTGAGTAAAACCTGTTCGTTGAAGGCGACAATAAGGTCATCCTCGTCGCCCCAATTGGTGACTCGATGAGACGCCACGCGGATGCGGTTTCCGCTGGCGCCGGCCGCGCTTCGGGCCGGCGGCTGAATTTCGGCGGGAATGATCTCGGCGGTCCAGACGCCGTTTCCCATCCGTGCTGCGATCGCTCCGAATGCCTGGCCGCATCGCTGTGCGCCTTCGCCGGAATCGCTGACGATTTCGATGATGTGCTCTTTCATCGTAACAACCGGCGTGTCTTCCGGTCCGGATTGACCCCGCCGGCTTTTATCAGGCCTTGAGGGCCCTTTGGCCTTCTTGGCGGCAGGTCGTCTGGCCTGTTTTTTGGCGTGTTCTTTTTTCAGGGCCTGTGTGCTCATGGTGGGTGTATTCCTCTTTGTTCAGGCCAGCCGGACGCGGGAAAAAGTCTTCTCGCGGACGTCGAATCCGAAGGGCCCGCCAGAGCTTTTCCCCTGATCCGGCAGATAGACAAAATCCGAATCGCGGATGCCGAGATAGGCCTTCATGCCTTTGGCTGCCTTGCGCCCGGCGCCCATGGCCAGAATCACGGTGGCGCCGCCGGTAACGATGTCGCCGCCGGCGTAAACCCCCGCCATCGAGGTCGCGAGGTCCTCATCGCTCTCGATATAGCCCCACGCGTTGAGTTTGAGCTTCGATGTCTGACCGATAATGGGATTGGCATTGGTACCGATGGCATAGACGATCATGTCGGTTTCGAATTCGAATTCGCTGCCCTCGATGGGAACGGGGCGCCGGCGGCCCGAGTCGTCGGGCTCACCCAATTCCATGCGAACGCACTTCATGGCGCGAACGTTGTTGTCCTCATCACCAAGAATTTCCACCGGCGCCGTCAGCCAATGGAATTCAATGCCTTCCTCCTCGGCATGATCGGTCTCCTCCGCCCGGGCAGGGCTTTCCGCCTTGGTGCGGCGATAGACGCAGGAGACCTTTTCCGCGCCCAACCGCAGACAGACACGCATCGCATCCATCGCCGTGTTGCCGGCGCCGATCACGGCGACCTGGCGGCCCAGGTGCAAGGGTGTGTCATAGTCCGGGAATTCTCCGGCGTGCATAAGATTGCAGCGGGTCAGAAGCTCGTTGGCGGAAAGCACCCCGTTGAGGGATTCTCCGGGGATGCCCATGAAGCTTGGGTAACCGGCGCCTGTGCCGATGAACACGGCATCAAAATCCATTTCGTCGAGCATCTGTTCGATGGTGAAAAGGCGCCCGACCAGGGTATTGCACTTTATTTTGACGCCCAGCCTGGCAAGGGCGGAGACCTCGGCGTCGATAACCTCGTTGGGAAGGCGGAATTCGGGTATGCCATAGCGGAGCACGCCGCCCGGCTTGTGGAAGGCTTCATAGACGGTGACGTCGCAACCGGCCTTGGCCATATCGGCCGCGCATGCGATCCCGGCGGGACCCGAGCCGACAATACCAATGCGAAAACCGTTGGGTTCTATGTAGGGAACGTTGCTCCAGCCTTCCTTGATCGCCAGGTCGCCGAGCCAGCGCTCCAGCCTGCCGATGGCCACCGGCTCCAGCGTATCGCCGACGGGGCAGACGCCCTCGCACTGGTCCTCCTGTGGGCACACGCGGCCGCAGATGGCCGGCAACAGGTTGGCATCGGTGAGGATGTCATACGCGCCCTGATAATCCTTTTCGATAGTCTTTGCGATAAAACCGGGAATGTCGATGCCGACAGGACAACCTGCAACGCAAGCGGCCTCGGGGCACATGAGGCATCGTTCACATTCGTTAAGCGTTTCGTCCAACCCGTAACCGAGCGCCACCTCGGAGAAATTCTTCGCCCTTTCCCCGGGGTCCTGCACGGCAATCGGCGTTCGTTCCTGCGGGATTGTCCGTATGGTTTTCTTTTTCGCCATCACGATGCCTTTCCGGCACGACAGGTTTCGGTCCACCGTTCCACCGCCAGTTTTTCATCTTCCGTGAACCGCTTCAGGCGATTCATGAGATCGTCAAAGTCGACTTGGTGGCCATCGAAATCGGGTCCGTCGACACAGGCGAATTGCATCTTTCCACCGATCTTGACCCGGCAGCCGCCGCACATGCCCGTGCCATCGACCATGATCGGATTCAGGCTCACCGAGGTTTTGATGCCTGAAGGTCGCGTCGTTTCCGCGCACGCCTTCATCATAATCGGTGGACCGATGGCAATGACCTCGTCAATGTCATCATGGTTGTCCATGGCCGCCTTGATTCCTTCGGTGACCAGACCTTTGATGCCGACCGATCCGTCGTCGCTGCAGATAATGAACTCGTCGCAGTATTTTCTGAACTTGTCTTCCCAGAAGACCAGATCCTTGTTCCTGAACCCGATAACGCCGATCACATAGGCGCCATTCTCTTTGAAGGCGCGGGCCTGAGGGAAGACCGGCGCAACCCCCAATCCGCCGCCGACGCAGACTACCTTACCAAGGTCGCCGATGTGGCTGGGTTCGCCCATGGGACCGACGACGCTGAAAAGCGTGGTCCCGGTCCGGCAGGCTTGCTGCATCTCTTTCGTCGTCTTGCCGACGGCCTGGATGACAAGCGTTATGGTTCCCTTGTCGCGGTCAAAATCTGCGATCGTGAGGGGAATGCGTTCGCCATGCTCCCGGGGAATGACGATGACGAATTGGCCCGGCTTCGCCGCCTTCGCCATCATCGGGTGGCGGAATTCGAGCAAATAAGTGACGTCAGAAAAATCTTCCCGCGCCACGATCTCAACTGCAGGCTCCTCGTCAACCATAGGCAGCGGATCGATGGTTTTGGACAAGACAGCCCCGTCGCCCGATTTGGCGCCCATTTTTGAATACCTCCGGCACCGGCGATAACATATTGAGCTATCATAGGCTTCTAACGCCGGCGGGCATTGACTTCCGTCAAGTCCGTCTCAACTGTGCAGTGGCTCTTGCTGAGTGGTGGCTGACGCGTTGCGCTATGTCCTTGTCGCCTTCCTGCACGCGCTCTCCGGCGCGCTGGACCCGGAGCGCATTGCCGGTGTGGAACCCGGACACCATTCTTTAGCTCTGTTCTTTAACTATGGGGGATTTCGGACCGGCGGCGAATGTCACTCGCGTCCCTTGTCCGCTTTTTTCTTTTTACTTCCCGGGCAACGTCTCAGGTGTCTTCGCCGGGTATATAAGGGCGGTAACACATGTCGGTTTCCAGGACATGCTCTTCCAGCCATGCCGACAGCACTTTAACGATTTCACCGCTGATGGCGGCGCTGGGGGCATTCACATATGCTTCGTAGAGGATCTGCAAGTCTTCGATAATTTTCCGGTGTTCGCCGGCGTGGGCTTCCAAATCGGGAAACCCGTGCCTTTTCATCAGCATTTCCTCGCGCTGGAAATGCGCCACCGCACGATCAATCAGAACCTTGAGAATCCGTCCGATCGCCCTCTCATCGGTTCCTGACAGGTGCGCCTCGTCAATGTGGTTGATCAGGCTGAAGATTACGATGTGGTCGGCGTCCAGGCTATCGACACCGACCCGAAATTCATTGGTCCAAATCAAAAGCGCCACAAAATTCCCGGCCTTTCGTTTCTCCGACATACCTCATCAACGCTGATCGTCCTATGGATGGCCCTTCGGGCGCCTTGACTAAAATCAAGGATGGCGGTGCATGTCCATGGTTAGGTAAACTCCTGAAATTCGGATTTTTGGGAGAGAAGGAGATTCGGTTCCATGGAAGAGACGCAAGCCAATTCGGGCGGCGCTGACGAGCCCATCCCGTTCATGCAGCAATTGATGGATAACCCGTTCTTGTTGTTGTTCATAGGGGTCACCATGCCTACGGTTTTTTACATTCTTTGGGGGATCATGGAAATTACCGCCATCCCCATAGCCAATTAGGGGGATGAGACATGTCAATTTTCCCGCCTGAACAACGGATCTGGTGGAAAGAACCCATTGAGCGGTCCGAAATCCTGTGGGTCGTCATCGCCCTTGTGTGGTGTCTGATCCTGTTCTTCATGATGCCCTATTGGCACATTGTCGGCGAACAGAACCTCACCAACGAAGCCTACCGAATCAAACCTGAAGCCTTCGCCAAGCGCACCGAGGCTTTCGCCGAAAAGTATAAGGTGCGTGAAGAAGGCGATACTGGGATTCCCGTCGTCCGCCCACCTGCCGGCAGCGATATCTACATGCTGGGCCGCCTGTGGGAATGGTGGCCGGTCCTGGAGTTGCAAAAAGACAAGACCTACCGGCTGCACCTGTCTTCGCTGGACTGGCAGCATGGCTTTTCGCTTTTGCCGGAAAACATCAACATCCAGGTCCACCCAGATTATGAGATGGTGATTACCATCAAACCGAACCGGTCCGGTGAATATTCCGTCGTCTGCAACGAGTTTTGCGGCATCGGCCATCACACGATGGTCGGCAAAATTTATGTCGTGGACAAGTAAGGGAGCATGACAATGACTATCAACAGAGACTTCCGGACTTGCCCCGATACCGGGTTCAAGATCCATCTTCCCGCCGACAAGCTGATTAAGTGGAATGCCGTAAGCGGCGTCGTCTTCCTGATGATCGGTGGACTTTTTGGCATCGCCGTCGCCCTGACGCGATGGCCGGCGGTACATCTGCTTCCCGCCGACTGGTTCTATCTGGCGCTGACCGCGCATGGACTGGACGTTCTTCTGGTGTGGCTGATTTTTTTCGAGGTCGCGATCCTGTATTTCGCCTCCTCCGTTCTATTAGGCAGCAGGCTGGCTTCGCCCAAAGCAGCGTGGGCAGGCTATTGGCTGATGCTGATCGGCGCCGTGATGACCAACATCGCGGTTCTCAGGGGCGATTCGTCCGTCATGTTCACATCCTATGTTCCGATGAAGGCGGCTCCCGATTTCTATCTCGGCATCATCCTCTTCGCCGTCGGTGCATTACTGGCGTGTTTCGTGTTCTTCGGGACGCTGGTTATCGCCAAGCAGGAAAAAACCTATGAGGGCTCGGTGCCTCTGGTCACCTTCGGTGCCACGGTGGCGGCCGTCATCGCAGTGTTCACCATTGCCGCCGGCGCCATCATCCTGGTCCCCACCCTGCTGTGGTCGGTCGGCTATATCAGCCACATCGACACCCTGATGTACAAGGTAGTGTGGTGGGGTATGGGTCATTCGTCGCAGCAGATCAACGTCGCGGCCCACATCGCCGTCTGGTACGCCTTGGCCGCTATCCTGTTCGGCGCCAAGCCATTGTCCGAAAAGGTCAGCCGTACGGCGTTCCTGCTCTACATCCTGTTCCTGCAACTGGCCAGCGCCCACCATCTGCTGGTGGAACCCGGTCTGAGCTCGGAATACAAGATATTCAACACGTCCTACGCCATCTATCTGGCGGTTCTGGCCAGCATGATCCACGGCCTGACGGTGCCGGGTTCGGTCGAAGCGGCGCAGCGCAAGAAGGGCTTCAACAAGGGGCTGTTCGAATGGCTAAGAAAGGCGCCCTGGGGCAATCCGGCGTTTTCCGGTTTTGCCCTGTCGGTGGTCATGTTCGGTTTCCTGGGCGGCATCTCAGGCGTCATGATGGGCACCGAACAACTTAACATCATCATCCACAACACCATCTATGTGCCCGGCCATTTCCACGCCACCGTGGTGACCGGCACGACGCTTGCCTTCATGGCGCTGGCCTATTGGCTGGTGCCGACGTTGTGGCAGAAGGAACTGGTCTTGCCCGGACTCGCCAAGTGGCAACCCTACCTGTTCGGAATCGGCATGGGGCTGGTTTCGGTGTTCATGATGGGGGCCGGCACCCTTGGCGTGCCGCGCCGGCATTGGGACATCAACTTTGCCGATGCGGTGATGGGGTATGACTTCCCCGGCGCGGCCCATCTGATGATGGGGTTGAACGGCATGGCCGCACTGATGGGCGCCCTTGGTGGGGCTATCTTCATCCTCAACATGGTCGGCACCATTTTGTGGGGCAAGCCCAAGACCAAGGCCGCCGAAGAAGAAGCGCCGGCACCCGCGCCGGAACCGGTGGTCGCCACCTACGGCAACGCCGGTACCATGGCGGTGCCGGGGACCTTTACCCTGGCCATGGTCTTCCTGGTCTCGTTCGTTCTCTACTACTTCGTGAACTGGAAGTATCTGGCCGGTGTGTGGCCGCTGAGCTGAGCAAAAGGGACGGCGAGAGGCCCCTCTCCCGGCCTCTCCGCCGTCCCATCCCTCCGGCCAGAAAGGCCAGGGGAGCCCCTGAACAACCTGTGGTGAGCACCCCATGAAAACGTATGCAGCCCTTTTCTATAACGTGTTCAAAGTCCGAATCGGCCTTGCCATCATGATGAGTGCGTTGGCCGGGATAGCGGTCATGCCCGCCGTCTCCCCCGCGGTCTCCTTATCGGGCTGGCAAATTACCGTCCTCGCGCTCTCCGTCCTGGGGTCGTCGGCGGCCGCCGGGGCCTTCAACCACGTCATGGAACGGGATCTGGACGCGCGCATGAAGCGGACCCGGAACCGGCCTTTCGTGACCGGTCAACTAAACGCCGGGCCGGCATGGTACTTCGGCATCAGCGCCCTGTTGGCGGTCTCCGTCGGGACCGCGGCCTATGTGCTGAACGGCATGGCGGCGCTTTACGTTTTTCTCGGCGCCTTTGTTTACGGCGTCGTCTATACGGTATGGCTGAAACGCAAGACCGTCTGGAACATCGTCGTCGGCGGATTGTCGGGCAGTTTCGCCGTGCTGGCGGGCGCGGCCGCCGTTGACCCGGCGCTGTCCGCGCAAGCCCTGGTGCTGGCGGTGGTGCTGTTCTTGTGGACACCGCCCCACTTCTGGAGCCTGGCAGCCGCCTTGAGCGAAGATTACGCCTGCGCCGGCGTGCCGATGCTGCCGGTCGTCGTCGGCCCGAAAAAGGCGGCCCGGATTATCCTGATCAACACCGTCCTTCTGGTCGGCTTGTCGATGGCGCCCGTGGCCTATGGGTTGGGCTGGCTGTACTGGGCCGGTGCCGGAATCGGAGGGACCTATTTCCTCTACCGGTCCCTGCAATATGCCGCCGACCCGACTCCCGCTAAAGCCATGAAAAATTTCTTCGCCTCGCTGATCCAACTCAGCCTGTTGGTCCTGGGCGCGCTAGCCGGGGCCCTGACGGGGATATGACCGATATATGACAAGGCGAATTCCTACCCTTCTCCTGGCAGCGCTGTTGACGCTGGGCGCTTATCCAGGCGCGGCATCAGAAACCGAACTAGATGAAAAACAGGCCGTCACCCTGAGTCAAGCGGCGCTGGGAAAAAGTATCGGCGACGCCCGGCTGACCGATGCTTCCGGGCGCACCGTGCATCTCTCCGATTACCGGGACAAACCGCTGGTGATGAATTTCATTTACACAAGCTGCGCGCACAGCTGCGGCGTGATGACGCTGATGCTGAGCGATGCTTACGAAAATGCCCGCGACGTTTTCGGACTTAACAGCTTCAACGCCGTGACCATCGGCTTCGATACCGCCAACGACACACCGGAACGCATGCGCGCATATGCCCGCAAGCAGGGCGTCGAGGGAACCCCCGGCTGGCGGTTCATGAGCACGGACTCAGATACCGTGAATAAACTGATGGCGGCGGCCGGATTCACCTATGCTCCCTCACCCAAGGGGTTTGATCACATGGACCAGGTTACGGTGATTGACGCCAAGGGCATCATCAACACACAGATCTACGGTGCCACCTTTGAGAAGCCGCTGTTGATGGAACCCCTGAAGGAGATGTTGTTCGGCACGCCCCGGCCCTACCGCAGCCTTGAAGACCTGATTAAGAAGGTGCGCCTGTTCTGCACCCTCTATGACCCCAAGACCGACCGCTACCTGTTCGATTATTCCCTGTTCATCCAGATCGCGGTGGGGCTGATGATTATCGTCGCCGTCATCGTTTTTCTGGCGCGTGAACTGATCGGCGGCGGGCAGTCCCATAACCGCAAGGAACGCTCTGTCTGACGACTCGACCGCCCCGGATAAGCACATCATAATAAAAGACAATGCTCACGCTCCTACAATATCCCCTGCGCCGCACACTGGATTGGTTCGAACGCCTGTTCGACAGGCCCTTCGGGGCGAAGTGGAACCCGCTTCGCCAGCCCGGAACCCTGGCGTTTTTCTTTTTCTGGGTTTCCGCCGTTACCGGCATCTATGTCTTCATCCTGTTTGATACCTCTATTGGCGGCGCTTTTTTGTCGGTCGAGTCGATGACCGAACAATGGTATCTCGGCGGCGTCATGCGCAGCCTGCACCGCTATGCGTCGGACGCCATGGTGCTGACGGCGATAGTACATCTGGCGCGCGAATTCTCCCTCGACCGCTACCGGGGGGTCCGGTGGTTCTCCTGGTTTACCGGCATTCCGGTGATTTGGCTGCTCTTCCTATCCGGCATCAGCGGCTATTGGCTGGTGTGGGACCAACTGGCGCAATACGTTGCCATCGGTTCCATGGAGTGGATCGACTGGCTCGGCATTTTCGGCGAACCGGTGGCCAATAATTTCCTCTCCCGCGACAGCCTGGATGACCGCTTCTTCAGTCTTTTGGTGTTCATCCACATTTTCGGCCCGTTGTTCCTGCTGTTCATGATGTGGATTCACATCCTGCGCATCAACCGGTCCCGGACCAATCCGCCGCGTGGGCTGGCGATCGGCAGCTTCGTCATGCTGCTGGCGTTGTCCTTCGCTCATCCGGCGGTCAGCCACGGCCCCGCCGACTTGGGCATGGTGCCGGCGGTGCTGAACCTGGACTGGTTTTTCATGGCGCTTTACCCGGCCTTCGATGCCTGGGGGCCGGGAGCGTTGTGGGCCATCGCCTTCGGCGGATCGCTGTTCATGTGCATCATGCCGTGGCTTCCGCCCCTGAAACGGGCGCCGGCGCCGGAGGTCCTCCTCGAACAATGCAACGGCTGCACCCGGTGTTTCGAGGACTGCCCTTACGGCGCGGTGTCCATGCAGCCCCGCACCGACGGGCGGCCCTTCGCCAAAGAGGCCACCGTCAACGCCGATCTATGCACGGCGTGCGGCATCTGTGTCGGCGCGTGCCCCATGTCGACGCCGTTTCGCCATAGCGGTGGGCTGAAAACCGGCATCGATTTCCAGGATCCGTCTCTGGATAGCGTCCAGACCAACATGGCGGACGCCATGCAAAAGGCCCGCGAGGGACGGAACCGGGAGCAACCCGCCGTGCTGGTTATCGGCTGTGACCACGGCGCCGACCTTAGTGCTATCGGCGCAGGCAACGTCGCCAGCCTGAAACTTTCGTGCATCGGCATGCTGCCGCCGTCGTTCCTCGACTACGCGTTGGCCGGTGACGGCGTCGATGGCGTACTGTTGACGGGGTGCGGAGACGGGGATTGTTTCCACCGCTTCGGCGTCCAGTGGACCGAAGACCGCATGGCCGGGCTGCGCGACCCTTACCTGAGGAAACGGGTGCCCCGCGAGAGACTGCATGCCTGCTGGTCCACCGAGCCGGATGCATTGGCAGCCGAACTGAAGACTTTTAGCGACCGCCTGGCGGCCCAAGGTGAGCACGAGGAGACGGGAGATGAATGAGTCTCCCAACATCTATTACATCATCGGGCCGCTGCTCATCTTCGGGCCTCTGTTTTTATGGATTCTGTACAACCTCGGAGTCCGGGAACTTTTTAGAATTCCAGGCGATATTCGCCGCCAGCGCCAACGCGAAGCCGAAGACGCCAACCGATTCCGCGAAGAACACGCCCGCAAGCGCGGCACCGGGCTGTCGGGCGGCGTCAAAGACGCCAATATCACGCCCTTGGGCCTGTTTGCCCAGGCCGTCACCTATATATGGTTCGCCGCCGTCATTGGCTTTTTTGCGGCCCAGCCGCCTTATACCTACAACCCCTCGGGCGACGCCCTGCTCAAGCTCAGCCTCAGCCATCCGGGCAAACGCAAGGTCGAATGCCGCAGACGCTCAGCCCAGGAACTGGCCAAGCTTGCGGCCAACATGCGCGCGCCCAATGTATGTTCGCGCGAACGCTGGCCGGTGTATGTAGAGATCGAAATCGACGGCGACATCGTGTTCCGGAAAAGCGCCCGGCCGAACGGCCTGTCCAAGGACGGCCCGTCGATTTTTTATATCGTCCGAACGATCAAGGCCGGGGAGCATGTTCTCGCCATGCGGCTCAGGGAACGTACACGGGACAAGGAGGGGAATGACTTCGATTTCGAAAAAAATCTGCCCGTTACGCTTAAATCCGGTCAGGTCCTGGCCGTCGAATTTCACGCCGCCAAGGGCGGTTTCGTGGTCCAATAAGCCATCCAAAAGGAACGGATCTTGATGCAACAACCGCTTAAAATTATCTGGAGGAAGGATTTCGAAACCGGCAATGTGGAAATCGATCACGAACACCGTGAAATCATCCATCGGCTAAACGTCTTTTTCGCCTTTGCCGCGGCCGGTAAGACCGGCGAAGAGGCCACTTTTAAACTAGGCGAGGTCTATGCCTGGATTTCAGCACATTTCGCGCTTGAGGAAACCATCATGCGGGCGCATAACTACGACCAGTTCGAGGATCACAAGGCGGATCACGAACGCCTGTTGGATGATATTCGCGACATCATGGACGAATGCCGGGCCGGCACCTTCACCGGAAAAGACGCCGCTTTGCAGGAAAAGCTCGAGGCGTGGTTCGTCGGACACTTCAAACTGATGGATTCCCGCCTGCACAGGATGCTTCATTTCGCGCCCTGACCGAATCACCCTTTCCCTGTAACACCTCTAAAAATATGTATAATGAGGGCCGCCGGAACCCGGGAGCATCTTCCCGATTAAGGAGTCTATGGATGCTGCAAGACGAAGACCTTTCGATCATTCGCCGAATCCCCTTGTTTGGGAGCATGTCGGACGAGGTCCTGGCGACCCTGCTCGGCAACGCGTTCCCCAAGGAATACCCGAAGGGCAAGGTACTGTTCATCCGGGGTGAGCCGGCGGATTGCTTTTATATCGTGCTCGGCGGATGGGTGAAGGTCTACCGGGAAACCCCGGACGGCGACGAGGCCGTGTTCGGCGTATTCACGCAAGGGGAATCCCTGGCCGAAGCGGCGGCCTTTCTGGGCAAGGATTATCCGGCCAGTGCCCAGGTCGTCGAGCAGGCGCGCCTGTTGCCGATCCTTTCCAAACCGTTCTGCAGCCATGTCACCGAAATCCCGGAAATCGCCATGGGCATGCTCGCATCCATGTCCAAACGCGCACACCAGCACGTCGCCGATATCGAGCAGTTGAAAACCCGCTCGGCGACGCTCCGGGTGGTCGATTTCCTGCTCAAACTGTGCCCGGTGAAAGAAGGCTCGGCGGTGATCTCCCTGCCTTACGACAAGTCGCTGATTTCACGCCGCCTCGGCATGCAGCCGGAAAGCCTGTCCAGGATTCTCGGCAAACTGCGCAAGCAGGGCGTTAAAACCGAAATGAACCGGGTGATGATTTCCGACGTTGCGGACTTGGTCGACTTTGCCAACGGCGCAGGCTCAAAAAACCAGGCGGCCGCCAGTTAGCCTCCGCCCTATCCCTTTAAGAATTTCGTTCTACCGCCGGCATCGGTAAGCCATGCCGCGACATCCGCCCGCCCGGCGCGGGTTATCATGCTCGCGGCGCGTGTCATCATGCTCGCGGCGCGGGCTGGTGGCGCGGTAAAGATCGCCGTCGACAACGCATCCGCCGTAGTCGCATCCGGCGCGCTGACGCTGACGGCCCGGTAATGGCCGGGGCTGTCGCCGGAGGCGGGATCAAACAGGTGATGGTGGCGGCCCGAGGAATCAAAACGAGTGCCGCTGCCTGCCGATGTCGCCATCGCCCGGTTATCGAGGGGCACCGTCAGCGTGCCTCCGGCCCCATCCGAACCCGCCAGCGCCCCGTCGAGCATCACGACCCAGGGGTTGCCGTTGCCGCGCCCATCGAGCGCACGCAATTCACCGAGGTTGACCAGAACGTTGGACCAGCCGTGCCTGCGCAGCAAATCCACCACCCGGTCGGTGATGTAACCTTGGGCTATTCCATTCAGCGTGATTTCCATTCCCCGCCCGAGAACGATACGCCCCTCCCGAATGTCCACCCGCCGGTAATCGACTAGCAATCGGGCGGCCTCCACAGCCGTTCGGGGCGGTCCCGAACCATCTCCCGGATGGCCGGCGAAATGGTCTGCGTACAATCGCCACAGGGGTTGTACGCTGGCGTCAAAAGCACCGTCGCTGAGGTCCCCGAAGCGGCGGCATTCCGACAACAGCCGCACCATGTCGAGCGACGGCGCATCGAGAAAACCGTTCCGGTTGAGGCGGCAAAGGGCGGACTCTGCCCGATAAAGACTGAATTCGGATTCCAGGCGTTCGATTTCCAGCACCGCCCGGCGGACGGCGTGTTCCGCTTCCTTGTGGTCCGCATGGTAAAGAATAATCGACGCCTCCGCGCCCAGGGCAGTGCCGCGCCATTCGTAGCGGCGCAGAGGTGTCGCACAGACGGCCCCCGGCATCAGAAAACCGGCGCCAATGCCAGCGATCACCGTCAACGCCCGGCGCCGCGATTTATTCCACTGTTTCATTATCGCCTCCTCCGGCCAACTTTTGCCGGCGTTCACGGCGTTTGCGGATCGCGATCAGGGGCGGGCACAGGTTTTCGTCGAAATACAGCGTCTGGCAGTTGAGACAGTGAATGCATTCATTGGGGTTGATGGTGCCGTCCGGATGAATCGCCTGAACCCCGCATTGGCCGGCGCACAGGTCACAGACCTCGCCGCACTGGAAACGCCGTTTCAGCCAATCGAACATCCTGATCCGTGCCGGGATCGCCAGTGCGCCGCCCAACGGACACAGGTAGCGGCAATAAAACCGCTCGATGAACAGTCCCGCCGCCAACAAGGCGACGGCAAAGGCGACAAACGGCCAGGCGCGGTCGAATTTCAGGGTAATCGCCGTCTTGAACGGTTCCACCTCGGCGCCGACGATAGCCAGATTCGTGGAATGGAGCGACACCGCCAGCAGGCCTAAAAAGATTACGTACTTGATCGGCCATAACCGTTCGTGCACGGCAAAGGGCACGGAGACCTGCGGCACGTTGAGCTTTCTGGCGCCTTCATTCAACAGTTCCTGCAGCGCCCCGAACGGACACAACCAGCCGCAAAACACGCCCCGCCCCCAGAACAAAAGCGCCACCGCCACATAACCCCACAGGATAAACGTCACCGGATCGAGCAGAAAAAACTCCCAATGGAATTCGCCTAACAGGGAATGGATGAACGTCAGCACATTGATAATCGACAGTTGCCCGCCCACGATCCAACCCAGCCAGATGACAACGACGGCGAGAAAAAGCCGCCGGAAAAGACGATACCTTTCGGCGTTGGCAACCACCCGGTCCTGAAAAAACAGCACACCGCTGAGGACGCCGAGGATTAAGCCGAGGATCACGATCTCGACCAGGCGGTCTTCCCATTCATGCGCCCAGTATCGCGCGCCGAATTTATCATCAAAACCATTATCCGGTTCCGTCCCGGACGCGGTGCTCGTCAGCCGATATTTTCCCGGTAACGTGTACGGCAGAGAAAAGGCCGCATGCAACATTCCGCGGTCCACCGTGTTCCGGTTGACCAGTAATTCCAGCCGCCAGGGTTCCAGAGGGTCGAACCCGGTCGCGGCGGGGATAATAAAAATTCCGATCTCACGAAATTCCGGCGCGCCGGGGATGCGGAACCGTTCCACGTTGCGGTAGCGGTCCTTGGAAAGACGGATCGTCGAAGACCCCTGTACCAGTTGGATTCTGTCGAACAGGCCAGACCGGATGTACCCTGTGCCCTTGAACGAATAAAGCCCGTCGGCAATGACAACAATAATCTGATCGTTGGCCGCCATGCCGGCCAATAAATCGTTAAAATCTAGCTTGCCGATCAGGTTCTCGCCGACCCGGGGCGGCGACATCAAGCCCGTATAGAGGTCTATGAACAAGCCGTCGGGGGGGACGTCGGGCTCCAGGACAGCGCCTAAGGCCTTGGCCACGCCTGCCTGGTTCAGGCGCAGACGAACGACAGAGCCGTCCTCCATCAGGGCTGGCCAGGTAGCCTCCGTATAGGTTTCCCGGTCGAGCCGGTTTTTGGAATCGTCGGTGAAGATGTGGCGCGACCTGGCGACGGCGCGGGCCGATCGGAAAATAGCGTTGCGGATTACGGCGGAACTGACGCTGGCCCCGGAAATCACATCCGGGGCGGTCTTCGCCGGTTCGACCGCGGGCTGAACCCCACCGCCCAACCCGGCGCCGCGACTGACATCGATTCCGGCGAATTGAGAGACGTATTCGATCAGCCGTTTTTCAGCAATCCCGATCACTAGAATAGGTTCTGTATGCTTGTGCAGAAAGGCGCCCGTCAGGCGGCCCTTAATATCCAGGCCGGCGTAAATGTCGATGGGGTTGCCGGAAAACCCGACCGAGGAAACCACGTCACGGCTCGAAAACACATACCCCACGACCGTGCCGTCGCGATAAACGGGCCGGGCCGGAGGATTGCCTGAAACCGGCCCCATCGTTCCGCCGCCGGGAAATATCTCGGTCAGGATTTCACTGGTAATAGTGGCGACGGAATTTTTTTGCGCCGCCGATGCCGCCTGGGACATACCGGCGGCGAATAAAACGACAAGAGACAGAAACGCCGCCCACCCCCACCGACCCGGCGTTAAGCCCGAACGCGTACGGCGGACTCTCCTGGGCGAGCAGGGAGACATACCCATTCCGTCCTTCCTCGATAGTGTCGCGTCATTGAGGATTATTGGCAATCGCCGATCAGACTTCCTTGACCGCCGTCAAGGTAGGTCTGATTGCAAAAATGGTCTTATGAACAACAAAAAAAATTTATTCAATTCGCTAGATGGAGAATCCGAGATGAAACGATTTATTGCAGGCTTGGTTCTGCCGCTGGTGCTGGTCTTTATGTCCGGCACGGCGGTTGCCGAAAAACCGAAACCTTCGGACCTAAAAAGACACCAGACCACGCCGGGACAGAAGTACGAACCGACCCTCGACGTTTTGCGCGATCAAAATGTTGAAAAGCCGGGATCAAAACCCGGAGGCCCAGTCATTTCCGCCGCCGACTTCCAACGCGCCAATCAGATTTATTTCCAGCGTTGCGCCGGGTGTCACGGCGTTCTGCGCAAGGGCGCCACGGGCAAACCGCTGACCACCAAGATCACCTCAAAACTGGGTTTTGAGTACCTGCGGGACTTCATTGATTACGGCTCGCCTGCCGGCATGCCCAACTGGGGCGCATCGGGTGGTTTGTCGAAAGCCGACATCGACCTGATGGCGCGCTACCTGCTGTTGGAGCCGCCGCAGCCGCCCGAATTCGGCATGAAAAGCATCAGGGCGTCTTGGAAGGTTTACGTCCCGGTTAACAAACGTCCCAAGAAGAAAATGAACACTCTTGATCTCGACAACCTGTTCTCGGTGACGTTGCGCGATACCGGGCAAATCGCCCTGATCGACGGCGCCAGCAAGAAAATCGTCGAAATCATCGAGACCGGATATGCCGTGCATATCACTAGGGTTTCAGCGTCGGGACGGTATCTGCTGGTCATCGGGCGCGACGCCAAGGTCAACTTGATCGACCTCTATATGAAACACCCGGCCACGGTGGCCGAGATCAAGGTCGGTGCCGAGGCGCGCTCAGTCGAAACCTCGAAAAACAAGGGCTATGAGGACAAATACGCCATCGCCGGGGCCTATTGGCCGCCGCAATACGTCATCATGGACGGCCATACCCTCGAACCGAAGAAAGTCGTCTCCACCCGTGGCATGACCGTGGACACGCAGGAATTCCATCCGGAACCCCGCGTGGCGGCGATTGTGGGTTCCCACTATCACCCGGAATTCGTCGTCAACGTCAAGGAAACGGGCAAAATCCTGCTGGTCAATTACGGCGACCTGAACAATTTCCAGGTTACGACCATCGACGCCGAACGCTTCCTGCATGACGGCGGCTTCGATTCCACCGGCCGCTATTTCCTAGTTGCCGCCAATGCCCGTAACACGGTTGCGGTGGTCGATACCAAGGAGCGCAAACTGGTGAAGTTGGTCAAGACCGGCGCCAAACCGCATCCCGGCCGGGGCGCCAACTTCGTGCATCCCACCTATGGTCCCGTGTGGGCGACCAGCCACCTGGGTGATGAGACCATCGCCCTGATCGGCACCGACCCGGTCAAGCATCCGAAGAACGCTTGGAAGATGGTGCAAAGCCTGGAAGGCCAGGGTGGCGGGTCATTGTTCGTCAAGACCCACCCCAAATCCAAGCACCTGTATGTGGACACCCCCCTGAACCCGGAGGCCGAGGTTTCGTCCTCGATTGCGGTGTTCAAGATCGCCGACATGGCCAAGAAAGAACCCGAATACACGGTTCTTCCGATCGGCGAATGGTCCGGTATCACCGAAGGCGTGCGCCGGGTCGTGCAGGGGGAATTCAACAAGGCCGGCGACGAAATCTGGTTCTCGGTGTGGAACTCCAAGAGCCAGCAGTCGGCTATCGTCATCGTCGATGACAAGACCCTGACCAAAAAGGCGGTGATCAAGGACAAGCGCCTGGTTACGCCGACAGGCAAGTTCAACGTCTACAACACACGGGCCGACATCTACTGAGGCCGGCTCAAAGACAATGACACAAGGCCCAGAAAAAGACCGGCGGGATGAAGATGTATTCCGCCGGTTTTTTTGCGCCCGTTTTTTAAAAAATAATCAGGGCGTGACGGTGACCGTGCCCCGCATGTCGTCGTCCTTCCAGTGCGGTCCGCAGAGATAGGGGAAGGTGCCGGGGGACGGAAACGTGAATTCGTATTTTTCCTCGGGAAAAAACCGCTCCGACTCGGGCTCGCCCTTTTGCTTCAGCCAGACGCTGTGGCTGGTGCGCTTATCCACATTGACCCAGCGCACCGTGGTGCCGGCCTTGACCGTGACGCTGGGCGGGCAGAACGTGTATTTGTAGGTCTTGATGACGACAACGCCGTCATTCTTGGCGTCGGGATAGACCTCCTTGTAGCGTTCTTCCGCCTTGGCGCAGATTTCCTTTTTTTCCGCGCTCATCCCCCCCCCTGCCCAGGCGGGGGCGGCGGCCAACATAAACCAGATCACCAGACAGAAATATTTCATTGGCGTAACCTCCAAAGCACACAGGCCAAAACACCGGGAAGGCGCCAGGGCCTTCCCGGTTTTGGCAGTTTGCTTCTTATGAACCCGATCCGTCAAATAACTGACAGGATCACTCCTTGGGCAAGGTCATCGAATAGGCCAGGATGTCGAGCAGTATCTGGTCATCCAGGATTCGCATCGCCGGCATCGCTTCGGCCGGCTGGCCATTGGCGATCTTGTGCAATATCTCCCACGGGTTCTTGTTGGAGTAATATGCGACCGCCTTCATGTCCTTGACCTTCTTGCCGTCGAGGCCGTGGCACTTCGAGCACATGGTTTCATAATAGGGCTTACCCTTCTCGGCATCGCCCTTGACCGCCTTGGTCTTGGAATCAATGTACTTGTCCATGTCGTACTGACCCTTGCTGACGAACAACGCCAAGGCGTTGACCTCCTTGTCGGTCAGGTGGTCCTTAGTATAGCCGTGGGTCTTGTCGCGGATAATGGCGGCAATGGCCTTCGGGTCCTTGCCGGCGGATCCCCGAATGCCCTTGATGCCGGAATAATGGCTACCCTTGGCATAGACGCCGTCCTTGCCCTTGTAATCCCAGCCATGGCACTCCTTGCAGCGCCAAGTGCCCTTGCCGGACTTTTTCCCCTTGTCGCCGTAAGAGGGGTGCGTCTTCTTCGGCACGGTACCATCGACAATTTTGTACCATTTGTCGTACAGCAACCCGCCGACGGAAATGGTGTAGACTTCCGTTTCGCCGGCCTGAGCCGGGCCGGAAGACACCAGAGCCAGGGCGCCGGCGACGGAACAGGCCGCCACAATGGCGATCCCTTTAATACGTGATGCTAATTTGAATTTACTCATGGACTTTCTCCTCAATCATCTTTTTCATAGTCATCGGGAAGTTTATGGGCGATCCCCTTGTGACATTCTATGCAGGTTTCACCTTTTTTTTGCGCCTTTTGCATTTTTTCGGCGGCGCGGCGTTTCTGTCTGTGGAAATCCATCGCCGCGTAATCATGACAGTTGCGGCATTCTTGGGAATCGCTTTCCTCCATGGATCTCCAAACATTCTGGGCCAACTCCAGTCTTTTGGCTTCGAATTTCTCCTTGGTGTTGATCGAGCCCAAGGCCCAGTGATAGAGCTCGACGGACGCTTTGATCTTGCGGATCAGTTTACCCGTCCAGTCCTTGGGCACGTGGCAGTCCGAACAGATCACGCGTACGCCAGAAGCATTCTTGTAATGGCCGCGTTTCTTGTATTCCTGATAAACAAGCTGATCCATTTCGTGGCACGAAATGCAGAATTCCAACGTGTTCGTATATTCCATAAAAGTATTAAAGCCGCCCCAGAAGATAACACCGAATATACCGCCGGCTACCAGCAGGGCACCCAGGCTGTACTTTGATGTCGGGCTCCAGAAAAATTTCCAGGTTTTCGCAAATATCCCCACCTTGCGGGTTCCTTTTTTTATTTTTTCGAGGAAAAGAAGGCGGGTAACACTCCGTCACCCGCCTTCTCTCGATAGACTGTCTTCTCCTATAGTCGTCCGATCAGGTTACGTGGTGAACCCGATTGTAGACGTTGAACTTGCCGGTCGGCGTTTCAAGGTTCTTGATCCGCGCTTTTTCTTTAAGCGTTTTCGAATCGTAAACCACGATCTCGCCTTTCAACCAGTTCTTCTTTCCGCCCCGGACCCAGACCGAGACCCAGACTTCCGTGCCGTCCTTGTTGAATTCGGAATGCACGGCCAGGGCCTTGTCCTGTTTGGTGACGCGGATCGTCTTGACGACCTTGCCGGTCTTCTTGTCCAGCACCTTGATCGACTGCTGGATGTCGATTTCCGGATGCTTGGTCTGGTCGACGAAGACATAAGGCGAATTCGGGTGGGTGCGGATGAACAGCCCCGGCCCGTCGGTCTTGGTCTTGTAGCAGATCTTCCAGGCCTGCTCGGGATGGCCCTTGGGATCGTTGCCCCAGACCGTGACCTTGCCTTCGCCAAGATGCGGGGTTCCGGCAACGGGACCGCACTTGGGATCGATCCAGTTTGCGCCCGGTCCCGGATGCGGCTTCTTGCCGGTTTCGATGGAAGCGACGAACTTGCGGTCGACCGAATCCATGATTTCCATACGGTCGGACGCGTTGGCCGCGATCTGGAAGTAACGCTGCGTCGGATCGAAGAACCCGTCATGCAGGAACTTGTGGCTGTTGATTTGTTCGATCCTGAGGTTGTCCAGGTCCGAATAATCCACCTGCCACAGTTGTCCGAGTTCCTTGACGGCGACAATCCAGGTCGGCGCGTTCGGCGTGTTGTAAACGGCCGCGACACGGGCTTCGTTGACGTATTTCCCGTCCACGTTGACGCCACGGGTGGACACCACTTTCAACGGTTCCATGGTCTCCGCGTCCAAAATGACGAAATGAGGCGGCCAATAGCCACCGCCGATGACGTATTTGTCTTTCCACTTGCCGTAATGAGACACGGCGACGTCGCGGGCGTCGGAGGCGATCTGGGTTTCGGCCACCACTTGCGGCGGGTTCATCCACAGATCGATCTTTGTCATGCGACCGTCACGGCCCTGGGTGTACCAGAAACGGCCGTCGGACGATTCCTTCATAACATGCACGGCATACCCGGTATCGACCTTGGAAACGACTTCCTTGGTATCGCCGTCGATGATGCCGACCTTACCGGCGTCGCGCAGGATCACCAGGAAGAAGTTCTGCCAGTTGCGTTTATGCGCGGGCTTCTTCGGATAGTCCTCGGGCTTTACCATGACCTTCCAGCGCTTTTTCATTTCCGCCAGAGACATTTCGGCCGGCGGCGGTACGTCCATCTGGATGTAGGTCGCGAGTTTGCTGATTTGCGCCTTGCTGAAAAGGTCGTCGAAGTTGTTCATGCCCCCGTCGGTGCCGAGGGTGATGATCTTTTCGAGCTTCTTCTGACCAAGTTTCCGGGTGCTCTTCGGCTCAAGGTTTTTGCCGGTGGCGCCTTTCCTGAGTACGCCGTGACAACCGGCGCAACGCTGAAAATAAAGCGTCTTCGCCTCTTCAAAATCCTTTTCCGAAAGTGCCGGGTCCGCCGCCGACGCCGTCCCGGGGACGGCGGTAAGGGCAAGCCCCGCCACGATCGACAAGGAAGAGGTTATTTGTAGGAACCTATTCATCTTCATCTTCTCCATTGTTTCTTTATCAAAAACCTTTTGTTTGATCAGGTGACAAGCTCACTCTTCATTGTTTTGGTCTTGGTTTTCTACTCCCCTCTCCGGTCGTTCACCTTGACATAAATCAATTACCCTCGTGGAGACGCGTGATACTCAACAATGGAATGAAAGAGCCCCCCTGCCCGTCTTTTGAAGACGGGCGGTTTACGGAGGAAAGGCATGCAGGAAAAACCGGTTGTCTATCTTGTCGGCGCGGGTCCGGGAGATCCGGACCTTATGACCATCAAAGGCAAACGCATTCTGGAAAACGCCGACGTTGTGGTCTACGACCGCCTGGTGTCTGAAGACATTCTCGGCCTGGTCGGCCCTGGAACGGCGCGCATCGATGTCGGCAAGCAACCCGGCCTGCATTCCGTTCCGCAAGATGAGATCAACGCCCTGCTGGTGCGTCTGGCCGAAGAAGGCAAGCGCCGGGTCGTCCGCCTCAAGGGCGGCGACCCGTTCACCTTCGGCCGCGGCGGCGAAGAAGCCCAGGCCCTGTCCGAGCACGGCATCGACGTTGAAGTGGTGCCCGGCGTCACGGCGGCTTCGGGGTGTGCTGCGTCCCTCGGCATCCCCCTGACACACCGCGGGTTGGCCAACGGGGTGCGCTATGTCACCGGCCACTGCCGCGAAGACGCGCCCCTCAACCTGGACTGGTCCGGCCTGGCCGACCCGGACACCACCCTTGTCGTCTATATGGGAAAAGCCAACATCGGCCGCATGGCGCAGGAAATTCTCGACCAGGGCATGGAACCCTCGACCCCCGTCTGCGCCGTCGCCAACGGGACCACGGAGAATCAACGCCATCTGTTTTCAACCCTGGATCGAATCGGCGGGATGGTCCGTACAATAGACTTCGACGGGCCGGTCCTGTTCATCATCGGCAGTGTTGTAACCCTGGCCGCCGCCTACCAGGAAGAAGGAGAAGAGGCGGATGCGATCCGGACGCTTCACAATGCCGGTCTGGCTTAAGGGAGTTCTCTTGAGCACCGCCATCGGAACTGTCCTGGGAACGGCCCCGTCTGCCGGGGCCGCCGACGCCCAGGCACGGGAAACACGGGACGGACTTCTTTATCTGCTGCGCCAGGATTGCGGATCATGTCACGGCATGACCATGAAGGGCGGGCTAGGTCCGGCCCTGCTGCCGGACACGCTTAAGGACAAACCCGACGAGACTCTTGTCGGCATTATCCTCGACGGCGTACCCGAAACCCCCATGCCGCCGTGGCGGCCCTTGCTGGCGCCGGAAGACGCGGCTTGGATCGTCAAACAATTGAAGAAAGGCCTGTAATGATAAAGGGCCCCCGCAAATTTCGTTTCCTTTTCCTCCTGGGCGCACTCGCCGCCGGACTGATTTTTTCCGGCCGGGCGATAGCTGGCGAAAGCAACGGCACTCGCGGCACCGGGGATATGGGAATTCTTATCGAACGGGCCACCGGGGCCATCCAGGTGTTCGAAACCTCGGGCCAAAAACGCCTGTTCCGGATTTCCGGATTGGGTGACCTCAGCCATGCGTCCGCCGTGTTCTCCCGCGACGGCCGTTACGCCTATGTCTTCGGACGCGATGGCGGCCTGACCAAAATCGATATTCTGGCAGGCCGCATCGTCAAGCGCGTGATCCAGGGCGGCAACAGCATCGGCGGCGCCATTTCCCAAGACGGCTCCCTGGTCGCCGTGTCCAATTACAAGCCGGGCGGGGTACGGATTTTCGACAGCGGAACGCTGGATCTTGTCGCCGATATTCCCGCCACCTACGGGCCGGACGGAAAGCGCTCCAAGACGGTTGGGCTTGTCGACGCCCCGGGCCAGCGCTTCGTGTTCAGCCTCTATGATGCCGATGAAATCTGGATCGCCGACATGACCAGGCCTGATACGCCCAAGATCACCAAATTCAAGGACATCGGCGAACTTCCTTATGACGCGCTGATTACCGGTGATGGCCGCCATTACATCGCCGGACTGTTCGGCGAGGACGGTATGGCCATGCTCGATCTGTGGAACCCGGACAAAGGCGTCAAAAGAATCATGGACGGCTACGGGCGGGGTGAGAAGAAGCTGCCGGTTTACAAAATGCCGCACCTGGAAGGCTGGGCCAAGGCGGGCGAGTTGATCTTCCTGCCCGCCGTCGGGCGGCACGAAGTTTTGGCCGTCGACCCACGGACCTGGAAGGAAGTCGGGCGCATCCCCGTGCACGGCCAACCCATCTTCGCCGTCGCCCGGCCCGATGGCCGTCAGGTGTGGGTCAATTTCGCCCATCCCCTGAACGACACGGTGCAGGTCATCGACGTTCCGTCCATGAAGATCGTTCATGAATTCAAACCCGGCAAGGCGGTGCTGCACCTGGAATTCACGCCGCGTGGCGAGCAGGTGTGGATCTCCGTCCGCGATGCCGACCGGGTTGATGTTTATGACACCCGCACCTTTAAACGGCTGTCGACCATGGACGCCGACAAGCCGAGCGGCATCTTCCTGACCGCGCGGGCCAACAGGATAGGACTGTAAGATCATGGTGCCGGGTTCTATCGAACAAAGGCTGTTGAACGACTACCAGCGGGACTTTCCCCTGGACCCCCGGCCCTATGCCCGGATCGCGAAAGACTTAGGTTTAAGCGAGGATGAGGTTCTCCAACGCCTGGCAACGCTGAAGGAGCAGGGCACCTATTCGCGCATCGGCGCCGTGGTCCGGCCCAACACCATCGGCGCCAGCACACTGGCGGCCATGCAGGTGCCTGCCCCGCGTTTGGAAGAGATCGCCGCCTTCGTCAGCAAGCAGCCGGAAGTCAATCACAACTATGAACGCGAACACGCCATCAACCTGTGGTTCGTGGTCGCCGCCGCCGATAAGGATGCCGTCGCGGGTGTGCTGGCGCGCATCGAAGCGCAAACCGGGCTTGCGGTTCTCGACCTGCCGTTGGAGCGGTCTTTCCACATCGATCTCGGCTTTGACCTGGAGAAGGCGTAATCATGACGCCTGACGCAACAGATAAGTGCCTGCTGAACGCTATTGCCGACGGCCTGCCGTTGACGCCACGGCCCTACGAAACGGTGGCCGACGGGCTGGGGATTGGTGAGGACGAGGTTCTGGACAGGCTTGAACGCCTGCGGGACAGCGGCATCATCACCCGGTTCGGCGTCGTTGTGCGCCACCGGGAACTGGGTTGGCGGGCCAACGCCATGGCCGTGTGGGATGTGCCGGATGGTCTGGTCGATACCGTCGGCGAAAAAATCCGCTCCTTCCCGTTCGTCACGCTCTGTTACCAACGCCCCCGGCGGCTGCCGGACTGGCCCTATAACCTGTTCTGCATGGTGCATGGCCGCGACCGCGCCACCGTGCGCCAACAAATCCTGGAGATTAATGACGCCTGCGACTTGCGCGCCCTGCCCCAGGACGTGCTGTTCAGCCTGCGCCAGTTCAAGCAATGCGGCGCGCACTACGCCCCGGCCCGACCGGACAAGACCAAACACCGCGAGGTCGCCTGATGGACGATATGGACCGCCGCATTATCAACGAATTGCAGGACGGCTTTCCGGTCACCGAACGCCCCTATGCGGAGGCCGCCAAACAGTTGCAGATGGACGAGGACGAATTGATCGAGCGGATCGGCAAGCTGTGCAAGGACGGCACCCTCAACCGCTTCGGGCCGATGTTCAATGCCGAAAACCTAGGTGGCGCCGTGACCCTGGCCGCGATCCGGGCGCCGGAGAACCGCTTCGATGAAATCACGGACATGGTCAACGCGCACCCGGAGGTATCCCAGAATTATGCCCGCGAAGACGACCTCAACATGTGGTTCGTCATCGCCACGGAAACCCCCGGACGGCTTTCCAAGGTGATCGCCGAAATCGAATATGAAACCGGATTGGAAGTCTTCGACATGCCGAAGATCGAGGAATTTTACGTCGGACTGAGGTTCGCGGTATGAGCCAGAAAGCAACCGGTCCGATGATCGACGATACCGACCGCCGCCTTATCAATGCGACGGAGGAAGGCTTGCCGTTGTGCCCGAAACCCTATCACGCGCTGGCCGGCGAATTGGATTTGAGCGCCGACGAGGTTATGGATCGGATGCGGGCCATGTTGGACAACGGGATCATCCGCCGCATCGCCGCCGTGCCCAATCATTACAAGCTGGGCTACACCGCCAACGGCATGTCCGTCTGGGACGTGCCCGACGCCGTCATTTCGCTGGCCGGGGCCAAGGTCGGCGCACTGGATTTTGTCAGCCACTGCTACCACCGGCCACGCCATATGCCGGAATGGCCGTTCAACCTGTTCGCCATGGTGCACGGCCACGACCGCAACGAGATCGAAGAAAAAGTCGAAACCATTTCGGAAGTTCTTGGCCCATGGGACGGCGGGCACCGTGTGCTGTACAGTACCCGCATCCTGAAAAAAACCGGATTCCGGCTGGTCGCCTAGGAGAAGTATACGATGTTCAGAATCAGTCAGTTCATGCATGAAATCGCCCACCCGGTCCCGATAAGCCCGAAACGCACCCCGCCGGGGCCGGTCGTGATCTGGAACCTGATCCGGCGCTGCAACCTTAACTGTAAGCACTGTTACGCGCTGTCCGCCGACACCGACTTCGTCGGCGAGCTTTCCACCGAGAAGGTGCATTCGGTGATGGACGACCTGAAAAAATTCGGTGTGCCGGTGCTGATCCTGTCCGGCGGCGAGCCTTTGTTGCGCCCCGACATCTTCGAGGTATCCTGCCACGCCAAGGCGATGGGATTTTACGTCGGCCTGTCTACCAACGGCACCCTGATCGACGAGAGCAACATCGAATCCATTGCCAACGTCGGTTATGACTACGTCGGCATCAGCCTCGACGGGATTGGCGAGACGCATGACAAATTCCGCCGCCACGAAGGTGCCTTCGATGCCTCCTTGCGGGGCATCCGCCTGTGCCGCCAGGAGGGCATCAAGGTCGGCATCCGTTTCACAATGACGCTGGACAACGCATCCGAACTGCCGGACCTGCTGAAACTGGCCGAGGACGAAGGCGTCGACAAATTCTATCTTTCACACCTCAACTACGCCGGGCGCGGCAACAAAAATCGCGAAAGCGACGCCGCCCATGAATCGACCCGCTGGGCCATGAACCAGTTGTTCAATGCATGCTGGGACTATGAACAGCAGGGGCGGCCTAAGGAATTTGTCACCGGCAACAACGATGCCGATGGGGTCTACCTGCTGCAATGGGTGGAGCGACATTTCCCGGACCGCGCCGACGACATCAAAACCCGGCTCTGCCAATGGGGCGGAAATTCCACCGGCGTCAACATCGCCAACATCGACAACCTGGGCAACGTGCACCCGGACACCATGTGGTGGAACCACGACCTGGGAAACGTCAACGAGCGGCCGTTTTCGGAAATCTGGAACGACCTGTCCGACCCGATCATGGCGGGCTTAAGAAAAAGCCCGCGCGAGATCAAGGGGCGCTGCGGGGAATGCCAGCACTTCGATATTTGCGGCGGCAACACCCGGGTCCGCGCCATGCAACTGACCGGCGACCCGTGGGCCGAAGACCCGGCCTGCTACCTGACCGACGAGGAAATCGGCGTCGAAAACGGCAAAGAGCGGCTAACCGTCACGCCCTACAGAAAGCCCAAGCATGCCGACCTGCACTGAAGGGCGCACACTATTGGCCGGAGTTTTTTTAACGGCCGCCGCCATTCTCACCCCCGCCCAGACGCAAGCCGACACCGCAGCAATTTACAAACAACATTGCGCCGAATGCCACGGTCCCGACCGGCTGGGCGGCATCGGCCCGGCGCTGCTGCCGGAAAACCTGAAACGGCTGCGTAGGAAAGCCGCCCACCAGGTGATCGAGAATAGCCGCCCGGCGGTGCAGATGCCCGCCTTCAAGGATGTTTTATCCAAAGACGACATCGCCGGTCTGGTAAAGCTGATCTACACGCCTTTGAAGAGCGTTCCCGATTGGGGCATGGCGGACATCGCCAAAACCCGGGTCGTCCATAACCCGGTGTCCGGCCAGCCCGGAAAACCGCAGCACTCATCGGACCCCCTGAACCTGTTCACGGTGGTCGAGATCGGCGATCACCACGTCACCATTCTGGACGGCGACACGTTCAAGTCCCTGTGGCGGTTTCCGTCCCGCTTCGCGCTGCACGGCGGGGCCAAGTATTCGCCCGACGGGCGGTTCGTGTATTTCGGCTCGCGCGACGGCTGGGTTTCGAAATACGATCTCTGGAGCTTCAAGCCCGTCGCCGAAATCCGTGCCGTCATCAACATGCGCAACATCGCGGTGTCCGCCGACGGCCGCTACGTCATGGCGGC
>JACNJX010000119.1 GCA_014382345.1 Alphaproteobacteria bacterium
TGGCCGCCGACAGGTCCGTCAGGCGGAACGATACGTTGAGGGTGACGACAGCGGCTGCCCCTGAACGGGGCATGGAAACTTAAAAATTTTAGTGGCGGAAGTGCCGCATGCCGGTGAGCACCATGGCCAGCCCGGCATCATCGGCGGCTGCGATAACCTCGTCGTCGCGCATGGAGCCGCCCGGCTGAATGACCGCCGTCGCTCCCGCTTCGGCGATGGCCAACAGACCGTCGGCAAAGGGGAAGAAAGCGTCGGACGCGGCGACACACCCCTTGGCCCAGGTTTCATCGTCGCCGGCGACACGCGCCGCATCGGCGGCTTTCCAGGCGGCGATGCGCGATGAATTGATGCGGCTCATCTGCCCCGCGCCAACGCCGACGGTGGCGCGCTCCTTGGCGTAGACGATGGCGTTGGACTTGACGTGTTTGGCGACGGTGAAGGCGAATTGCAAGTCCGCCATTTCCGCGTCCGTCGGCGCGCGCCTGGTGACGACCTTGAGATCGCCTTCGGTGACCGCCGCGTCCCGGCCCTGTAACAGGTATCCGCCTGACAGGTTCTTCAGCATCATGCCGGTGGCCGCCGGATCAGGCATGCCGCCGGTGACCAGGACCCGCAGGTTCTTCTTTTCCGCCAGCACGGCGCGGGCGTCTGCGTCGATGTCCGGCGCGATGATGACCTCGGCGAACAGCTTCGCCACCTCTTGGGCCGTCGCACCGTCCATAGTCTGGTTGACGGCGATGATGCCGCCGAAGGCGCTTTCCGTATCGCAGGCCAGCGCCCGCCCGTAGGCGTCGAGAAGGGTCGCGGCCTCTGCGACGCCGCACGGATTTGCGTGTTTGACGATAATGCAGGCGGGACCGTTGGAGAACTCGGCGGCCAGCTCAAAGGCTGCGTCGGTGTCGTTGAGGTTGTTGTAGCTGAGTTCCTTGCCCTGAATTTGCTCGGCGGTGGCGACGCCGGGGCGTCTTTCGGCATTGGTATAAAACGCCGCTTGCTGGTGCGGGTTCTCGCCATAGCGCAGCAACTGCCTGAGCTCCGCGCCGACGGCGATGCGCGGCGGGAAGGGCTCGTCCAGTTGTTTCTGGAACCAGCCTGAAATGGCGGCGTCGTATGCCCCGGTGCGGGCGTAGGCACGGGCCGCCAGCCGTTGGCGGAATTCGGGCGTGGTCGCGCCGTCGCCGGCCTTCATTTCTTCGATCACGCGGCCGTAATCGGCGGGGTCGACGACGACGGTGACGAAGGCATGGTTTTTAGCCGCCGCCCGGATCAGGGCCGGGCCGCCGATGTCGATATTTTCGATGCAGTCATCGAACGCGGCGCCGCCGGCGACGGTTTCCTCGAACGGGTACAGGTTGACCACCAGCATGTCGATGGCGCCGATGTCGTTATCCCGCATGGCCTGTTGGTGGCTGTCGTTGTCGCGTACCGCCAGCAGCCCGCCGTGAATTTTCGGATGCAGGGTCTTGACCCGGCCGTCCATCATTTCGGGAAAGCCGGTTTCCTCGGACACGTCCTTGACGGTCAGGCCCAGGTCGCGAAGCGCCTTGGCGGTGCCGCCGGTGGACAGAATTTCGACGCCGCTGTCGGCCAGATGCCTCCCTAAGTCCTCCAGCCCGGTTTTGTCGGAAACGGAAATCAGGGCGCGGCGAATGGCGGTCATGGAAAAATCCTCGTCGTTCGGTTAGCTCGCCGCGGCCTTGGCGCCGGAGCCGGTTTCGGAATGAAATTCGGGAATCAGTTTTTGCAGAATATTCAAGGCGCGCGCCGTATCGTTTTCAGCACAGGCGTCGTGGATATCGGATAGCGCGGGCAGCAGGTCATCCATGTTTCCGGGACGCGGCGCGGCCAAAAGGATACCGGGGCTTTCCGTCGCCACCGGGGGTTCTGCGCCGTGGAAAATTTCCTCGAACAGTTTTTCGCCGGGCCGGATACCGACGATATCGATCTTGATGTCAATGTCGGGGCGGAGTCCCGCCAACCGGATCATCTGTTCGGCGAGAGCCATAATGCGGATCGGCTCACCCATATCGAGGACGAAAATCTTGCCGACGTCATCATCTTGCGGGGTTCCCAGCGCGGACGCCTGCAGCACCAGTTCCACGGCCTCGCGCACGGTCATGAAATAGCGCGTCATGTCCGGGTGGGTCACGGTCAGGGGGCCGCCCCGGGCCAGTTGTTTCTGGAACAACGGCACCACGGAGCCGGTCGAGCCGAGCACATTGCCGAAGCGCACGGTGACGAAGCGTGTTCCGCCCGTGCCGCGTTTGAGGTCCAGGGCCTGACAATAGCTTTCGGCGATCCGCTTGGTCGCCCCCATGACGCTGGTCGGGTTGACGGCCTTGTCGGTGGATATCTGCACCATGGTCCTAACCCCGGTGCGAACACAGGTGTCGGCGATGTTAACGGTGCCGGCGACGTTGGTGGACACGCCCTCCAGGACATTGGTCTCGACCAGGGGCACGTGCTTCATGGCGGCGGCGTGGAAGACCAGATCGGGGCGGAAGTCCTCGAAGATCTTTCCGATACGCCCGGCGTCGCGGACATCGGCGATCATCGCGGCGCGCGGAAGCTCCGGCCATTGTTCCAGGGCCTCCCGGTCGATGGTGTAGAGCGCATGTTCTGAGTTATCCAGAAGGCCGATCCGGGCGGGCTTGAAGGCGCAGACCTGACGCACCAGTTCGGAACCGATACTGCCACCGGCGCCGGTGACCAGCACACGCTGTCCTTCGATCAGGGCCGCCATGGCGTCGCGGTCGAGCGCCGCCTGCGGACGCCCCAGAAGGTCTTCCACATCTACCGGTTTGACCTCAACCTTATCCGCGGCCCCGCGTTTGAAATCCGTGACGCGGGGGATGCGGGCCAGTGTCATGCCCAGTTTGTCCGCCCGGTCCAGGAGGTCCCGAACCTCGCCGCCGTCCATGTCGTCCCGGGTCAGGATCAGGCGCTGCGGACGGATGCCTTGGCGGCGCAGGTGATTCACCGCGCCTTCCATATCATCCATGGTGCCGATGACCTCGACGCCGTGGATCTGCCTGCCGATCCTTCCGGCGCTCTCCGATACGATGCCGACCGCGCGGTAGCTGGCGTCCGGGGTGCGCCCAAGGGCGCGGAGGAAGAGCTCCGCGCCATCGCCGGCTCCGGCCAGCAGCACGGCGATGCGCGATCCGTTGGTGTGTCCAGAAGATAAATCAAATCGCCGGTCCTTGATCAGGCGATAAAAAAACCGGGGTCCGCCCAGCAGGGCCATCAGGGTGAACCAGGAAATCGGGATCATCGACCTGGGCAGATTGTGGAACCGGGTCCACAGGAACATCACCAGCAAAAAAACCAGCACCGTCACCGTGACGGCCTTGGTGATCGCCATCAGGTCGTTGATGGAGGCGTAGCGCCAGACTCCCCGGTACAGGCCGGAAAACCAGAACACGACGGCGGAAATGCCGACGAACAGGGCGCCGGCCTGGATCATCGAGTCGCCCGCGTAGTTGGGTAGATCGTCACCGAGGCGGAGGTATATGGCGAGAACGAAGGCCAGCCCGGACATGGTGATGTCGTGGACATAGGCAATCAGACCGCGGCTGGAAATCCGGTGAATGAAACTCATGTGTTGTGGGCGCCTTCGGGTGCGTTCGTAAACCAGTCCGCCATTTTATCCAGTCCTTGTACCACGTTGAAGGGCGGCGTCCACCCCAGTAGATGGCGGATTTTTTCGTCATTGACCTGCAAATTGCCGGTCAAGCGCGCAACGGTGGCGGATTTTCCGGTCACTCGTCCCGCCAGGTCAAGCAAGGCGACCGGCACCGGAAAAAGGCGCGACGGCCTGTGGAGCGCCCGTGCCGTTCGGCGGATCAGGTCGGGCGTGGACAGATCGTCGCCGTCGCGGATGAAAAAGGTTTGCCCGGCGGCCTTCGGGTGCTCAAGACAGAGGACGACGGCATCGACCAGATTGCCGACGAAGATCAGGCTGCGCCGGTTGTCGATGGCGGCGAAGGGCAGGGGCGGAGCCAGGCGGCAGAGTTTCAGCAGGCTTAACAGATTGCCCTTTGCGCCGGGGCCGTAGACCAGCGGCGGGCGCAGGATAACGGCTTCCAGGTCCGTTTCCCCGGCAATGCGAAGAAGCGCCTTTTCGCCCGCCAGCTTGGACGCGCCATAGGCGTCTTCGGGGGTGGGCGTGTCGGCCTCGGAATAGGGCGCGCGGGTTTCCTCACCCATGACCTTGACGGTGCTGATGTAGACAAACCGTTTGATGCCCGCGTCCGCTGCCGCACGGGCCAGACGTTCCGTGCCGGCGGTATTGATGCGGTTGAAGGCGGCTGCGGGGTCGGCGGCACGCTCGGCCATGACGTGGGCGCGCCCGGCCAGGTGCACCACGGCATCGACCCCGCTTAAAGCGTCCGTCCAGTCCGTTTCGGGCCCGATGTCGGGAATTTCGTGGAAGACGATACCGTTCGCCGGGGACGTTGCGGGCGTCTCGCGCACCACGGCACGGACCTCGTGACCGGCATCGGCGAGCACCGGCACAAGGGCGCGGCCGACGAACCCGGTGGCGCCGGTGACCAGGACTCTCACGTTCCCTCTCCCGGTGTTTGCAAAGATGCGGCTTCATCGCCGCGCCGATCGGCGGCGCACTCCAGGACGGCGGCCATGTGGCGGGCCTGGACCTCGCGGCTGTGAGAGGCTGCGGCGGCCAGGCTGTTTTCCGCGAGCGCCTGACATTCAACTGTGTTCTCCGCCAGCCTGCGGGCGGCATCGGCCAGGGCGCCCGGGTTCTCCGGGGGAACGTGGACGCCGGCCCCGTCGTTGAGCAGAATACGCGACGCCTCGCCCTCCGGTGCGGCTATCAATACCGGCAGGCCTGCGGCCATGGCCTCGAACATTTTCGACGGAATGACGCCGGAAAAGACGGGGTCGTTCTTCAAATGCACCAGCGCCACATCGCACAGGCTCCAAACCTCCGGCATGGCGTCCTTGGGCTGCGGCGGCATAAAAATTACATTATCCAGATCCCGGCGTTCCGCCTCTGCCATTAATCCGTCGCGCTCGGCCCCGGCCCCGGCCAAAAGAAAGCGGATGCGCTCATGGCCTTTCAGCTTTTCCGCCGCGTCCAGAACATTGCCCAGCGCATGGGCCATGCCGTGGGTGCCGACGTAGCCAAGGACGAAACGGTCTTCCAGTCCCCATCGGCGGGCCAGCTCCGCGTCCCGGTCACGCGCCCCGTAGCGCCAAAGATCGACGCCGTTGCGGATGACGGCGATTTTGTTTCCGTCGACGCGCCTGGCCGTCAGGTTGTCCTTGAAAGCCTGGGTCAGGGCGACCACGGCTTCGGCGCGGGCGTAGAGATGCAATTCCAGCTTTTCGATCAGCCGAAGCGCCAGCCCCGGCTGCACCGCGCCGACGGCGGCGATGGAGGCCGGCCACAGATCGCCCAGCTCGAACACGAACGGCACCCGGCGCGCCCCGGATAAAAGCCAGCCGGCGACAGCGGCGAAGAACTGCGGCGAGGTGGCGGCGATGACGTCGGGCTTGTCCTCGAACAGTCCGGCCCAGACCCCTGTCATCATGAAACTCAGGAAATCGAGCGTCCGGCGCACGACGCCCCGGTTGGGCGCGATGTAGGTTTTGACGCGGACGACACGGATACCGGACATCTCCTCGACCTGCCGCCAGCGGTTTTTGTAGCCGGAAAAAAGCCGTCCTTCCGGGAAGTTGGGTTGGGACGTAATGATCGTGACCCGGTGGCCGGCCTTGACCCAGTAGCACGCGCGCTCGAATACCCGGGTGGCGGCGGCGTTGGTTTCCGGTGGAAAATTCTCGGTCAGGAAAAGGATGTTCACCATGGCCGCCTTGTCAGGTCTTTTTCTGCTTACGGCCCAAATGGACACCGAGGAAGAACAACAGCCACGAAACCACGACCACCGAGGAAATAAGCGCGGCGGACGTCCATCCGGCGGCGGCGGCCACGGCGAGGGCGACCAAGGCCAGGTTGGCGAGCAGAACGTGGCGTACCACGGCGGCGTGGCTGAGGCCGCGGGAGATGGCCTGCTGGTAGAAATGCTCCCGGTGGGCCTGCCAGACTTTCTTACCGGCAAGTCCCCGGCGCACCAGGGTTATGGTGGCGTCGCCGAGATAATACAGCGGCAGGATCAAGGCGGCGGCCCATTGTCCGCTGGCGGCCAGCTCCAGCAACAGCCAGCCGAGCAAAAACCCCAGCGGCACGCTGCCGACGTCGCCCAAGAAAATTTTCGCCGGATGCCAGTTCCACCACAAAAACCCCAAAGCGGCGGCAGCGGCGGCGATGCCGAACAATCCGTACAGGGAAGATAATCCGGCGACGCTTGCGACCAGGGCGATGCCGATACCGATCGCCGCCGTTTCGACCCCGGCGATGCCGTCGATGCCGTCCATGAAATTGAACAGGTTGATGAACCACACCCAGATTAGTCCGGCGGCGACGATGTCCCAGCCGCCGGGCAACAGGCCGGCGAAATAGTTTTTTGCGCCCAGGGATCCGGTTTGGGACAGAATAAATGCGACGGCGGCGATCTGTGCCAGCAGGCGCCACAGGGGATTGAGCCCCCTGAGGTCGTCAAACCAGGACAGGAGAGCAAGCGCCAGGGCCGCGGTAAGGATGATGATTGCGTCACTGGAGGTGAAAATCGCCGAGGGCGCTGCCCAGGCGGCGGCGATCCAGGCGATGGCGATACACGGGATTATGGCGATGCCGGCCCCCTTCGGTGTCGGCGCGGAATGGCTGGAGCGTTCGTTGGGGTGATCGAGAATGGCGCGGGCGCGAAGCACCCGCAGAATCCCGCCGGTGGCGGCTAAAGACGCCGTGAAAACGGCGGCGGCAACAAACAGGGGAAGGCTCCAGTGCATGGCAGGGAGTGTATCGTGAATGACGCCCGCCAACAAAAAAAAGCGCCCGCCGGGAAAACCCCCAACGGACGCGTGTGGATAGTGGTTGCGAGATCTTTAATCGCCTCAGGCGAGCGACTGCTCCAGACGGGCCAGGGTGCCGACGACCTGTGCGCCCAACGCCGCATCGTCCCATTCCGGCGCCCCCCTCAGGATAGCGTCCTGAAAGGCCAGAACGGCGCGCTCCAGCGGCGCTCCGGAGGACAGTTTGAACGTACCCCCCGGATCCTGCGGCGAGGTCTTGAGGCGCACCTTGTCGGCGCCCTCAAGGGTGTCGTCGTAGACCAGTTCCCCCTTTTCGAAGGCGATGGTGAACAGGCGGCTTTTTTCCCGATACAGGCTGCTGATGGAAATTCGGGCGTTGGCGTCCCCGAAATCGAGCGAAAGCGCCAGCGTTTCGCCGTCTTCGGGCGAATCGGGTTGGGATTCCATGCGGATCTCCGAAGCGAATTCCGGCGGCCGTTCCATCAGGTCGGTGCACATGGTGACGTTCTGGCTGCCCCAGTCCCCCTACCCGGGGCCCTCTTGTGGAAAACCCCCCCCTCTTCCCGCGGCGCCGCCCTGAAGCTCTTTTTTGCTCTCCTCGTTG
>JACNJX010000058.1 GCA_014382345.1 Alphaproteobacteria bacterium
GGGGTGTTAGTGAAAGCGTGGGTGACGGGGAAGGGCTTTGGGGGGTGGAAGCGCGGCGGCGCGGGGCAGCCGTTGCCCGACCCGACCGGCGGGGACCCACCCCCGCCGCAGAGACCCTTTTGCAGGCTTTGCGGGGGGAATTAGCAGACCCGGACGAAGACGAAAACGAGGTCCCAAAAAAAACAAAGGGTAGAAAGGCGGAAGCCTCAGTGCCGAAAACGGAAGAACCGGACGACATGTATCCGACCTCCACCCTTCATTCGATCTTGGGGCAAACCCCCGGGGCGGCGGAGGTCCTGGACCTGCCGGATGAAGGGATCGAATTGACGCCCATGGACATGGAACGTCTTGCCTTGGCCAAGCGGATCAAGGGCAAGAGGTGCCTTCCGGTCGTGCCTGTGGTGGCCCCGCATCAGGATATCCGACATTTTGCCGCCCGCGTGCTGGGCGACCTATCCGTTGTCGCCGTTGCCGATGCCCTGGCTGCGGCCCTGTCCGATGATGACGGGGACGTGCGCCGCACCGCCGCCGATTCCCTGGCCCGGTTCTCCGTTCAAGCTCAGAGCTTGCCGGCCTCCGTGACCGATGCACTTTTGGCGCATGTGAACGATGCCGACAGGGCCTTGCGCCTGTCGGTTGTCCGGGCCCTGGGATCATCCTCGGACACACGTGCCGCGGGTATTCTGACAAGCTGTCTCAACGACGGGGATAGTTTCGTCAGAACCGCAGCGGTCCGGGCCCTTTCCGGAATGGGCGTGGCCGGCGAAGAGATTGCGGCTCTGCTCGGCGATCCCGATCCCGGTGTGCGACTGGCCGTTGCCGAAGCAGTTGCCGCCACAAACGGAAACAGGGCGGTAGAGCTCCTGGTCGATTTTGCCTTTGGCTTCGAAGGCTACCACCGCCGCGAAGCAGGGCGCCTTTTGCGCCGCCTGGATGCGCCCCGGGCCAGCATCGGCTTTCTGGAAGCCTTGGGTGATGATTCCCGGGCCAGAACATGGCCGGTAGCGATCGAGGCTTTGGAAGAATTGAATTGTTTGGATGGCGGTCGTGACGGGCAGGCGGCTATCGCAATGACTTAAGAATGAAGAAAGGACAACAAATGAAATCGAAAAACCTTTTCAAAAGTTTAATCGTCGGCATGGCCTTAGCGGTCGCTTTAGCCGGCCCCGGTGAGGCAGCGAAAAAAAAGACGTATAAGGAAATCGACGTCACCGACGGCGGCTCCATCAAGGGCAAGTTGACGTTCGAGGGGGCGTTGCCCTCTGGTGCGGTTGAAAAGATTCTCATTACCAAGAACCCCGATGTCTGCGGCACCGGCGAACGCGAGGTTGTCTGGATCGACGTCAAGGGCGGCGCCTTGCGCGGTGCTTTCGTGTTTATCGACAAGATCAAGCAAGGCAAGAAATGGGAAAAACCCAAAGGCGGGCAATACTTGATCGACCAAAAGGGCTGCCGTTTCCGCCCGTGGGCCCAGGTCATGCGTCCCGGCCCCGTCACCATCAGAAACAGCGACAAGGGCGTCCTGCATAACATCAATGCTCGTGAAATGATTGGTGTTGAAAAGGGCCGCGTCGTCAAGAAAGGCATCTTCAACTTCGGTCAACCTGAACCCGGTGATATCAAAGACAAACTGAAACCCCGCCGTTCCCACTACATCGGCATCAACTGCGAGGCCCATAACTTCATGTTTGGCTTCATGATGGCGCCGATTCATCCCTACGCTGTGGTGGTCGGGGACGACGGCTCGTTCTCCATCGATAATATTCCGCCCGGGAAATATACCGTGAAGGCCTGGCACCCGACCCTAGGCGTCCAGAAAATGAAATTAACTGTGCCGGCCAAGGGCTCGGTGGACGCCAACTTCAAATTTGCCAAATAACCGCGGGAACGTACGGGAGTGGGTGCCGTGAAATGGGATAACGCCAAGGGTGTTTTTAACCTCGGCCTGATGGCCAGGGTGGGCATTGCGGTCTTGATCCTGTTCATCATGGTCGGCCTGCCGACCCTTGCCCACGCGCTTGAAACCAATGAATATCGCCAGTTCATGGGGTTGGATTCCCGGCGTCTGATCTGGTTTCTGGCTCAGATGCACCTGTTCTTTGGCGCTTTCGTCTTAGGCGTGCCGTTGTTCGCGGTCATCATCGAAATTGTCGGTTGGAAAAACAAAGACCCCAAGTTCGACAAACTGGCCTATGAATTTACTTCCCTGTTAAGCGTCGCTTACGCGACCACGGCGGCCTTCGGTGGCTTGTTGGCGTTCGCGTTATTTACACTCTACCCGACCTTCATGGGCTACATGGCGGGCATCTTCAAAGACGTCATGTTCATGTATGCGCTGTTGTTCTTCGGTGAGACCTTCGCGCTGTACCTGTATTATTACGGTTGGCACTGGCTGAAGAGCGACAAACCTTTCTCCCCAACCGTGCGGTTAATTTTTAAGGTGTTAGGGCTTGCCGTCATCGCCTTTTCTTTGGTGTTCGCCTTCGGCGGCATAGGACCCGAGATGCGGACCGATACCCGGTCATTCATGGTCCTGCTGTACATCTTGCCGACCGGGATTGGCTTGGTAATCATCAAGGATCTGAAATCGTCGCACATCTTTATCGGCATACTCCTGAATGTCTTCGGCACCGCCATTATGCAACTGGCCAATAGCTGGGCCGGTTTCATGATGAGCCCGGCCGGGGTCGATGCCGAAGGCGTCTTGGTCGGGACGGTTTGGCAGGCATTTGAAAATGTGCTGGCGACGCCGATCGCCATTCACCGCATGCTCGGCAATCTGGCCTTCGGCGGACTTGTCGCCGGGTCGTACGCGGCGGTCAAGTTCATCAGCGCCAAGACGCCCGAGGACAGGGCCCATTACGACTGGATGGGCTACATCTCCAACTTCGTGGCCATCGCCGCCCTGATCCCGCTGCCGTTCGCAGGCTACTATCTGGGCCGCGAGGTCTATTCGACCAGCGCCGTCATGGGCAACAACATGATGGGCGGCGATTTTTCCTGGACCTTCATCATTCAGGCGATGTTAGTCGGCTCATTGTTCCTCATCTCGAATTATTACTTGTGGAGCGGCATGACCCGGATTCCGGGGGCCGAGCGCTATTACAAGTTCATCAAATATATCCTGTTCGCGCTGATCCTTTCCTTTGCCATCTGGTTGACGCCGCACAACCTGCCGCTCAGCGCCCAGGAAGTCGGCGAAATGGGCGGCAGCCAATACCATCCCTTGCTCAAGTACTTAGGGCTGATGCCGGCCAAGAACGCGGTTGTGAACCTGATTATCCTGGCAACCTTCTTCAGCTTCCTTTTGTACCGGCGTGGTAACAAACAAGACGTGGTTTCCATCCGTGATCAGGGCAAAACGGCCCGGATCGTCATCTCCGTCGTCGGCCTGGCGGCGATCGCCTTGGTTGCTCAATACGCGATGACGCTGCTGAACCTGAACCCAGCCTCGCTGGACCTGCCGGCGGACCGGGGGAGTTTCATCAGTGTGATGGGCTATCTGCTGTTATTTGAATGCGTTGCCGGGCTGGTGGCGATCGTGTTGGCGCTGACCGACAGGGGCAAGTTGGGACAATACCTCTATCTTGCGGTGACCGCTTTCAATGTCACCATCTTCCTAGGGGTTTGGGGGTTCGTGGTGATGGAAAAGGCCTCGCCGGTTCTGCGCAACGTCGCCGTCGCCCAGTTCTTGCAACTGATAAGCTGCCTGGTGCTGGTTTCGGTCATCGACTTCTTCCTGTTCCGCGACGCCAAGTCGGTCGGCAAGATGCAATGGGGCAAGATGACGGTACGCAGCCAATACGCCCTGCTGCTGCTGACCTTCGTCATCACCATGAACATGGGCCTGATGGGCTTTATCCGGTCCGGGTTGCGTGGCGATTGGCACATCTTCGGCATCATGCGCGACACGTCTGAATGGGCCTACACACCGAGTAATTTCGTCATGACCCAACAGGTCGGCGCCGCCGTGTTGTTGTTCATGATCGGCTGCGCCTTCATGTTCTGGCTGGGCGGTATCGCCTCGGGCGACAAGAAGGACTGAGGGGCTTAGGCGATGACCCATACCATGCCCAAGGTGTTCGGCTTCCTGCTGGTGGTGCTGGGCCTGTACCTGTGGATCGGCTACGCGATCACCGATCTCAGCGGCGGCGAAAAGAAATCCAGCGGGGCCGTCGATATCAGCCCGGAAGGCGGGGAAGCCATTTATTGGGGGCGTGGCCGGTGCTTTACCTGTCACAGCGTTGGCGGTCAGGGCAGCGCCGTGCGTGGTCCCAACCACGGCCAGTTCGGCGAGAAATTCCCGCTGCCCATGGGCGCGAGAGCCGTGGAACGGGCCAAGGTCCGCGCTGAGAAATTGGGCAAACCCTTTACCGCCGTCGATTACATGGTCGAAAGTCTGGCCACGCCGGGCGCCTATGTGGTCGAGGGTTACAAGAACGAAATGGCGGTGGTTTATGCGCCGCCCATATCGCTGAGCCTGAAGGAAATCAAGGCGGTCATCGCCTACCTGATGGCCCAGGGCGGCGACCTGGATATGGAAGCCATCGACACCAAGCCCGGGGAGGTAACCGCGCAATTCTACGCCAAAATTTCGGCCGCCGCCGAGGCCGGTGGCGGCGACCCCGGCAAGGGCGCCGTGGTCTACGAGGAAAATTGCACCGATTGCCATGTTCTTAACGGCGAAGGCGGCGAGACCGGACCTGAGTTGACCGGCATTGCCGGCAAGGGGCTCAAGTTTATCTCGGCCGCCGTCCTGCAACCGGCCAAAGCCATCACCAAGGGTTTTGAGACCCATGTCGTTGTCGACAAAAATGGCCGCCAGACGGTCGGCCTCAAGTCCAGCGACGAGGCTGCCGAAATCGTCATCACCAAGGCTAACGGCGATGAAGTAACGATCGCCAAGGCCGACATTAAGACCATCACCATCGATAAGAACAAAAGCGTGATGCCCGACGATCTGTCCGAGGCCATGACGGTCAAGGATTACCAGGATCTGCTGTCGTTTCTGATGCTGCAAAAGGGTGCGAAAAAAGGCGGGGAGGAAAAGAAATGAAAACCCCCCGGATCGGAAGCTTCTGGACGGCCGTCCTGACCCTGTTGATCGTTTACGGCCTGGTAAAATGGGGTATCCCGGCGGTGTCGCGCGAAGTCACAACTCTGCCGTTCCCGCTGCCGGTGCCCGGCACCTTGATGTTCTTCTACATGATGCTGACGTTGATCGCGCTGTTTTTGATGATCTCGTTTTCCGATGAGGCTTTGGACGATTTCCTACGTCCGATCAAAAAACTGCTTCGCGGCGGTTACGGCAAGGCGTTCCGGGCGGCGTTCCTGTTGGCGGTGCCGTTGCTGGCTGGTTGGCAGGTCTATGAGACGATTGTGCCCAGAGCCGAAGCCCCGGTGTCGCTACGTATCCAGCATCCGTCATCGAACTTCCCGAAAAGTTCCGAAGCCTTGAAAAACCCCTTCGCCAGCCCCACCGAGGCCCAAGTCGCCGCCTTTATCGAACAGGCCAAGGCGAACGAGGTGACGTTCGTTCCGCAAGTCCAGGAGGACGTGGATAATTGGATGAATGAGGCCGATCCCGACCATGTATTGGAGCTTTTCGCCTCGGCACCCGTCAAAAAACTGTTGGCGCAGATCAAGGCCGGCAAGGTCGAGCCTGAGACGGCGAAAGCCGCGTTATTGGAAAAGAACCTGTTCGAGGGCCGCGCTTTGTATGCCATGAACTGCCGGGCGTGCCACGGCGACAGCACCGCCGGCGACGGCCCCATGGCCGACGGCTTCAAACTGCGTCCGATCAATTTCACCGATAACGGCACCATCGAGACCATCGTCGAAGGCTACACCTTCTGGCGCGTTGCCAACGGCGGCCCCGGATTGCCGGTCGAGGCGACGCCGTGGGATTCGGCGATGCCCGAATGGAAGCTGAGCCTGACCGAAGAGGAACGCTGGAAGATCATCCTCGCCGAATACAACCTCGCCCAGAAAACGCCGCGTATACCGGAGAGCCATTGATGCCAGGGCCCCTTAAAAACAAATTCATGGGAATCGCCGTAGCCTTGGCCCTGTTGGCCTATGCCGGAACCGTCCAGGCCGCCAGCAAACCCAGCCAGCCGATGCCCGAGGCGACTGAGGATTTCGTCGAGAAGGGCCGGGGTGTTTATCTCGGGCGGTGTAGCTTCTGTCATGGCCTGCTGGGCGACGGCGAGGGCCCGGCGGCGAAATATCTCGACCCCCGGCCCCGGGATTTCACCCTCGGTACGTTTAAGTTCCGCACCACCCAAAGCGGCCAGCTGCCGACGGACGCGGACCTGTTCCGCACCGTCAGCCGTGGCCTGCCCGGCACCGCCATGCAGTCGTTTGATTCGGACCTGTTCAAGAACGGCCTGAGCGAAACTGAGCGCTGGCAGGTGATCGCCTATATCAAGACCTTCGCCCAGGAATTCAAAGACCCGGAACTGGACCCGGTCAAGTCTGGCAAGGTGGTAACGCTTCCGTCCAACCGACCGCCTTACACGCCTGAGTTGGTGGCGAAGGGCAAGGAGGCGTTCAAGAAGGCCAAATGCTCCAGTTGCCACGGCATGTTGGGGCGCGGCGACGGTAACAAGGAATTCCGCAAGGACGACTGGGGCTTCCCGATCCGTATCCGCAACGTCACCCACCCGTGGAAGATCAAAGCCGGATCCGAGGTCGAGGATATCTACATGCGGTTTTCAACCGGCATCAACGGCACTCCGATGCCGAGCTTCGTTAAGTCCATGAACGAAGATGAACGCTGGGCGCTGGCTAATTACATAAAGTCCTTTCAGTATCAGAGAACCGCCAATCAGGTGCTGAAGGCGAAACCACACGACGGTGGCCTGCCGGATAGCCCCGAAGACGCGACTTGGGACCAGGCGGAACGCATGGACATGCGCCTGGCCGGCCAGGTGATCTCGGCGCCGCGCTGGCAGAACCCATCCATCGAATTGGTCACGGTCCGGGCGCTGTTCAACGATACCGACATCGCCTTTCGTATCGAATGGGATGATCCTTTCAAGGACACGGTCCATAAATCGGACAAAGAGTTCAAACCCACGGCCATCGCCAAGGTCGGCGCCTTCAGCTCCTACGTGGAAGCCAACGGCATGGTACCGAGGGGGCTGGAGACCTTCCGCGATTCCATCGCCCTGCAGTTCCCGGTCAAGCAGCCCGACGGCACCAAGAAACCGCATTTCTACCGCGGCGGCTCATCCGATCAGGTTCATCTGTGGGTGTGGAAGGCCGACCTGGACGCCAAGGGCGAAAAGGCGACCGAGGAAGGCAACGCGCGCGGCTGGAAACAAGCGATCAAGGCTCAGGCCAAGGACGCCCAGCAAATCACCGGAAAGGCCAAGTGGGACCAAGGCCGGTGGAGCGTGGTCATGAAACGTCCCCTGAGCACGCCTGACAAAAACGACGTTCAATTCAGCAAAGGCATCTTCATCCCCATGTCCGTCAACGCCTGGGACGGTTCCAACGGCGAACACGGCCTGATCATGAGCCTCAGTTCTTGGCACTACGTGTTTCTGGAAGCGCCGACCCCGATCGGCATCTACATCTATTCGGTGTTGGCGTTCCTGATCATCGGGGGATTGGGCCTGTGGCTGAAGAGAAAAACAGAACAAGAGGAGACACTTTCATGAGATTTATGATGATAACGGCCATGGGTACGGCACTCGTCCTGGCGGCGGGGCCAACTTGGGCCGACGCCGCTGCCGGCAAGACGGCGTTCGCGGCCAAAAAATGTACTGAATGCCACTACACCGACGGCCCGGCCAAGGAAAAGACCATCGATGATCAGTTGGCCAAGAAAGGGCCGGAGCTGTGGTACGCCGGTTCCAAGTTTCAGAAGAAATGGCTGGGGGCCTGGTTGGCTGATCCGAAACCCATTCGTCCTTTGAAGTACGGAACGCTCAATAAAAAGAACCCCGGTGACCACCCGAAACTGGCCGGCACGGAAGCCGCCAACATGACCGATTTCCTGATGAGCCTGACATCCGATGCGGTCAAGGCCGGGATGGTCAAGGTGAAGAAGAACATCAAGGGCAAACAGATCTTCATCAAGAAGATGCCGTGCAGCGGATGTCATCAATCGCCGGGCCGCAAAGGCAAGATCACGGGTGGCTTCAGCGGGCCGTCCCTGGTTGGCGCCGGAAAGCGGCTCAACCCGGATTGGATATACGCGTACCTGAAGACGCCTTCGGTGTTCAAGCCGGTCAAGGCGATGCCGACGTTCGCCGGCATCCTCAAGGATAAAGACATGAAAAACGTCGCGGCTCATGTCGCTAAAATGAAATGAACCAGGCAGGGAAAGGAGAAACAGACATGCCAAAACGGATTTTGATAGCAGCCGCTATCTTCGCCGCTTCCCTGGCCGGAACCGGGGACGCCAAGGCGACTGAGACGGAAAAGGTGTTCAAATTCTATTGCGCCCAATGCCACGGAGTCGGCGGCAAGGGGGACGGTCCCAACGTGACCGAGGACTTCAAGGTCTCGCCGCGCAACTTCACCAAAGCCAAGGAGATGAACAAGCTCACCGACGCCGACTTGAAGAACGTCATCCTTGATGGCGGCCCGGCGGTCGATAAATCGCCGTTGATGCCGCCCTGGGGCAAGACGCTGACGGGCGAACAGGTGGATGGGCTGATCAAGCACCTGCGCAAGCTGTGTAACTGCAAGGGCAAGCAGGGGTAACCGGGTTCAGAAGACGTAGTAATAGAGGATCAGGACGATGACCACCGCGTTGACCGCCATGCCGATGAAGATGACGACGTCGGACGCGCGTTTTCGGGGAAAGTTCATGGGTAAGAATTTACCCCAAGGACACGGGTATGTCCATTGGTGGCCTGCATGAATGAGAAGTCTGAAAATCAGGAACGCTTCCCTTGGGCGGGCCCGGCCTTGTTCATCGTTGTCCTCGCCTTGATCATCGCGTTTTTCTCATGGTTCGTTCAGGCCTAGGGAGGGAAAAAATGAGAGGTAACGGTTATCTGGTTCCCTTCGTCGCCGCCCTGGTGGTCTCGGGCGCCTTGTTCCTGCTCATGGATATGGCGGTGATGAACATGCAGGGGTTGAGCCTGTTTTTTGAGCCGTAAGCGAAGCCGATGAAAGAATAAGAATGAACCTATGCCGCCTTAAAAACCTGAAAGGGATATCCACCGTCCTTGCGGTCGGGATTTTGTGGTTGTTGGCAGGCGATGCTTTCGGCGCGGAAACCGCGTCTGCAACCGGGGTGACGGGGGGCTATGGCCCGGCGCCGGACCTCAAGCCTTCCGACTATCCCCAGGTCGCCGGCGTCAACAGCCGGGTGACGATTTGGATCGTCGCCCAACTGCATCTGTGGTTCGCCGCCTTCGTCCTGGCGGTGCCGATTTTCGTCTTCATCATCGAAGCCATCGGCATGCGCACGCGCGACAAGCGTTATGACGATATGGCGTATGAGTTCATCAAGGTTTCCATCACCGCTTATTCGCTGACCGCAATCATGGGCGGGTTGCTGTTGTTCTGTCTGGTGCTGTTCTACCCGGACCTGTTCAGGTACATGTCGGTCATTTTCAAGGACAGCATGTTTTACTATGCGCTTCTGTTCTTCGCCGAAAGCGCGGTGCTGTACATTTATTATTACGGCTGGCACTGGTTGCAGGGCGGCTTCAGGAAATGGGTTCATCTGACCCTGGGCTTGCTGCTCAACGCCGTCGGCACCACCTTGATGCTGCTCGCCAATGCCTGGCTGACGTTCATGATGAGCCCCGCCGGCGTCGATCCCGCCGGCGTGTTCAGCGGCGACGCCTGGGCCGCCATTCATAATTTCCTGTGGAACCCCATCAACATCCACCGCTTTATCGCCAACATCGCCTATGGCGGTTCCATCGTCGGCGCCTACGCCGCATTCAAGTTCCTGACCGCAAGCGGCGCGCAGGAAAAGGCCCATTACGACTGGATGGGATACAACGCCAACTTCATCGCCATTTGCGCCCTTCTGCCTTTGCCCTTCGCGGGCTATTACCTAGCCGCCGAAATCTACGCCTACAGCCAGCAGATGGGCATCACCCTGATGGGCGGCCTGTTCGCCTGGCTGTTTATCATTCAAGCGGTTCTCATCGGCACCCTGTTCCTGTCGGCCAACTACTATCTTTGGTGCGGCATGGGCCGCAGCGACGGAGCCAAACGGTATTACAAGTACATCAAATATATCGCCATTGTGCTGATCGGCGCGTTCCTGGTCTGGTTCACGCCGCACACCCTGGTCCTCACCAACGAGGAACTGAAAGCCTTGGGCGGGCCGTATCACAAATACCTCGGGCCTTTGGGTATCATGCCGGCCAAGAACACGGCGGTGAACCTGATGATCCTGTTCACGGCGCTCAGTTTCATGTTTTACCGGCGCGCCAACAAGGTCGCCACCGTCGGCTGGGTCAAGGCCGGTAACGCCATTCAGGTGGCGCTGTTCACAACCGGCATCCTCAACATCTTTTTCCTCGGCGTCTATCACGGCTATTTCACCAACACCGTCTACAAGGTCGCGGCCTCGATCCCGCAGGTGCTGACGACGCTGATCGTCATCGTCGCCAGCGTCGTCATCGATTCGTTCATGTACCGGCGCTCCCAAGAGGCCGGACCGCTGCACTGGGGGCGGGTGCCGCCGCGTTCGCAGTACGCGCTGTTTTTGCTGGCGGTGTCGTTCACCTGGTTGATGGGGCTGATGGGCTATATCCGGTCCGGCATCCGCCAGCACTGGCACATTCTTGACATCATGCGTGACAATTCGCCGGACGCCTTCACGCCGACGCTGGGATACGCGGCCAACGTAGTGTCGCTGGCGACGATCCTGTTCATGGCAATGGTGATTTTCGTGTTCTGGCTGAGCCAGGTCAGCGGTTCCAAGACGCTGCCCGACGGTTACTGGAAGGAGTAGCCGGCCATGCGCCAGTTTTTAATGGTTGTCGCCTTCACGCTGCTGACGGTGGGTCTGTTCGCGGGCTATTCCAACTTTGGCATCCCGCAGATCGAACCGGCCCAGCCGCCGAAACAAGAAAAAATCGACCTCGGTGCCATGACCATGGATAAGTTTATCGCCCTGGGTGAGAAGATCTTCAACGGCAAGGGCACCTGCACGCTTTGTCACAACAATCTAGGCCGGGCGCCGATGCTGGGCGGTACCGCCGGGCTGGTGCCGAAACGTCTGGTCGACCCCCGCTACAAAGGCGAGGCCACCAATGTCGAAGAATATCTGATCGAATCGTTTGTTAAGCCGTCGGCCTTCGTCGTCGCCGGGTTTGGCAAGAAGGGCACCAATGACACCGTAAGCCCGATGCCCGACGTGTCCGCCGGCAGTATCCGTTTGAACGACGCGGAGATTAAGGCGGTGGTCGCTTATTTGCAGGACTCGGGCGGGGCCGAAGTGACGGTAAAAATCCCCACCGATGCGCCCGAGCAAACGGAACAGACGGAAGGCGAGCCGCGTGCGCCCTTCGAGACCCCGGAACAGGCGATTGCGGAACTGGGCTGCGGCGCGTGTCACAAGGTCGCCACTGAAGAAGGCGAGGTCGGACCGGACCTGACCAAAATCGGCGGGCTTCGGGACAAAGCCTACCTGCGCCAGGCAATCCTGGACCCCAATGCCGACATCACCGAGGGGTTTGAGAAGGATCAGATGCCGCCGGATTACGGCGCCCAGATGTATGCGCAGGAGCTGGAAATGATGGTCGATTATCTGGCCGGGTTGAAGTGAGGGGGATGCGGCAATGAAAATCCCCAAACTATTACAGGCCGTCCTTGTTCTGATCGGGGTATACCTCGGCTTCATCCTGGTCTTCGACGTTCTTTTGGACGCCGTGATCCCGTCCAGCGTTCTGGCCATGTACATGTTTTTCGTCGCCGCCGGGGTATTCATGGTCTTCACTTTTGAAGAAGACGGCACCCGCGAACTGGTGGCGCCGATCAAGGCGCTGGTTGAAGAACCGTCCAGGCGATTGATTCGAAACATTGTTTTCGTGGTCGTCCCGGTGCTGGCCGGTGCCGGGACCTATTTTCAGATGGTGCCGAGCCTGGATGCGCCGGTGGAATTGCGTTCCATCCATCCGGCACCGCCGACCGCGATCAAGGTATACGGCAAGCGGGTGAATCTGTTGAAACTGGAAAACCCGTACCGGAAGTTCGAAAAAGAAGACCCGGAAAAATTCAAGGAATTGGTTGCCGGCGGCGCCAAGGTCTACATCCAGAACTGCCAGTACTGCCACGGCGACAAGCTCGACGGCAAAGGCCCTTATGCGGCCGGGCTCAATCCGACTCCGCTAAACTTCCAGGACGTTGGCACAATCGCCCAGTTGCAGGAATCCTATTTGTTCTGGCGTATTGCGACGGGCGGCCCCGGCCTGCCCAAGGAAGCCGCACCCTGGATATCCTCGATGCCGGTGTGGCAGAACTTCCTCTCGGAAGAGGAAATCTGGCAGGTGATCCTGTTCCTCTATGACTACACCGGTCGTCGCCCCCGGTCGTGGGAGCATGACGGATGACCGGCACCATTAGAAAAACCGCGCTTCTGGTTCCAGTGATCGCCGGGATATTGATAGGCGGTCCGGTCTGGGCACAGTCCGAAGGACCGATTAGAGGCGAAGCGGTTTACCAGAAACGCTGCCTGATGTGCCACGGTGAGGAAGGCGACGGCCTAGGTCCCGCCGCCGAGCGCCTCAATCCGCCGCCCCGGGACTTCACGTTGGGCCAATTCAAGATCAAGACCACCGCCTTCAAGGACCCGATCACCAACGACGCCGATCTGATTCGCATGATCGGTGACGGCATGCCGGGAACGGCGATGCCGGGGTGGAGCGATATCCTGTCCGAACAGGAAATCAGCGACGTCATTCATTACATCAAGACCTTCGCCGAGTTGGAGGAGGAAAAACCCTCCGATCAGATCGATTACGGCACCCAGGTTAAATCGAGCCCGGAAAGCATCGCTACTGGTAAAAAAATCTTCCACGACGGCGACCGGTGTTCCGAATGCCACGGCGCTGAAGGCCTTGGCGACGCCGTCAAGAAGCTGAAGAACGACAACGGCGAGCGGACCTGGCCGCGTAACCTGACCAAGCCCTGGACCTATCGGGCCAGCAACGATGCCAAGGACATCTTCGCTCGCGTCACCGCCGGAATCCCGACCACCCAGATGCCGTCTTTTACCAACCCCAAAAGCAAGAAGAAGCTGAGCATCGAGGACCGTTGGCATGTCGCCAACTACGCCGCATCGCTGGCGGACGCCGGGAAAAAAGTACGGGCCGAGAACACTGTCATCAAGGCCGTCAGGGTCGAGGGTGACGTGCCTACATCTCCGGACGACCCGGCCTGGCAACAGAGCACGTCCTCGACGTTCTTCCTGGTGCCGCAGATCATCGCCAAGCCGCGATTCTTCAAGTCCGCCAACGACTCCGTCAGCGTGCGGGCGCTGTATAACGATAAACGCCTCAGCGTTCTTATCGAGTGGGATGACCGCACCAAAAGTATTCCCGGCGATGAGGTGGCCATCAAGATTGCCGATAAGGGTATGAGCCCGGATGCCATCGCCGTTCAGTTCCCCGTCGAAATCCCCGCCGGGATGGAAAAGCCCTATTTCCTGATGGGCAGCGACGCCAAGCCGGTCAACCTGTGGCGGTGGAGTTCAGGCACCACGGAAAAACCCGAAAGCGTAGCGCTGATCGATGCCGCCGGCATTACCAACCAGCAGCCGCGTGACGCCGCCACTAGCGGGCTTTCCGCCAAGGGCGCCTACAAGGACGGTACCTGGCGCGTCGCCATGACCCGGCTGCTTACGACGTCGGAGACGGCTAAGGATATTCAGTTTGCGCCGGGCCGTTTTATCCCCATTGCCTTCTTCAACTGGGACGGAAGCAACTCGGAACAAGGCACCAAGCACACCCTGACCACATGGTATTGGCTGTTACTGCAACCCGAGGCGGGATCGAAACCGCTGATGGCGGCGATTATCGTCGCTCTGCTGATCGGCGGCGCTTTGGTCTGGTGGGGGCGCAGCGCCTCGGCGGCGAATAAGGAAACTGACCTATGAGCACGGTCCCGACAACGCAAGACCACGACCCCAGTCGGGGCGCAATTGTCCGGCTCTTCGGGGTCATCCTGATCATTCTCGGCACGCTCGACAGCATGCTGATGTGGCGGGGCGGGTTCATGCTCAGCTCCGTTTACGTAGGCATGATCGCCACGGGGGTATTTTTGTTTGTGATCGGGACAATCCGGCGCCGCAACGGGTCTTGACTGAGGTCAAAGCGGCCCTTGTTTCCGCCGGATAAAACTAAATTCAACAGGAGGTTTCAAGTATGGGTTCACAAGCAATGCAGGTGGCGACGGAGGCCACCGAAGATACCGCTCCGGTTTCGCTGGCGCGAATTTTGGTGGCGCTGGATGCATCCGAACACGCCAACAAGGCTCTCGAACAGGCGGTTCGATTGGCCAAGTCCGCCGACGGCGTGATTACCGGCATCCACGCCTACGCCGCCGCGCTGCACGACCGGCGCTTCAAGATGATGGAGGGCGGCCTGCCGGAACGTTATCGGGAAGAGGAGGAAATGGGCTATCAGCGCGAAGTCCATGACGACCTGATCGGCCGGGGGCTGGGCATTATCACCGACAGCTATCACGATGCCGGCGGCGAGACCTGCAAGGAAGCAGGGGTGGAATTCCGGCGCCTCAGCCCGGAGGGTAAGAATTATACGAAAGTCGTCGAGGCGACCGAGAGCGGGGATTTCGATGTTCTGGCGATCGGCGCGCTGGGTCTGGGTGCCATGCCCGGCAGCCTGATCGGCACGGTGGCCGAGCGCGTCGTCCGGCGCAGCCCCATCGACACCTTCGTCGTCCGCGACCCCAAGACAGCCATAGGCGACGGCCCCATCGTCGTCGGCATCGACGGTTCACCCAAATCCTACGGCGCGCTGATGACGGCGCTGGATATCGCCGCCCGTATGGGCTCGGAAGTCCATGCCGTCGCGGCTTACGATCCCTATTACCATTACGTCGCCTTCAACAAGATCGCCGGCGTGCTCAGCGAGGAAGCCGGCAAGGTCTTCCGGTTTAAGGAACAGGAACAACTGCACGAAGAACTGATCGATGACGGCATTGCCAAGATCTATCAATCGCACCTGGACGTAGCCCGTACCGTTGCAGACGATCTCGGTGTCGAACTGAAAACGGAGCTACTGGACGGCAAACCCTTCGCCGCCATTCTCAAATATTTGGAAACGGTCAACGCAAGTCTTCTGCTGGTCGGCAAAACTGGCGTTCACGCGGACGACGCGCTGGACATCGGCGGCAACGCTGAAAATTTATTAAGGCTTGCGCCGTGCCATATCTGGCTGACGCAGACGGTTTACACACCGCCTTTGGACGTCATCGCCGATGAAACGGTGCAGTGGAGCGTCGAGGCGGAGCAGAAAATCTCCAAGGCCCCCGAATTCGTTCGCGACATGGCTCGACGCATGGTTCTCCGCCAGGCCCAGAAACAAGGCCATACCTTCATCACCTCCGATATCGTCGATGAAGTGATGAAAGGCGCGATGCCGGGTTTCGGCGGTAACGAAATGGCAACCGACGAGACTCTGGACTGGAGCAAGACCGCCGAAAAGTTGATGGAGACGGTTCCGGATCAGGCCGTCGCCGATAATATCCGCCTGCGGGCCATCAAGCGGGCACGCCGCGACAAAAGCGCCCAGGTCCAGCCGAAGCATGTCCGCCCCTTCCTCGACCTCGCAGACGACGAAGGCCCGGCGTGGTCGGCCGCCGCCCTGGCCAGGGTTGCGCGGGTGCCGGCGATGGTGCGCGACAAGGTCAAGGACGACGTCGCCGATATCGCCCGCGAACGGGAACTGAGCGAGGTTTCCCTGGAACTTGCGGAAGAGGTCATTGTCGAAATCCGCAAATCCATGTGTCCTGTGCCCGAAGGGGAAGAAAAGGAACAAGACGCCGTCAAGGCTCCCGTGGCCGACATTCCCGTCACTTGGGCCAAGGATGCGGAACAACGCCTGGACCGCGTTCCCGAGGGCTTTATGCGCGATATGACGCGCCAGCGGGTCGAAACCTTCGCCCGTAACAACAATGTCGACACCATTACGCCTGAGTTAATCGAGGAAAAGTACGGTGAATGGGGCAAGGGCTCGGCCAAGAAGAAACAGCAAATGCAATGGGATGCTGCCGCCTCTGAGCGGATTTCCAAAATCCCCGACTTCATTCGCGGCATGGTCATGCTTGAGATCGAACGCTGCGCCCGGGAAGCGGGAAGCGACACGGTCACCGAGGACCATATCGACGCCGCCAGCGGGTCTTGGGAAAAAATGGGCGGCTTCCATTCCGAATCCGACCCCGATCAGTACAAGAAGAAGTAAGGAGCTGCCGACCACATGGGACGCGCCGTCAAACCACCGTTTCTTGTCGCGCTGAATTTAACGCGCAAGTGCAACCTCGCCTGCGCCCATTGTTATCTGGATGCGGGAACCCGAAACAAAGGCGGTCCTAAGGAGCTTTCCACCGATGAGGTCCGGGATATCCTGGATGGAATTGCGGACTTGAGCGAGGAAACCATGGTCGTCTTTACCGGTGGTGAGCCGACGCTGAGGCGTGATCTGCCGGACCTGATTTCCTACGCCACCGGCTTAGGGTTAATGCCCGTTCTCGGCACCAACGGAACCCTTTTGGACGATGATCGGCTCAAGGCCTTGAAAGCCGCCGGTCTGCAAGGTGCCGGGATCAGCATCGATTCCCTGGACCCGGACTTTCACGATGATTTTCGCGGTCTCAAGGGGAGCTGGGACAAGGCCATGGCCGGCATCGACGCCTGCCGTCGCAACGGGTTGCGCTTCCAGATTCATTTTTCCGTGACCGAAGAAAACGCCCATGAACTGGACGATATGATCGCCTTCGCAAAATCGGCCAAGGCGTTCGTCCTCAATGTCTTTTTCCTGGTCTGTACCGGGCGCGGCGAGAAATTTTCCGGCATTTCGCCTGAAACCTATGAGTCGGTGTTGAAGCGCGTTACCCGAGCCGCCCATGACGAACAGGGCCTGATCGTCCGCGCCAAGTGTGCGCCTCATTTTAAGCGCATGGCGCTGGAACTCGACCCCGCGTGGCCGGTGACGGCGGCGCATGGTTACGAGGCTGGGGGATGTCTGGCTGGCACCCGGTATTTTCGCGTCACGCCCGAAGGCGGGGTTACGGCGTGCCCTTATATGGAGGAACCAGTCGGCGACTTGCGCCAAACCAATATCGCAACCCTATGGCGGGATGCGCCCGGTTTCCAAAGTTTGCGAGAACCCAAGTTGGAAGGCCGCTGTGGGGTCTGCGAGTACACCAAGCTGTGCGGCGGCTGCCGGGCCAGGCCGTTGGCCAGGGACGGCAACATGATGGGCGAGGATTTCGTCTGCACCTACCAACCCCAAGGCGGCGCCGTTATAGAACCGATGCCCGACAGCGGACCCAAACTGGTGTGGACGGTCGACGCGGAAATCTGGCTGGATCGAATCCCCTCCTTCGTTCGTCGCTTCGTTCGCCAACGGGCAGAGGACAAAGTCCGCGCCAACGGGGGCACCGAAGTCACCGCCGAGATCATCGGCGCCCTGGCGCGCGAGAAGTTCAAAGGCCGCGGCGGCAAACCAAACCAAGGAACAGGCGGATGACCGTGGATGTGGCCATTATCGGCGGCGGCATTTCCGGTCTTGCTACGGCGCACGCCTTGAAACGCCAAGGCCGCAAAGTAGTGGTGCTGGAACGCCAGACCCGACCCGGCGGCAACGCCCAGTCCGAGCGCATCGGCGACTTTCTCATGGAACACGGGCCAAGCACGATCAACGCGGCGTCTACTGCTGCCACCGGGTTATCGACGGACTTGGGCCTGGATGATCAGCGCTGTGATCTCGGCGAGGGGGTGCAAAAACGCTATCTGGTCGCCGACGGAACCCTCTCGGGAATATCCGCCGGGCCCATGGGTTTTCTGACCTCGGGGTATCTTTCCGTGACGGGACGATTGCGGATGATGGCGGAATTCCTGCTTCCCCATCAGTTGGACGGCGAAGACGAAACGGTGATGGCGTTTTGTAGCCGCCGCTTCGGCAGGGAGTTCACCGAGCGCGTCATAGACCCCATGGTCGCCGGGATCTATGCCGGCAAGGCGGCGGACTTATCGGTTTCAGCGGTGTTCCCGAAGCTGGTCGCCCTGGAACGGGAATTCGGCTCGGTGTCGCTGGGCATGTTCCGGCGTTATCAACAGGGCGCCAAGATGCCGGGAAGCCGCCTGTATTCCTGGAGCGACGGTATAGGCGCGCTGCCGAGGGCCCTCTCCGCTCGATTGGGCGGGTGCATTCAAACGGGTATTGCCGTTCAACGCGTTCGGCGGGGTCCATGGGGCTTCAAAATAGACGCGGGATCAGCCGGAAGTTTTGATGCAAGGGCGGTCGTCATCGCTACCCAACCGCACGTGACAGCACAGTTCCTGGACGGACTCGATGATGCCGCCGCTACCGCGGCAGGGGAGATCAAGGCGCCGTCTCTGGCCGTTGTCTTCCTTGGCTTCAAACGAAACCAGGTGGACCATCCCCTGGACGGCCTTGGCTTTCTCGTGCCGCAAGGTGAAGGGCGGCTTATCAATGGCGCCCAATTCGGCTCGACCATGTTCCCGGGGCGTGCGCCCGAGGGGTGCGTGGCGGTGACCGGGTATTTCGGCGGCGCCCGGGCACCCGACCTGGCGCGGCTTCCCGAAGCCGACTTGATTGCCCTGGCACGAAAAGAGTTCAGTGACCTGATCGGGGCGCGAGGTGAGCCGGTTGTCGCGCGGGTCAAATATTGGCCGTTAGGATTGCCGCAATACGAAATTGGCCATATGGAACGCACTGCCTGTCTGCGGGACGCGGAAAAGCACACTCCGGGCCTGTTCGTCACCGGCAATTATTTTGAAGGACCGTCGGTATCCTCCTGTCTTGAACGGGCGATGAAAACGGCCCAGGCGGCCCTTGGTTGCCTTGAACTTTCGGATAGGGGTGTGAAAGCCCAATATGAATTGAGGGCTCAATGAGTATGAAGCAGCGGCCTGAACGGCTGGTGTTTTTATTGAAATGGGGCGGTGCGGCGCTCGCTGTTCTTGCCATTGTTACGGTCATCTATATTCGTTTTGTGCGGGCACCGGCAAACCCGGAAATCTCGATACCGGAAATCCGCTATTGGGTTCTTTTGGTACTGGGTTTGATGATGGCTTTTGCCGGCTGGTTGCGCTCCCGTAAATTGAGCGAATAAGAACATGCCAGCACCTCCTTCCTTCGCGGCCGCAGTGTATGCGCCCAAGACCGGTGACCGGGAGAGCCTGTATAGATTTGTCGACACGCTAAAAGCGGAAGGCGTCAAGGTCGCCGGAATCCTTCAGCAAAAGCGCCCGATGGAAGATAGCGGCATGATGGAAGTGGTTGCCGTCGATATTCAAACGGGTCGAACCTGTTCCCTCAACAGGCCAACGCGTGAAAGCTGGACCAACCGCGAATGTTCGCTGGACCGTGCCGCCCTTACGGAAACGACGGCGATTCTTCATCGCGCAGTAATGGATGGAGCCGACCTGATTGTGGTCGAGAAATTCGGTGACGAAGAAGCGCATGGTGGCGGCCTGAACGATGAAATACTGAACGGTATCGCCTCAGGTATTCCCTTTCTGGTCGCCGTGCCGGAAACAAATCTGGAATCTTGGAGCAACAGAACCGGTGGAAGCGGGACGACTTTAACTTTTGAAGAGACCGCCTTTAAAAATTGGTGGAAATTGTGTTCTGCGGCAGGCGAATAATTTCCCATCCATTTCAGAGATGGCCTGAAGCGGGGTTAATTTGCAAGTCCCCCCCCCAATTCCGATCACCGGCCCCTGCCAATAAAAAAGTTGATATCATAACGAAATCGCCGGATCCTTTGTTAGGATTACTCCCTTTTCAGGCACAATTTTCTTTCCCTGTTAAACTTAACTAAATAGGATTTGAAGGAACGTAGATACCTGCATACGAAATGGTAGAGATCGTGCCCCCGCAACCACTTGCATCGTACAGTTACACATTCCTGATTATTGTAGGGTCTTGAACAAATCCTGCCTCCGCTACCAATGAAAAAGGCCCCTTTACGGGGCCTTTTTCATTGGTCAGGCGGGCAACGACGGACTGAATTCTTCCGCCCTTAGAACGCCCGGTTATTCATAAATTCTTCTAATTCCTTCGCCCATCCCTGCCAATCCACCGATGGGGCGCGGTGCCCATTGTCGCTGTCGAGTTCAAAATAACGGGCGTCCACACCCGCCTCTTTGAGCAGATTCATGGTGTCCGGTGCAATCGATGGCGGGAAGACATCGTCGCTGCGTGACAGCACGTATAGGACCGGCGCCTGGATATTGGCGGCCTTGGCGCGCGCGTCAAATTGAATGGCGGCTTTGCGTAACACGATCAGGGCGTTGGCATCGAACTGCTCGGCCCATGGTTCGGCCAACTCGGCGAGGTGTTTGTCTATAAGGTCCGGCCTGTCGCCGACGTCTTCGCGGATTTTTTTGTCGTAGCCATAATTTTTGAGTGTCTCGATCCGGATTTTTTTCATTTCATCGAAAATACCCGCCTCTTTCTCGTGGCCGTAATATTGGCCGCCGTTCCAGCCGGGACATTGCCTGAAGCGATCTATGAGCATGTCTACGGAGGCAGGGTCTCCCCGTCCCTTTAGCGCGCTGACGACGATAACGAGCGCCCTCATGCGGTCTGGATGGGCCGTGCCCCAGTGAAACGTGAGATGGCCGCCGAAGGAATTGCCGATGACGGCTGCCAGTTGTTTGACGCCGAGATGATCCAACAGGCGGATTTGCGCATTCACCATATCGCCAACCGTGATATCGGGGAAATCGAGGCCATAGGGTTTGCCGGTGGCGGGATTTATGCTGGCAGGGCCGGTGCTGCCGTAAGCCGAGCCCAGCATATTGGTGGTAACGACAAAATAACGGTTGGTATCGACGGCCTTGCCGGGCCCGATGAGACCGGAAAACCAGCCATTTTCATCACCGGCGGCGTGCTGGTTATTGGTGTAGCCATGGCACACCAATACTCCATTATTCCCGGCTTCGTTCAGCGTGCCATAGGTTTCAAAGGCAACATCGAGCCCCTCAAGTTCCCCGCCATTTTCGAGTGGAAAACTTGGGCTGTTGAATAATGCGGACGTTGGTAGCAACACGACGGTTCTCCTCAGTGGTTTCTGGAATCGATCTGTTTCTCTTATGGCGTGCGTGCGCTAAAGTGCCTGTCCGCTGTATGCGGCGCTGGCGTTGGGGTTGCCTGAAATCTATTACAAAAACGGGCCGGATAATCCATGGAAAAAAAGAAACGCAACCTGATCGCGGTGATCACGGTATTGCTGGTGTCGGGGTTTTTGGCGACCAGCCTGATCAGCTATTTCGTCGCCCAGACGTCGCTGCGCAAGCAGATGTCGGAAACTACCCTGCCGTTGACCAGCGACAACATCTATTCGGAAATCCAGCGCGACCTCCTTCGGCCGATCTTTATTTCGTCGCTGATGGCGCAGGACACCTTCCTGCGCGACTGGGTGCTGAATGGTGAAAAGGACGAACAGCAGGTCAACCGCTATCTGGCCTCCATCCAGAAGCGCTACGGCACGGTGACCAGCTATTTCGTTTCGGATAAAACCCGGCGTTATTTCCATCCCACCGGCATCCTCAAAACCGTGAAAGAGGGCGACCCGGGGGATCAATGGTATTTCCGCGTCCGCGCCATGAAGGATGATTACGAAATCAACCTGGACCGGGATACGGCGGACCGGAACCGGCTGACGGTGTTCATCAACTACCGGGTTTACGACTATGCGGGGGAATTCATCGGGTCCGCCGGGGTCGGCCTCGCCATCGATGCGGTCAAGGGTTTGGTGGATGCCTATGAAAAGCGTTACGGGCGGCGCATCCTTTTTGTCGACCGGGAAGGGCAGGTCACCCTGCATGGGGAAACCTACCGTGGTCCTGACAATATCCGCCAGCGTCCGGGCATGGGCGCAATTTCTACGCAGATTCTGACCTCCACCGGCGGCGATTTCACCTACGAGCGTGACGGGCAAACCATGTTCGTCAACAGCCGCGCGGTGCCGGAATTCAAGTGGCTTTTGCTGGTCGAACAGGACGGCGCGGACGGCGAAAAGGGAATCCTAACGACCCTGTTGATCAACGTCCTGGTGGCGGCGGCGATTACCGCGCTGGTGTTGTTTGTCGCCCATCTGACTTTCGGCGCCTATCAGCGCCGCTTGGAGGAAATGGCCTCCAAGGACAAACTGACCGGCGCGCTCAACCGCCAGGTCTTCGACAGCCTTCTGCGCCGGGCGATGACCCTGGCCGATCGGGAAAAAGGGAAATTGTCGCTGGCTATGCTGGACATCGACCATTTCAAAAATATCAACGACACCCACGGCCATCTGGCCGGCGATATCATCCTCAGCGGGGTTGTCGACGTCATCCGCCGCACGGTGCGGGAAAGCGACGTCATCTGCCGCTGGGGCGGCGAGGAATTCCTGCTCCTGTTCGAAAACTGCGATTTGGAACAGGCCCGCGCCCTGGCCGAAAAAATCCGCACCGAGGTCGAAAAGCATTCCTTCCCGCTGCGCGGCGGGCGGGTCACGGTGACGGTGAGCCTCGGCGTCGCCCTGTACGGTCCCGGGGAAAGCGAGCGGGACTTCCTGTCCCGCGTCGATGGCGCCCTGATCACGGCCAAGCGGTCCGGACGCAACCGTTCAGAAGTCGCCGCCTGATTTTCCCGCTTACCCCTAATTTGACGTAAGACGGAAGGTGTACCCTGCCTGCACGGGGTTTCCGTTGTCATCCACTCCAATATAACGGGCCTCCACACCCATTTGCGGCACGCTTTTATCCGCCCACACCCAAGCCGGTTTTTTTAGACGGATGGAACCGCCCGCGGGCACCCGGTCGGTGCCGAACAGGGATTTGAAGTTTGCCCGTACCATTTCGCAGGCGGATTGCCTCGGCCCGACATAGCATTTCGTCCAGCCGGTCAGGGTCACCCCGGCCTGCCCCGTGACCTCCCGGATGGTGACGCCGTAATGCCACCAGTTGGCGTCTTCGGGCGTACCCTTTGGGCGCGGCGGCCGGTTTTGGACTCTGGGCGCAACGGTGACCTCCAGACGCGCCGGCGGTTTGGCGGGGAGCGGATCCGCCTGAACGGCCGGCACACTCCCGAAAAGTATCAGGACGGCGGCCAGGAGGGGAAAGGCGAGGTTCATGGCAAAACCATGCCGCAAGGATTAGGCGATGCCAAGGGGGGACGGCAGGGCGGTTTCCTTTACAAACGGGTCCGATCAGTTGTTCAATCATTGTCAACACGGACAACAGGGAGCCCCCCATGGACGCCATGCCGCCGCCATCCGACAAGGACGGCCTCAAACCCTACGATGGGCCGCAGCCGGTCGATATGCTGCCGGAAATCTTCATCAAGGATGCCTTCGCCGAAGACGACGAACGGCTGTGGGTGCCGCTGGCGCCGGGGCGCTGGTCGCGGCCGCTTTGCCTGAACGCGTCCAATGGCTACTGGATTCACCTGACCCGCGTGCGCGGCGGCGGGTTCCTGTCGCGCCACCGCCATCCGGGGCCGGTGCACGGCCTCGTCATCAAGGGCTCGTGGCGGTATCTGGAGCACGACTGGGTGGCGAAGGCCGGGTCTTACGTTTACGAGCCGCCGGGCGAAATCCATACCCTTGTCGTCGATGATGACTGCGAGGAAATGGTTACGCTGTTCCACAACACCGGGGCGGTGCTCTATTGCGACGAAAACGGCGTCACCACCGGGGCGACGGACGTGTTCGACCGCATCCGGACCGCCCGCGAGCATTTCGAGGCCGTCGGCCTCGGTGCGGATTACGCCGAGCGGTTTATTCGTTAAATCAAAGAATCACTCCACCCGGATCACGATCTTTCCGAAATGCCCGGCTTCGGCCATGGCGTGATAGGCGCCGCGGGCTTGTTCGAAATCGAACACCTGGTCGATGACGGGGTGGAGCCGATGTTCTTCGATGGCGGCGGCCATGGCGCGGAACATCTCCGCCGGGGCGACATAGATCCCCTTGACGGTGATCGATTTACGCATGATATCGACCGGCGCGATCTTGGCCCCGGGGTCGGTCAGCACGCCGATCAACTGGATGCGTCCGCCGACGCGCACAGCGGTAATGGACTTCTGCAAGGTGCCCGGCCCGCCGACTTCGACCACCCGGTCGACGCCAAGCCCGTCCGTCATGTCGAGGACGGTTTTTTCCCAGTCGGGATCGGTTTTGTAGTTGATGGTCTGGGCCGCGCCCAATTCCCGGATGTGGGCCAGCTTATCGTCACTGGAAGACGTGACGATGGTCTGTACTCCCAGCATGGCGCAGAACTGCTGCGCGAACACCGAAACGCCTCCGGTGCCCAGCAACAGGACCGTTTCGCCGGCTTCGACCGGCACGTCGGCGGTCAACGCGTGCCACGCCGTCAGCGCGGCGCAGGGCAGGGTGGAGGCTTCTTCCAGGCTCAGGTGTTCCGGCACCGGGACGACGGCGGCGGTATTCAAAACCACCTCTTCCGCCAGCACCCCGTCGATGGGGCCGCCGAGCGCGGACGCCATGGCCTTCGGGCTGACGCCGCCGGTCTCCCAATCCTGGAAAAAGCAGCCCATGACCCGGTCGCCTACGGCAATATTCGTAACGCCGTCGCCGATGGCGGTGACAACGCCGGCACAGTCGGAATTGGGGATCGTCGGATAGGCCAGCTTGCGCGCCTCCGGGTCGCGGATGGTCGACAGGTCGCGGTAGTTGATCGACGACGCGCCGACGCGAACAAGCACCTGGTTGTGGCCGGGCTGCGGCGTCGGACGCTGCTTCAACTCCAGCGCGTCGATGCCGCCGGCGGATGTGATTTCCCAGGCTTTCATATTTTTCATATTTCCAATCAGGTGACCGGTGTCAGGCCGCCGTCGACGTTGATGGCGGTGCCGGTGATGTAGGATCCCGCGTCGGACGCCAGGAAGCACGCGATGTTGGCGAATTCCTCCGCCTCGCCAACCCGGCCCAAGGGTATGATCTTGCCCATTTCCGCATAGAGCTCGTCGAGGTCGCGATCCTGCCCGTCGGCCCGGCGCACCCATTGGTCGGATTTGATGCGCCCGACGTGCAGCGAATTGACAAGCACGTTGTGGGGCGCAAATTCACCGGCCATGGCCTTGGTCATGGCCAGACCGGCGGCGCGGGTAACGGCGGTCGGCGCGCCTTCCGCCGGCGGCGCTTTGGCCCCGGAATTCAATACGTTGATAATGCGCCCCCATTTCCGCTCCTTCATGTCCCTCAGTACCAGGCGGCTGAACCGGATAGCGGCGAACAGCTTGATGTCCAGATCGGCCTGCCAGATCTCGTCGGTGATCTCTTCGAACGGGCCTTTCTGGGACGATCCCGCGTTATTGACCAGGATATCGATGGACCCGAGGGCGTCCTTGGCCTCGGCAACCGCGCGTTCGCATTCGTCCGCCCGGGTGATGTCGGCGGAAATGGCGACGACGTTGGCCCCGGCATTCTCAGGCTTGGCGTTCTCAAGGATGGCGTCCCGGGCCTGTTCCAGCGCGTCCCGGCGACGCGCGACGATGGCGACATTCCCGCCGGACTTGGCGAAGCGCTCGGCGATGGCGAAGCCGATGCCCAGGCTACCGCCGGTGATCAGCGCGTTGCGTCCGTTTAGGCGTATATCCATGGTCGTTCCCCGTTTTGAGGCGGCGCGGGCTTAGCCGACGCCGCCGGTGATGTGGGTGATGGCGGTGCCGGTTCGGCGCACCACGTCGAAAAGCTCTTCGATCGGGTCGAACAGTTCCCGGTGTTCGCGCTCGTAGCCCTGCTCGGCATCGGTGCGGTAGGTCGCGGCTTCGCCGAAGGCCTCGGGGTCGGGGGCGGCTTCGGACACCGGGAACCCTTTGCGCAGGACATCGACGCCGTATTTGATGTTGAGGTGCAGCAATTCGTTGATGACGTCGTCGGCCGAGCGCGCCAGGTTGGTGAAGCGCGGCATGCGGGCGATGAGCAGGAAAATTTCGTGGATCAGGGCGATGCGAAGCCCGTGCAACAGTTCCAGGTCCGGCAGGAATTCCTCGGCGTAATCGGGCAGCAGGCTTTCCGCGTCCAGGTCTTTTAACGCCTGGTCCAGGTACACCGTATCGTTCAGGAAAATGCGGTAGACCCGGTTCATTTTCTCGTGCCGGGATGAATGGCGCAGGATGTGGGTCAGGTGCTGCATCTGCTTGATCCGTTCCGGATTGGTCTCGACCGTGGAGCGCCGGACCCAGATGGTCGGGTCGAACAACGAAATATAGCCGTGCAGCCGGTCCAGGTCCGAAAGGTGGCGCGCATAGACCGCCATCGACATGAGTCTCCTGAGGCGGTCGGACTTGCGGAAAAATTCGGAAAAGCGTTCCTGGTCCTTGGCGATGGCCTTGCCGAGACCGCTGATGGTATTCGAAAGATACCCCAATTGCTGCAGGATGGCGTTGTGGGGGATGGCGCGCACCTGCGACGGGTGTTCCATATCCACCTGGCTGCCGTCTTCGTGCTGGCGCTTCATGGTCCTGGATCCTGTCGGGTAGAGCAGGTTGAGGCCGAACAGGTCCAGCGTCACCGCGTAATCCGGGTTGTCCATCAGGCGTTCGTTGAAGCCTTTCAGGGACATGAAAAAATCCAGGGAATAGTCGTTGTCTTCGTAGAACGGGTCTGAATCCGCGGCCTCGTCCTGCTCATCTGTGGGGCCGGTGAGGGCGTGATCCAAAAGGCGGCACACGGTGGCGAAGGCCAGTTCCGGGTTGGCAAAATAGGCATAACCGTCGCCGCCCTGAAAGCTGACTTCCTGCTTGATGGAGATGCCGGCCTTGGCGAAGGCGGCACGCGCCGCCGGGGGGTAGATGTAATCCAGCCGGTCGGAAAAGCTCAACGGATGCGCGCCGCGGCCGATGGATTCCCCGTGCGTGTCGAAGATGACAAGTTCGACGTCCGTCAGCCCGCGTTTCTCCATAAGTTGGGCCAGTTTGATGCGGGTGCGCTCCAGCGCCAAGGAGGCCGGAATCTGGCCGATGAAGCGCCCGGCGTCGGAATAGCCGGTCTGAATGCACAAGCGCCCGCGGCGGCGGATGGTGTCGACGTATTGCGGGTTGTCGAGCAATTCGGCGATGATCTCATGGCCCTGTTCGAGGGCTTGCGACGTCTCGAACAACGGCGAGATATCGATCTTGTCCTCGATCCCGAACAGCTTGGCGAAATAGAGCGCGGACAGCACCGTGAAGGCGGTGTTGCATTCGGCGATGAGGAAGCGGACCGGCTCGTCGGCATCAACGAACTTGAGGAACTGCGCCACCAGCATGACCAGACGCTTGGCCGACATGCGTTCGCGCATGATGGAGCCGAAATTGATGGTTTCCGGCTCGACGGTTTCCAGAAGCTCGCTGATGTTGCGCAGATAGCGCCGCCGGTTGGCCGGGTCTTCCGGCGACGAGGTCAGGGAGACATCGTGGCGGATGGCGTTGGCGATCTGGGTCGCGTTGAGTCGGACGTGGGTGTGGGCAAAGGCGAGCCCGTAATTGGCCATCTCGGCCCTGAGCACTGCCAGGTCGGGGGCATTTTTTCCGGCATTGGCGATTTCCTCGCCCAGCCGTTCGATGATCCAGCCCATGTCCACCAGCCGGGTTTCCAGGCTTTCCACCAGCGCCCGGCTGAAGCCACCGACGGCATCGGCGTCGTCCGGGTCGGCGGGCAGACGCTTTAAGTCTTCTACCAGCATTGCCAGAGTGGATTGCAGCCGCCCGCGAACATCGTCGAGCCCGTCCTGACCATCGAGCGCGTCCAGATATTCCTCAAGGGCCAGGCGTTCCACGGACATGCGTTTTCTCAAGGAATCCGCCCAACTGATGTCGGATCGCCCGTCCAGATCATAGCCGACCCAACTGGCGACACTGAGAAGTTGCGGCGTCAGGCGCTGCCAGTCATCGGGATAGATATCACGGGCGACGGCGAACAAAACCCGGTAGGCGCGCCGGAGCGCCCTGCGGATATTGCCGATGGCCATCAGGGCGAAGTCCATCTCGTCGTCGAGCGTGATGGCGTCGGGTGATCCGTGCCGGGTGACGGCAACGTCTTCCATCAGGCCGGCCAAATCCCTGCCGTCGGATGCATCCGCGCCACCGGAACGGGCCGCCAGTTCGGCCAGGGTGCGGGTCAGGTCCTTGGAAATGGAAAAGGTCGGATGCGCGGTGATGACGATGCCGAAGGCTTCGCGTTCGACGGTCGACTGGAAACCCTCGAAGGCGATGGCGTTGCCGTCAGCGTCCCGGCTCAGTGATATAAACAGACTTTCGAGAAGCTTTTCGTTCTCGGTGCCGGAACATTCGCCGACATAATCACCCAGTTTTCGCGCCCGGAAGGAAAAGGCATTGGCCGTCAGCAGGCGTACCAGATCGGACAGCCCGGCGAGGTCCGTGCGGCCGTCCTGCACCAGGCTTGAGACATGGAGCGCGAGGTTGCGCACTGTCGACTGCAGGTGGTTCGATGCCGCCTTGTCTTCCAGTTCGGCCAGTTTTTCCACCAGCTCTCCGCGCAGGCGGCTGGCCTCAGGGAACAGGCGTTCCTTGATTTCCGCTAAGGCGGCGGGTGTCATGGCAGCAGTATCATTTGGCATCTCTGGTGGCGTCCCTGATCCCCGGTTGGGGTTGGTTTCCCTATCCGTTGCCGTTCGGATGGGGCTTAAGCGTTTGATTGAGCACATGAATATAGAAAAGCGTCGCCAAAGTAAAATCCGCCGGGGCAGGGATTCCCCCCACCCGAAAGAACAGGGTCCAAGGAAATCCGGCCGAATTTCCGCTTTTTTGGTGGCGGAGCCGGGCCTAGGGGATTAAATAAAGCCCCGGATAACACCTCAGCCCCCCTGGAACCTATTGTGACCTCTCTCGACAAAGCCGTCGCCAGCCGCCGCACGTTCGCCATTATTTCGCACCCCGATGCGGGTAAGACGACGCTAACGGAAAAATTGCTGCTGTTCGGCGGCGCTATCCAGTTGGCCGGCGCCGTCAAGGCACGCGGCGCCCAGCGCCGTGCCCATTCGGACTGGATGAAGGTCGAGCGCGAGCGCGGCATTTCGGTGACGTCTTCGGTGATGACGTTTGAATACGACGGCCTCACCTTCAACCAGCTCGACACCCCCGGCCACGAAGATTTCAGTGAGGACACCTACCGCACCCTGACGGCGGTGGATTCGGTCATCATGGTCATCGACGCCGCCAAGGGCATCGAGGCGCAAACCCGCAAGTTGTTCGAAGTCTGCCGGCTGCGCGACATGCCGATCATCACCTTTATCAACAAGATGGACCGCGAAGCCCGCGAGCCGTTTGAAATCCTGGACGAGATCGAACAGGCCCTGGCGCTGGAAGTGACACCGGCCAGTTGGCCCATCGGCATGGGGCAGGGGTTTCTCGGCTGTTACGACCTGTTTAAGGATCAACTCGGGCTGCTGTCGCGCTCGAAAGGGGAAATGCCGGAAGAAAGCCTGGCCTGTGAAGGACTGGACGATCCGCGCCTGGACGAAGCACTACCCGAATTCGAGGCCGCGAAGCTGCGTTCGGACGTGGAAATGGCCAAGGGACTTTGCCCTGATTTCGACCTGGATGCCTACCTGTCAGGGCATCAGACGCCGGTTTTTTTCGGCAGCGCCATCAACAATTTCGGAGTCCGCGAATTGTTGCAGGGTTTGGTCGAATTGGCGCCGCCGCCGCGCCCCCAGCCGGCCAAACGGGACGGCGCGGACCAGTCGGTGCAACCCACCGAGAACAAGGTCAGCGGCTTTGTCTTCAAGATCCAGGCCAACATGGACCCGAAGCACCGCGACCGCATCGCCTTCGTGCGCCTGTGCAGCGGGCGTTTCAAGCGCGGCCAGAAACTGAACCATGTGCGCTCCGGCAAGGCGCTGAACGTGCACAACCCGGTGCTGTTTCTGGCCCAGGACCGGGGCCTGGCCGAAGAAGCCTGGGCGGGCGACATCATCGGCATTCCCAACCACGGCAACCTGCGTATCGGCGACAGCCTGACCGAAGGCGAGGTGCTGACCTTTACCGGCATTCCCAGTTTCGCGCCGGAGATGATGCAGAAGGTGCGCCCCGATGATCCGCTGCGCGCCAAGCATCTCGGCAAGGCGTTGCAGCAATTGGCCGAAGAAGGGGCTGCCAGCGTCTTCAAGCCGTCGCACGGGCCGGACTGGGTCGTCGGCGTGGTCGGGCCGTTGCAGTTCGAAGTCATGGCCGACCGCATCCGCACCGAATACGACGTGCCGGTGCACTTCGAGCCGACCGAGCTTTACACCGCGCGATGGATTGAGGCCGAAGACAACCAGATGATCAAGAATTTCGTCGCCGCCAATAAAGCCAGCATGTCCGAAGACCACGACGGCGTCGGCGTGTTCATGGCCCGCAACGCCTGGCATATGAACACCACGGAAGAGGACTGGCCCGAAATCCGGTTCCTGAAAACCAAGGAAACGGTTCCGCAATAGGCGTGTTTCAGGGTTAAACTGCCCCATGATTCGCGTCACCGACACCATCACCCTTGCCGACGACGAGATTGAGGAGCGCTTCATCCGCGCCCCCGGCCCCGGCGGCCAGAACGTCAATAAGGTGGAAACCGCCGTCCAGCTCCGGTTCGATGCCTTAAACAGCCCCGCCTTGAGCCCGTCCGTGTTCCGCCGCCTGAAGTCCCTTGCGGGGCGGCGTATGACGCTGGATGGCGTGCTTGTACTGACCGCGAATAATTTTCGCAGCCAGGATCGAAACCGCAAGGACGCCCAGGACCGGCTGGTGGCGTTGATCCGGGACGCCGCCGTACCGCCGAAACGCCGCCGGGCGACGAAGCCGACGCTGGGCTCGAAAAAGCGCCGCCTGGAAACCAAGCGCAAGCGTTCCGGCATCAAGAAAGGCCGCGGCCAGCCCGGCCTGGATGATTAATACAATGGGGTGTTTCGTCTACATTCTCGGCAGCGAAGGCAAGGGAGGCCCCCGCACCTATGTCGGCTGGACCAACGACCTAGACAAGCGCCTGGCCGCGCACAACACGGGCGCCGGCGCGAAATCGACGCGCGGCCGGCAATGGCGTTTGCTGTATGCGGAACGCTTCGCCACCCGAGGCGAGGCCATGAGCCGGGAATGGCACCTGAAACGGGACCGGGCTTTCAGGAAGGTGCTGGCCGGGGTCTTCTGAGCGTGATTAATCGAACGTCGTTTCGTTATCCCAGACTTCGTTCGGCATCGGCAAGCCGGCGAAAGCGTCGTCGAGCAACGGCCGGTCCGGGACAATGCCGAGCTTTTCCAGGGTCAGCATCAGTTGCCGGGTGTGTTGGCCCGAATGCCAGCCGGTGCGTTCCAGCACCTCGTGCAGGGTCACGTCGCCGTAATAGACGTCGCCGTCCCGGCTGAAATCAGTCTCGCGCCCCGCCGTCTCCCACCAGTCATTGAGCCGTGATTGCACGCGTTCGCCATAGTCCAGCAAGTCCTGTTTGCTGGCCATGTCGTCGGGCAGAATGCTGATAAGCGCCTCATAGGTGTAGGGCGCATCGTGTTCGAGATGGTCGAGAAACACGTCCGGGATATTGAAGATGTGATAGGCCAGTTGCCGGTAGGACCGGGGCCGTCCGGGAAGCATGGTATCGAGGATATCCTCGGGAATTTGTGCGGCAAAGCGCCTGGCGCCCCCGAGAATGCCGTTGATGCGGTCCAGCATGTCGGGCGGCGATAGCATGTCATGGCCGGCCCATTCGAAACCGGCAACCCGGGCGACGTCGCGAAAGACGGCGCCGTTGGCCCAATCCGACCCGCGGGCGACGATGGGAACAAGTTTGACGCCGAAAGCTTCAAGCTCCCGGAATCCGCGTTCGTTTTCCAGGACGTTGATGGACTCGAAGTTCATGCCGTTGGCGATCAGGAATTCCTTGGTCTTGAGGCAACTCGAGCAACCAGGCTGCCAATAGACCTTCAAGGGGGGTTGTTTGTCGGTTCCCATCTTTTTGGCCGACCGGAGTCAGTAGCCGCCCTTGCGCCGGGTTTCCGGCAGACCGGCGATGAGCGTCGCCTGTTTGGAGGGCTGTTTCGGGAACAGGTCGTACAGTTCCTTGGTTGAAATTTTTTCGCCCCACACTTCCGACATGGCCTTGACCATATGGCGTTCGTTGGGCTGGTTGCCGTTGTGATTTTCAAACTGATCGCGAAGGTAATTGAGCAGGTCAAAATGTTTTTCCGTCAGGTCGGCAATGCCATCTCCGGCGGCGATTTCCCGGGCGATTTCCTCGGTCCAGTCGGTGTGGTTGACGAGGTTCCCGTTGTCGGTGGTTTCCAGATCAGAATAACTCATTGCTTTCCTCTTCGGCTTTGACAAAGTTTAAACAAATTCTACGCACCGGACTGCGGTCGTCAACCAGGGCCGGTGTTATATACGGATGTTATGTAATAACGATGCGCAGTCCCGTAAACCCTATGTTTGTAGGTTTTTAAGGACGGCTTTGCCGGGCGCACGATGTTGAAATCCGTGAAAGCGGAATTACCAGGGAGAACGACATGAGCGACCATACAGATTACGGCAGTGACGGCGTCGGGTTTATGGACGGTGAGTACATGCCTTTTTCCCAGCTTCGCATTCCGGTCACGGACATGGGGTTTCAACTGGCCGACATGTGCTATGATGCGGTGCATGTCTGGAAGGGACGTTTTTTCCGCCTCGACGACCACCTTGACCGGTTCCAGCAAGGGCTCGACAAGCGGCGCTATGACTCGCTGGGCTATGACCGTGACGCCATTGCCGAAATCTGCCATGGCTGCGTTGCAAGGCTGGGGCTGGACGACGCTTTCTTGATGCTGGTTGCGACCCGGGGGGTGCCCAAGGGCGCCAACAAGGATCTCAGGACCTGCAAAAACCGCCTGATGGCCTGGGCGACGCCCTATCACGCCATCGTTTCGGATGAGGAAATGACCGAAGGCTGCGACATCGTTGTAGCCAACACCATCCGTATCCCGACCGAGGCCGTTGACCCGACGGTGAAGAACTTCGGACGGCTGGATTTTGTCGGGGCGCTGTTCGAGGCCTACGACCGGGGCGCGGATTACGCCGTGTTGCTGGACGAGGAAGGTTGTGTCACCGAAGGCCGGGGCTGGAACATCTTCGCCCTAAAAGGCGGAATTCTTACGTCGCCGGACAGCGGCGTGCTGGAAGGCATTACCCGCCAAACGGTATTGGAACTTTCCGGAACGTTGAACATCGATGGCCGCCTGGCCCGTCTGCCGGTCGATCAACTTCGCGGCGCCGACGAGGTATTTTTGTCCTCCACGGCGGGCGGTATCATGCCGGTCCGCACCGTTGACGGCGAAGCGGTCGGCGACGGCGCGCCGGGACCGGTAACACAACGGCTTTCTGAACTTTACTGGAAAATGCACGAAGACCCGGCCTGTACTACGCCGGTCAAGCCGTTGTCCCCTCCTAGCTGAGAACCCTCTCCACGGCCTTGAACAGGCGCTCCGCATCAATCGGTTTATCGACAAAGGTATCGCAGCCCGCTTCATGAGCGGCGGTCTGGTCTTCCGTCGTTTTTTGCGCGGTCAGGGCGATAATGGGAATGCCTGCCGTCGCCGCGCCCGGTTTTTTCAGCGCCTTCGCCGCATCCCAGCCGGTCATCACCGGCATGTTCATGTCCATGACAATCAGGTCCGGCATTTCGCTCGCGGCCCGGTCCAGCGCGTCGCGGCCGTTTTCGGCCTCCGACACCTGATAGCCGCCGGTTTCGAAATGCAGCTTGAGGAATTGCCGGATCAGGGGCTCGTCATCGACCAGTAAAACCTTTTTCATGCCTGTTCCTTAAGTTCTTGCTGGCGGTTGTCCCCTTCACCATAGAGGCTATGATTGGATGTCGTCCATACTATGTAGTGTACCGGTACGCTGGAGCAAGGGAGCAATGGGTATGAATTCGCAGGGCGATTACAAAAGAGTGACCTTCGATAAAGGCGATGTCCTGTTGCGCGAAGGCGAGAATGGGGAAAAGGTTTATCTGATCCTCAAGGGCAGCGTCGACGTCTGCAAAGGGTATTTCGGGGATGCGCCCAGGTCCATCGCCAGTCTCGGCAAGGGGAACGTGGTCGGCGAACTGGCGCTGTTCGACGGATCCCCCCACGTCGCCACCGTTGTTGCCGCCGAACCGACGGAAGCCAGCGCCATGTCGCGCAAGGAATTCCAGCAGATGGTGGACGACATGGACCCGGTGATGAAAGGCATCGTCGGGATGATGGTGTTGCGCCTGCGTCAGGTGGTGCAGGAACTGCTGCCGGAAAGAGGCGATGTCGATTGGGCTGACTGGGGCAAATAGGCCGGGGGAAAGTAGCTCCGGCTCTCCAAAATCGCCGGAATCGGTATTTTGTGCCATTATCTCCTGCTTCAGAATCCAGGATTTTGGAAAGTGTCGGGAAAGTATAAGGGCTCGCGTCCATGATTCGTGCCTATGTGTTCATCGCTTTTTTAATAACTACCGGGTTTGCCCCGGCGGTAGAGGCCTTTCATACCCTCGATTGCGGGCCGTTTCGCACCACCTTGACCGACAAGAAGACCGGCACGCGCACCTGTCTGGAGCAGGTCCCGGGCGTGCGCGAACAATACATGCGAACCCAAAAGCTGCAGAAGGACCAGGAACGCCGAACCCGCGATCTTCTGCTGGAGCAGCGCCAGATGGTCAAGGCGCAGGACCTTATCGACAAGCGGGAACGCAATAAGCAACAGCAGTTCGTCCGCCTCCATAGCCGGGACCAGCGTAAACCGGCACTTAGCCTTGAGCGAACCCTGAATCTCCAGGAGGGCCAGACCCGGCAGGATCAGGAAGACAAGCTCCGGCGCGAAAAGGTGCTGGAAAGTACGCTTTCGCGCCAGCAGAACCTTCTCGAACAGAAACTGGTTCTGCCCCGCTCGGATCTGCTGGACGATCAAAAAGCCCTGATCCGGCGGCGCCTGAAGGACCAAACGGGGCAATAAGTTCCGCCCGGCCCATTTCCGGGGCCTATCTCCAATTGCAACGACCGGCGATTCGAGTCATTGTGCCCGGCAACCGAACATAAGGGAAAACCCCCCGGAGGCCTTTCCGTGCCGGGTTTTGTGTGATGTTCGTTGTAAGAGATTAAGGGGGACAAGGGGTGAGACGGAATCTTATCAACGGTTTTTTGGCCGTTCTTGCGACATTTGCCGCATTGCAGCCGGAGTCGGCTCTAGCCGTGGGTTTGAGCGACGGCAACACGGCCTGGATGTTGACGTCGACGGCGCTGGTCCTGTTCATGACGCTTCCGGGGCTGGCGCTTTTCTATGCCGGTCTGGTGCAGTCAAAGAACGTGCTGTCGGTGATGATGCACTGCTTCGCCATCGCGTGTCTGATGTCGCTGTTGTGGCTGGTGGTGGGCTACAGCCTGGCCTTCGGCGAAGGCAACGCGCTCGTCGGTGGCCTGGGTAAGATGTTCCTGACCGGCGTCGGCAAGGAGTCGCTGACGGGAGACATTCCCGAAACCGTGTTCTTCATGTTCCAGATGACGTTCGCCATCATTACCCCGGCGCTGATCGTCGGCGCCTACCCGGAGCGCATCAAATTCGGCGCCGTGCTGATCTTCAGCGGCTTGTGGATGCTGCTGGTCTATGCCCCGGTGACCCATTGGATCTGGGGCGGCGGCTGGCTCGCCGACATGGGCGTGATGGACTTCGC
>JACNJX010000102.1 GCA_014382345.1 Alphaproteobacteria bacterium
AAGGCTGCCATCGCTTCAACCCGCAAAGGCCTTTCCCTGTCAGCAATGATTCCAATAATCGCCGCCACCGCCGGCGCGGTGTTGATCCGGGACAGTCCGCGAAGTGCGCCAATACGGGCTTCCACGGGGCGGTTAAAATCTGCAAGAAGCGCCGTCAGATCCTTAAAGGATTCCTCTGGCGTAATTTCCGCCAAAGTCATGGCGGCGTTCAAAACCATTTGCGGGTCGGGGTCATCAAATTTTCCCCGCAGCAGGGCGGCCAACGCATCGGCGTTGCCGAGTTTCGGCAGCTCGATCAACACCCCCATCACCGCCATTTGCACATCGGCGGCTTCGTCATCGAGCAATTCCTGAAGAAGCTCAGAGTGGGCGGCGCCTAAAAGACGGACCGCTTCGGCCCGGACCTCGGAGCTTTCGTCGTCGAAGACTGACGCCAAATTGCTCGCGCGCGCATCCCGTTCGGCCAAAGCCTGCAGTGCCGCCAACCGGACCATTGGCGCCGTATCCTCCAAGGCCTCCGTTAGAAGCGCTGTGACTTTCTCACCCTTGAGCCCGGCCAGGGCGGCGATGGCCCGGCGTCTCCGGCGTTCGTCGGGGTCCTCAAGGAAGCCCGCGAGGGCATCGACGCCCGGATCTCCAAGGCGGGCCAGGGACTTGAAAACAATGCCGCTCAATTCCTGTGCGTTTTCATCCTCCATGGCATCGATCATGTCGGGAATAGCTTCGGCAATCCCCAATTCGGCCAGCCCTTCGATGGCTTTGATCTGGATATCGACCCAATCGTCCCAGCCGTTCTCAAAGAACTCGCTGTCATCCCAAGCGATATCCTCATCGCGGCCATGTATGAGCTTTCTAAGCCAAGGAACCACATCCGATTCCTCAAGCCGGACCAGGGCATCGATGGCCGCCAGTTTCACATCCGTGCAGGGATCGCCCAGTAGGTTTTCCATAAGCTGGCCGGCGGACCTGGGGTCGGCCAGGGCAGACAAGGCGCCCGCCACATCGGTGCGGACATCTTCGTCTTCATCCAACAACGACCCAATAAGTGGCTCGACCGCCCGATCATCCCCGATCCGGCCAAGCGCCTGGGCCGCCAGGCAACGGTGAATATCAACGCCGTTATGTAAAACACCCGACAGGGCGCCGCAGACTTCTTCTGCGACCGACCCTGTAACTATCTCCGATGCTGCATCCGACGTCATGTGATATCCCGTGGCGCGAAGGACATTGAGCGGAACGTATGCTTGTAGGGCGAGACGCCAATCTTCTTCACCTTGGCGACACCCATTTTATAGTTGTAGTTGCCGCTGATCCAATCGACGATCCGCCCTTCCAGCGCATTCGCCGGTTGCGAGGTATGCAGGAAGTCCATGTAGATCATGCCCTTTTTGATGTGGCGCGTGACCATGGCGACCCCGGTGACGGCAGCCCGCGTAAGCTCCACGTTGCCGGCCTTCATCTGGCCTGAGAACGAATAATCGGAACCTTCAATGCCGAGGATCGTTTCCTTTAGGCTCGGTACCCGGTCGGAATAGACCATCACCGTGTCGCCGCTTTCGATACCCCGTTTCTTGGCGTCTTCGGGGCTGATCTCGACGTAGTTATCGGGCCAGCGTTGCACGATATAGGGACGACGCCGGTCATCGAACCCGGACTGCCAGCGCTCATTTGTGCGCCCGGATGTACTCCACAGTTCGTCACCCTTTGGCTTCATCCATTCCCAATAGTCGGAGAACAACGACCACGGCGATTTCTGCAGGTTGCAACGGCCGGTCTGGCTGTTGAAGTGGGTGAGCTTCTTGTTGAAGACATTGCCGGCGGCCGGTCCTTCTTCCGGCAGCTTCAGTTGGGTGTCGTGAAGCCGCTTGGTGCCATACAAGGTGCCGTCATCTTTCATGAAGACAGGCCCCTGAATGCCGTTGGTGCCGAATTCGCCCAACTTCTCATGCAGGGTCTTGCCTTCGCGCTTGGCGGCGACCTTTATCATGTTGAAGTCTTTGCGGCTGCCGCGCGAGAAGCGGGCCGATTCTTCGGCGACCTCGTTGGAGTCTTTCCAGTCGAAACCGTCGAAACCCATGCGCTTCGCCAGTTGAGCAATGATCCACCAGTCGGGCTTGGCTTCGCCTGGCGGGTCATAGAACTTGTTGTAGAGGCGCAGACGCCTTTCGCCATTGGCCCGCATGAAATTGTCCTCGCCCCAGGTCGCGGCGGGGAAGATAATGTCGGCATAACGGTTGCCGATTGGGTCGACCAGATAGATGTCCTGGTTGAACACCACCATGCCGCCGGAATCGGCGCGTTTTTTCAGGGTGTCGATGATGTCCTGCTTGTCATAGGACCGCACCTGGTTCGGATTGGCGACAACCAATTCCTCGAACCGCTTGGCCAATTGCTGCGATCCGCACATGGATTGAATCCACGTTGTGCCGATGCAATGGGCCAGCCGTGTATGGCCGGCCATCAACCAGGTGTCGGTGTCCAGTGCCCGCCGACGACGACCGGGGACCTTCATCGGCGACTTGTTACGCGGATACTTGCCGCCGCGCTGGCCACCGCGCTGATGCCCACCGGCGCGTCCGATCATCTGGCCGGGACGGCCACCGGCGCCGACGATAATGCCCAAGGCGCTGATCGCCTGGGTGTTGCCGGTGTTGTTGGACCAATAGAGTCCCTTTTCGATCATAATCGACGTTTTCGGGTGTTTGCCGCCCTTTGGTTTGGCCATCCATTCGGCAGCCGTATAGATTTTCTTGACGTCGATCTGGGCGACCTTGGCGGCGTTGGCAGGCTTGAATTCGTCCTGAGCCATAAGCCACTTTTTCCAGTCCTCAAAACCCTTGGTCTGGAACTTGCCCCAGGTCGTGCGCCACTGCCACGGCGTGTTGCGGGTGCCCTGGCCGAAACCCGAAGACGAGCCCCACTTGTTGTTGACCCAGTTCTTGATCCATTCCTTATCCTGCCAGCCATTCTCGACGATGACCCGAGCTATGGCGTTGATCACCAGAAGGTCGGTTCCCGGAGTCACATCCATCCACAAGCCGCCGTTCTTTTCGACATAGGCAACGCCGGCTGTCCGCCTGGGATTCATCATGATGCATTTTTGTCCGTTTTGAATGCCCTTCATTATCCATTGGGTAAACAGGATGGTCTTGGTCTCGTAAGGATCGGTGCCGCAAATCATCAACGTTTCGGCATCCCGCCAATCTTCATAGGCCGGGCCGAAATTGTCGAAACCGGCATCGCGGAACCCCGGTGTAGAAGAGACATCGGACGGGGTGTCGTGGAAGGTGAAGTTGGCCGTGTTGATATGGCGAAGCGAAAACTTGGTGATCGCATAGGTGTTTTCGATGAATTGATAGGAATAGGTCTTCACGCCATAGGCGTTGGACCCGTGCGCCTTGATCACGTGCTTGCCGACCGCGGAGGCCACGTCCAGGGCGAAGTCCCAGGGCACCGGTTGCAAGATGCCGTAGATTCGCATCAACGGCGATTTTAGCCGGTCGCGGGTCGGGGTCTGCGGGTTATAGCATTTCTGCGCGATGCAGCCGCCCCGGAGACTGGAATCTCCGTCGGTGTTGACGAACTTGGCGTCCTTGTCGGGGAGGATCAGAACATGGTGCGGCACACCTTTGTGCAGGACAACATTGTGCTGATTGGGCGCAACCCACGGGCCCAGGGGGTCGACCGGAAAATCGACGCCAAAAGCATTTTGCGACGCCTTGGGGCCGCCGTTTCTTTCGCCGGCAACCGGCCAACGGTAAACTTTCAGGCCGCAGGCGACGATGCAGTAATCACAAGCCGTTGTGAGGACCTTGGCGTCTTTGGGAGGCAACGGAATATGGGTTTCTGGAATGTAATACGGAGTGCTCATCGATCGTTTCTCCTTAACCTTGAAGGTTGTCGTAACGGCCGAAGATCAAGCCGAACACACCAACCGCGTAAATATCGTCGCCCTTAAGCTCTAGCAGCACCTGCGGCAGGCTTTGATAAGCCTGGCCGGAAATCAAAATCCCGTGGCGGGTGAGATCATAGGTCGACAGGTGCAACGGGCAGGCGCCCATGGACTTGGTATCAGCCTTGTAGGTGCCCGTCAGATCGCCGCCCTGATGGGTGCAGAAGTTATTGAAGGCGACAACGTCTTTTTGAGGACCGATACCGCCGCCGGCTTCCTGGCCGAGCTTGACCAGCATTGACTGCGCATAAGCCCCCTTGTCGGGATATTCAAAATCCACCGGCTTGTCGTTCTTCAAGTCACTTAACTTGGCGATTTTCTTACGTGGATAGGTGGCGACCATGGCCGGCACATCGGCGAGCGACGTGCCCATGTTCATGGTCACCATAACGGTCGCCGTAGATACACCCGACGTCAGCAGGAATTTGCGCCGGGACATTAGGCACTTTCCTGGCGGGTGATCCTTTTTTTCCGTCGGCGGGGACGTATTCAAGTCAGGGGTTTGTATTGTCGTTTTCATAATTCAGCCTTCCTCAGTTAACGTCCGCGACTTCCGGAAGCGGCGCATAGGGTGGAAGTTTCGGAGTTGCAATTTTGATTTCCGGTCCGCTCAACGATTCCAGGAAGGCCACCAGGTCTTCCTTTTCCTCATCGCTCAGGCCCAACGGCTTCAACAGCTTTGTCTTGTTGGCGGAGAATTCGTTCGTGCCTCCGCCGTCGTTATAGAAGTCGATGACCTCGGAAAACTCAAAGAACGAACCGTTGTGCATGAAGGGAGCGGTATAGGCCGTGTAGCGAAGCGGCGGCGTGCGGAATTTGCCCTTATCGCGCTTTTGTTTGGTCCGGTAGTAAAGGCCTGCGTCGTCCTTAACCGTGCGGTACATTTTTTCGGTCACACCCTTGGCGTATTGCTCATAGCGGAAGGTGATCTGTGCAAGACCCTGGTCCAGCCACTCTTCGGCACGGGGAACGCCCAGATTGTAGTATTTCTCGTCCGTCAGCAGCGGCCCGTTATGGCACTCGATGCAATTGGCCTTGCCCTGAAACAGCTTAAGGCCGCGTTTCTGTGCATCACTGAGTGCCTTTTTATCGCCCCGCATGTATTTATCGAACGCCGTGTTGTCGTGGATCAGGGTGCGCTCAAACGCGGCGATGGCCTTCCAGGTGTTGTTGACCTTCGGCCACTCGTCGCCGAACACCTTATTGAAGCGTTTGACGTATTCGGGAATGAAGGCGAGGCGGGCTTCGACCATGTCGCGCTCACCATTGCCCGAGATCGCGCCGAGCGCGGCGGACGGGGCCTGGTTTTCAAGCGATTTGGCCGACCCGGTCCAGAACAGTTTGCCCAGATAAGCGGAGTTGACAACCGTTTGGCTGTTGCGCCAATGGACGACACCTGGATAGCCGCGCGACAGGGGGTCGTTGAACCCCCATCCCTGTTTCTGCGCATGACAATCGGCGCAGGACACCGAGGCATCGCCGCCGATCCGCGAATCGAAGAACAACAACTTGCCCAGTTCGATTTTTTCCGCCGTTTGTTTGTTGTCAGTCGGTACCGGTACCGGCCCCAGGGCCGCCAGCGGCGGATTAGATTCTGCCTGGGCGCTAAAGCCGAGACCGGCGACAAAAACAAAGGCCGCCGCCGAGATCACAAGCAATTTCGATTTTCGTGTATTCATTTCCCGGCTCCTAATTCTTCGTCTTCAGCCAATCCTGGATCGGCTGATAATTGGCTGAAATTTTTCCGGGCCAAACGTGATCAGCCCCGGTCAAGGGATCGCCCGACAAGGTCTCAAGGAAAGCGACAAGGTTCGCGCGTTCCTCCTTGCTTAAACCCAGTGGTTTTATCCTGGGGTCCTTATTGGCGTCGTTGCCGCCGCCCCGGTTGTAGAACGTGACAACGTCGGCCAAGGACTTGATCATGCCGTTGTGCATGTAGGGCGCGGTTTGCTTGAGTTCCCGCAAGGTCGGCGTCATGAACGAGCCGACGCCTGAGCGATCGGCCTTGTGCTTCCTGATCTGGGCGCCGACGTCACGGCGAATGTTCATATAATTCTCAATGCCCATGAACATAGCAAACGCCACAAAGGTCAGATGACGACGGGGGTTCTTCCATATTTCGGGATTTTCCGGCACGCCGATATTGTGGGGTTGGTCATCCGTGAACCGCGGGCCGGAATGGCACGACGCGCACCCGGCCTTGCCCTTGAACAACTCGAACCCCTGCTTGGCGGCGTCCGACAATTTCCCCTTATCAAACGGCGCGCCACGGGAGGTCAGCGTCTTCAGGTATTCAGGGATCGCCTTGCGTACGGAACCGTTTGAAGGCTCGCCATAGCCGGCATCCTTGAACATTTTGACATAAACCGGATCCTGCTTGATGCGTTCCTGCATCAGGCGCATGTCCATATTCATCATGTATGTCTCGGTGATCGATTCCCGGGTCACGTCGTTAAGGTTGGTGCCGATGCGGCCATCGTGGAACCAAGCCGCCTTGGCCGCCGTATTGATCAACGTCGGCGTATTACGGAAACCGTCTGACCCCGGATAGGCTTTGGCCAGCGCCAAGCCGTCACCGAACCCTTTCGACGGAATGTGACAGCTCGAGCAACTGATCGCCGCATCACCCGACAATCGTTTATCGAAAAACAACCGTTTTCCCAGTGCCGCTTTCTTGGCATCGACTTTCATGGCTTTGACAGGTCCGAATTCCTCGGCCATCGAAGCCGCTGGTATACCCGTCATCACCACGAAAACGAACGCGGTGGCAACGCCCATGCGCATGGCGCCCAGAAACCAAGTTCTCATAAGTCACCTCCTCCTACCGCGCCGCCATAGCCGCGCGGGTTATGCCGAAATTAAATTAAATGGGTAGATCCTTTAAGGTTCAGACCCCCCACACGCACCGGGTGCGGGATATACGAGCCCGAAACAACTGATGCCTCCCATCTCTTCTCCCTCGTTCGTATCTTATCCACGAGAAGAACATAAGGTCAGAGGGGTGGCCTTGATTTAGATCAAGGTGGTATAAAAAATTGCCTGATCGTACAGCTTGATGGGTGTGAGGCCCTCGGCAATAATGTCGGCGGCGGCCTACTCATGGCTGTGGGTTAAAGGTTCACTTCATACACGCTGCTGCTGTCCAATCCGAGGATAAGGGGGGCCCTCAAATGCAAGCTGTCATAACGCAAAGAGTCACCGCGCTTTTTTTCAACGACAGTGGCGATCGCCGGTCTGACGGCATCAAGCAATGACGGCGAAGGGAGGCCAGCCATGAAACTAACCGATGCACTGCTTGGCGAGCACGGCGCGTTTTACATTCTTTTCGATCAGATCGAGGAAATTGCTAACATTGACGGCGCCATCGCTCAGATTCAGGGCGCGACGACGGTCTTGGAGGCGATGGTGACCTCTCATGCTAAGCTCGAGGAAGAACTTCTTTTTTCCGCCCT
>JACNJX010000121.1 GCA_014382345.1 Alphaproteobacteria bacterium
TATAGCAACCTTGCATACAGTTTTTTCGGCAGTTTTTTGGTAGTTTTTTTGGGGGGATTAATTTAAGAGAAATGGCGGGAGTGACGGGACTCGAACCCGCGGCCTCCGGCGTGACAGGCCGGCGCTCTAACCAACTGAGCTACACCCCCTGGGGTCATTTCTTCCGGTTCGTGCGGGGCCGTTCGAACCGGGGTGCATCCTATTCACCAGCGTTTGCGTGTCAACATGTATAACGGCGTTGGTGACGATAAAAAAATGGTGGGCGGTGACGGGGTCGAACCGCCGACATTTCGGATGTAAACCGAATGCTCTACCAGCTGAGCTAACCGCCCGTTCCGGAATCAAATACCGGCGGCGCCATTATGACGCCACCGGCACCTGAAATCGAATAGAAACCGTCTTAGTTGACGGCAGCTTTCAACGCTTTGCCCGACTTGAATTTCGGAACGTTGGTCGCGGCGATCTGAATCGATTCACCGGTCCGCGGGTTACGGCCAGTAGTGGCCTTGCGGTGGGAAACGCTAAAGGTGCCGAAGCCGACTAGGCGAACTTCAGAACCGTTTTTCAGCGCCGAGGTGATGGAGTCTACGACACCGTCAACAGCTTTCGCGGCGTCGCTTTTCGACATACCGGTGGAACTTGCTACTGCGGCTACGAGATCATTCTTATTCAATGGAAGGCCCCCTCTTTAAAAAAAAGTGGTTATGGAGGGTCATCTAACCGGATACCCCGTTCATCGGGTGAATCCTTGAAACCCTGTGGATGGACCAGATTTTACTGGCTCGGTCTTAAAGGCGTCAATCGCGAAGCCGCAGTTTTCCACAGTTTTTTGCCGATTTTGTGGAAAAAGACCGGTTAGTCATTGAAAAGTCCCAAGGATTTTCCCGCTTCCCGGTCCGGGAATATCCACCCGACATTCCTCAAATGCCCTCAAAACCCCTGTTTTCCGCGTTTCGGAGCGAATCAGGGAGAATCGATTCGGGATGACGACAAGCCATCCGGACGTAAAAAAACCGCCCGCATCAATGTCTGCGGGCGGCCTTTTGATGGCGTTGATGAAAACGCGAAGGTAGGCGGTGGCTCGGCCTAGTGTTTGACCAAATCGGATTCGTCATCCTCGCCGGAAGCCAGGGCGGCGGCTTCAATCTCTGCCTCCTCGTCCCATTCCAGAGGCGTCAGCGGTTTTTCGAGGGCGTGCGTCAGAACCTCATCGACCATGGTTACGGGAATAATGTTCAGGCCCTTTTTGACGTTGTCCGGAATTTCCGAAAGATCCTTTTCATTCTCGTTCGGAATAAGCACCGTCTTGATGCCGCCGCGATGCGCCGCCAGCAGTTTTTCCTTCAAACCCCCGATCGGCAGGATGCGGCCGCGAAGGGTGACTTCGCCGGTCATGGCGACATCCTTCTTGACCTTGATACCGGTCAGAACGGAAACGATAGAGGTCACCATACCGACGCCGGCAGATGGGCCGTCCTTGGGCGTGGCGCCTTCGGGAACATGGACGTGGATGTCCTTCTTGGTGAATAGGGACGGATGCACACCGAACTGTCCGGCCCGGGACTGCACGAAGGAGCGCGCAGCCTGAATGGATTCCGTCATCACGTCGCCAAGCTTACCGGTGATCGTCATCTTGCCCTTGCCGGGCACCATGACGGCTTCGATGGACAGCAATTCGCCGCCGACTTCGGTCCAGGCCAGGCCGGTGGTGACACCGACCAGGTCGTCCATCTCGATTTCACCGAAACGGTATCTCTTGACCCCGGCCCATTTCTCAAGATTGCGCCGGGTCACGGCGACGGTTTTGCCTTTTTTCTTGGAAACCAGGATATCCTTGATTCCCTTACGGGCCAGATTGGCGAGTTCGCGTTCCAGGTTTCGAACGCCGGATTCCCGCGTGTAATAACGGATCATGTCGCGAAGACCGCTGTCGGAAATGCTCCATTCGCCTTTCTTGAGCCCGTGCCTTTCGATCTGTTTCGGGATCAGGTGGCGTTTGGCGATTTCCACTTTTTCGTCCTCGGTGTAGCCGGACAGCCGGATGATTTCCATCCGGTCGAGCAACGGGGGCGGCATGTTCATGGTGTTCGCCGTGGTCACGAAGAACACGTCCGACAGATCGTAGTCGACTTCAAGGTAGTGGTCGTTGAAGGCGTTGTTCTGTTCCGGGTCGAGGACTTCCAGCAGCGCCGACGCCGGGTCACCGCGCCAGTCCTGTCCCATCTTGTCCACTTCGTCCAACAGGAACAGCGGATTGGAGGATTTGGCCTTCTTCATGCCCTGGATGACCTTGCCGGGCATGGAGCCGATATAGGTGCGCCGATGGCCGCGGATTTCGGATTCGTCGCGCACGCCGCCCAGAGACATACGCACGAAGTTGCGTCCCGTGGCGCGCCCGATGGACTGGCCGAGAGAGGTTTTGCCGACGCCCGGAGGCCCGACCAGGCACAGGATGGGCCCGGACACCTTGTTGGTGCGCTGTTGCACGGCCAGGTATTCGACGATCCGCTCCTTGACCTTCGCAAGGCCATAGTGATCGGCGTTGAGAATATCTTCGGCCTTCTTGATGTCTTTTTTGAAGCGCGTGCGTTTCTTCCACGGAATCGACAGCATCCAGTCGAGATAATTACGCACCACCGTGGCTTCCGCCGACATGGGCGACATGGATTTAAGCTTTTTCAGTTCGGCCAGCGATTTTTCGCGGGCTTCCTTGCTCAGCTTGGTCTTGGCGATCTTTTCCTCAAGCTCGGTTGTCTCGTCGCGTCCGTCGTCGGTTTCGCCGAGTTCCTTCTGGATCGCCTTGAGCTGTTCGTTCAGGTAGTACTCGCGCTGGGTCTTTTCCATCTGGCGTTTGACCCGGCTGCGGATTTTCTTTTCCACCTGAAGGACGCCGATTTCGGCTTCCATATGGGAATAGACCTGTTCCAGCCGTTCGGCCACGGTTTCGGTTTCCAGCAGTTCCTGCTTCTCGGAAATCTTCAGCGCCAGGTGGGAGGCCACCGTGTCGGCCAGCTTGCTCGGTTCGTCAATCTGGTTGATCGAGACCAGAACCTCGGGCGGAATTTTCTTGTTGAGCTTGATGTACTGCTCGAACTGGGTGACCACCGTGCGGCTCAATGCTTCCAGTTCCTCCTGCAAGCCATCTTCCTCGGGGATCAACTCACCTTCGACCAGAAAGAAATCCTCGTTGTCCTCATGGCGGGTGATTCTCGCCCGGCGCTGGCCTTCGACCAGAACCTTGACCGTGCCATCTGGCAGTTTCAATAGCTGCAAAACTGTGGACACCGTGCCGACGTCGTAAATATCCTCCGCCGTGGGGTCGTCCTGAGCGGCGTTCTTTTGGGCCACAAGAAGGATCTGCTTGTCGTCCTTCATGACGTCTTCCAGGGCACGGACGGATTTGTCGCGGCCGACGAAGAGCGGCACGATCATGTGCGGGAAGACTACGATGTCGCGAAGCGGGAGAACGGGGTACATGTCGACTTGGTAGGTCACGAAATATCCACCTTTAAAAATTCAAATGTTGGTTCCCGTCCCGGTCGGGACGAAAAAAACGGTTCCGCCTGTGGCCTAGGCGGCAAAACTCTAGGCCATAGGTGGTCTTAAGGGACTCGGAATTCAAGGGCGCCGCCGTGGTTGGGCGCATGGAAGCCGGCATGCTCTCGCCGGTGCATGGGACAGACCCGCTCAGGCGCTGGTCTCCACGTCTTCCTGACGGTCGGAATAGATGTAAAGCGGCTTGGCGGAATCGTCGGCAACCTCGCGGCTGATGACGACTTCCTCGACCCCTTCCAGTCCCGGCAGGTCATACATGGTATCGAGCAGGATATTTTCCATGATCGAGCGAAGTCCACGCGCGCCGGTCTTGCGGGCGACGGCGGCGGTGGCGATGGACATCAGCGCATCTTCGGCAAAGGTCAGGTTGACGTCTTCCATCTCGAACAGGCGCTGATACTGTTTGACCAGGGCGTTTTTCGGCTTGGTCAGAATTTCGACCAGCGAGTCCTCGTCCAGGTCTTCGAGCGTCGCCAGCACCGGCAGGCGGCCGACGAATTCCGGGATCAGGCCGAATTTCAGAAGATCTTCGGGTTCCACGTCACGCAGGATTTCCCCGGTGTTGCGGTCGTCGGACGAGCGCACGTTCGCGCCGAAGCCGATGGTCGTGCCTTCGCCGCGGGCCGAGATGATCTTGTCCAGGCCGGCGAACGCGCCGCCGCAGATGAACAGGATGTTGGTGGTGTCGACCTGAAGGAACTCCTGCTGCGGATGCTTGCGCCCGCCTTGCGGCGGAACACTGGCGACGGTGCCTTCCATGATTTTCAGCAGCGCCTGCTGGACGCCTTCACCGGACACGTCGCGGGTGATGGACGGGTTGTCCGATTTGCGGGAAATCTTGTCGACTTCATCGATATAGACGATGCCCCGCTGGGCGCGCTCGACATTGTAGTCGGCGGACTGCAACAGCTTCAGGATAATGTTTTCGACGTCTTCGCCGACGTACCCGGCTTCGGTCAGGGTCGTCGCGTCGGCCATGGTGAACGGCACGTCCAGAATACGCGCCAGCGTTTGCGCCAGCAGGGTCTTGCCGCAGCCGGTCGGGCCGACGAGCAGGATATTGGACTTGGCCAGTTCCACATCGTTGTTTTTGGAAATATGGTTGAGCCGTTTGTAGTGATTGTGCACGGCCACCGAGAGGACGCGTTTGGCGTGCTCCTGGCCGATGACGTAATCGTTCAAAACGTTGCAGATGTCGGGTGGCGTCGGAACGCCGTCGCCGGATTTGACGAGATCGGTCTTGTGCTCTTCGCGGATAATGTCCATGCACAACTCGACGCATTCATCACAGATGAACACGGTCGGTCCCGCAATAAGCTTGCGGACCTCATGCTGACTTTTGCCGCAAAAGGAGCAGTAAAGGGTATTTTTTGAATCGCCGCCCGTGGATTTACTCATGAATTCTCCGTTCGGTATGCCGGCCCCACCCCGTTTTTTACCATTTTACCCGGATGGCGTCGGCACGCACAACAACCAAAAAAAGCTTCTAAACAAGGGGGTAGGAAACGTCCACTGTTTAATGCAAGCCACATTCCAGTTTAAAAATGCAGGAAAAGGCTCTCGATTTATCAGGACATTGGCCCGAAAAACGTTTTTGTTTCCTTAATCATCAGCCGATTTTTTGTCTTTTTTGCCGTTATCGTCACCCTTGCCGTTGCCCCCATCGTCGTCATCGGTGGCCGGGCGGCTGGCGACGACCTCGTCGATAAGGCCGAATTCGAGGGATTCGTCAGGGCTCATGAAACGGTCGCGTTCGACGGTTTCTTCGATCACCTTCAGGGGCTGACCGGTGTTGTCGACGTAGATGTCGTTGAGGCGTTTGCGCAGCGACAGGATTTCGCGGGCCTGGATTTCGATATCCGTGGCCTGCCCCTGGGTACCGCCGGATGGCTGGTGCATCATGATGCGCGCATTGGGTAGCGAATAGCGTTTGCCCTTGGTGCCGCTGCACAACAACAACGAACCCATGGATGCCGCCTGACCGATACAGACGGTGGAGACGTCGGGTCGGATGTAGCGCATGGTGTCGTAAATGGCGAGACCCGCGGTGACGATGCCACCCGGCGAATTGATATAGAACGAGATGTCCTTGGACGGGTTTTCCGATTCCAGAAACAACAACTGGGCACAGATCAGGCTGGCGACGTGGTCGTCCACGCCGCCGGTCAGGAAGATGATGCGTTCCTTCAACAGGCGCGAATAGATGTCGTAGGCCCGCTCCCCGCGATTGGTGGTCTCGACGACCATAGGAACAAGGGCGTTCATGTAGGTTTCGATCGGGTCGCTCATCTTGCGGGTTTTCCTTAGTTGCCCGGCGCAAAAATGGCCGGGTTACTTGTCCTTTTTGGCGGGTTTCTTTTCCGCCTTCTTAACGGTCTTTTTGGTCTCGGTTTTTTTCTTGGCCTTTTTCTTAGCAGCCGGCTTTTCGCCGTCGCCGGCCTCAAGGGCTTTCACCATGTCATCCATGGTCGCCTTTCGGTCCTTGACGGAAGCCTGTTCAATAATGAAATCGACGACCTTTTCCTCATACACCGGCGCGGACAGTTGTTCCATGGCCTGGGGATTGTTCTTGAAGTGGTCGATCACTTCCTGCTCGCGGCCGGGGTGGCGCTGGGCTTCCGCCATCAATTGCCGGTTCAGGTCTTCCTGGGAGATTTCAACGTTGTTGAGGCGTCCCACTTCGGACATCAACAAGCCCAAACGAATCCGGCGTTCGGCGATTTCCCGGAAATCCTGTTTTTGTTCGTCTTCGGATTTTTCCTCTTCGGGGTCGGGCTGACCGGCCTCGGCGGCACTTTTGCGTTGTTCCTCAAACTGGGCCCAGATGGACTCGAACTCACGCTCCAGCAGCTTGCCCGGTACTTCGAAATCGTGGGCGTCGGCCAGCTTGTCCAGAAGTTCGCGCTTCAACATCATGCGGGCCATGTTATTGAATTCGCGTTCCTGTTCTTCCTGGATGGACGTCTTCAAAGTCTCCAGGCTTTCCATACCGACCTTCTTGGCCAGTTCATCGTCAATGGCTGAGGGAACGGTTTCCTTCAGTTCATGGACCGTGACCTCGAACACCGCTTCCTTCGCGGACAGTTCAGCCGCGCCGTAGTTTTCCGGAAAGGTCACCTTGACGTCGACCTTGTCGCCGGCTTTGACACCGACCAACTGGTCCTCGAATCCGGGGATGAAGGTGCCCGTGCCCAGGGTCAGCTCATAGCCTTCGGCCTTGCCTCCGGCAAATTCGACGCCGTCAACACGACCCAGAAAGTCGATCAGCAGGACATCGCCGTTCTTGCTTTTACGGGCATCCGAAATGGTTTGGGAATCCCCGTGCGACTTGGCCAGGTTTTCCAGAACATGATCGATTTCGTCCTGGTTGGTATTGGGCACCAGGCGTTCCAGCTTGATCTTGGAAAAATCCGTCGGCGTGATTTCCGGCAGGATTTCCACGGCAATGGTGTATTCCAGGTCTTTTCCGTCCTCGAAGGACGTGACCTCGATTTCCGGCTGCATGGCCGGACGCACGCCCTTTTCTGCAAGCGCCTGCTGCGTGGAATCGTTGACGGCACGCTCCAGAATTTCACCCATTACGGAAGGCCCGTATTTCTGCCGCAGCACGGCGACGGGGACCTTTCCGGGACGGAACCCGGGCAGGCTGACGGTTTGCGCCAACTCCTGGATGCGGAAGCTGATTTTTTCTTCGATGTCTTTGGCCGGAAGGGCAACCTTGAATTCGCGGATCAGCCCTTCGGATTTGGTTTCGGTAACCTGCATTAAACTCCCTGTGCGTATTTGCCCCCAATTCGCAATTCCTCATCGCCCCCCAGGGCCGCGCGCGCGGGCGGGGGCGTCGC
>JACNJX010000030.1 GCA_014382345.1 Alphaproteobacteria bacterium
TTTAGGATGAACCCGTAGACGTCACCATCCACACGGGCACCGCCGAGCACGTATTTTTCGCCGGACGGGTTTTTCAGTCCATGCACCAATGCACCAAACCGGGGGGGTTGATGGTGCACGAAGGTCCCCTGATAAACGGCTGGGTCGATCACGGGTTCTACAACTTCCAGCCGACCTTGTTTTTCGATCTCGCCCGGCACAACAATTACGATACCTTATTTTTCATTGGCCAGATCGACCCGTTTAAAATGATCCAGCTGGCAAGCCCCGACGATGTCCCGGCATTGACTGGAACTCCTGAATTCCCCGCCAATCCGGCCTTTTTCGTGGTGTTCCGAAAATCCGATGAAGACACGGATTTTTCCGTACCCATACAGGGCTATTACGCCGGCACGGTGTCGGAACAGGCGCGCGCGGCTTGGCGCCGGATGCGATGAACGAAACGGATGCCCACAGCCTGCTGGAACAGGGATTGACGGCGTTGAGCGCCGGCGACGCCCAAACGGCGGCCCGGCATCTGGAACTCGCCGTCAGCCTCTACGCCAACCAGCCGGAGTTCCACCTCAATTACGGGGTCGCCCTGGAACGCCTGGGCCGGCTCGACGAGGCCGAGGAACAGTTCCGGGCGGCGCTGACGCTGGGCGAAAGCAACGCCTCCTTTCAAGCCCCTTTTCAAGCCAAGGCGGCGGCCAACCTGGGCTTCGTGCTGCGCCGCAAGGGCGATTTTCAGAATGCCTTGGGCGCCTTCGACCGGGCGCTGGAACTGGACCCCGGCCATATCGGGGCCGGGCTGGGTTTCGTGCATCTGCTGGGCGGCCTGCGCGCGCCGGAATACAGTCCCGGCCTGGAAGCGGCGCTGCTGCGCGGGCTCGGCTTAAGCCATGCCAATTACGCCGATCTGGCCGGGGCCTCGGCCCACCAACTAAGCCTGAAATACGGCCTGCCGGATGCGGAACCCCAACCTGACGCGCTCGCAACAGATCCCCTGTTCGGCGCCTATCTGGAGAAATGCCTCAACACCGACCCGGGCCTGGAGATGTTTCTCACCGGTCTCAGGAAACGCCTGGTCCTGACGCCGCCGGAAGACCTCAACGAAGACGCGCAGGTGGTGGCGGCTCTGCTGGCCGGGCAGTGCTTCCTGAACGAATACGTGTTTCTGGCCGAAGACGACGAGACCGCCGCCGTAGCCGCCCTGAAGGACCGCCTGGAAAGCCTCCTGGAAACGTCCCCGGACGACGCGGCGCTCCGCCCGGCGGCGATTCTCTACGCGCTTTATCAGCCGTTCTCGACGTTGTCCGGCGCGGAAAACCTGGCCGCCTTATCGGGCGACGCGCTGGGCAGCGCGCTGGACGGGCTGGTCGACCTGACGCTGCGCCATGCCCTGCAGGAAAAAGGCATCCTCGAAAATCTCGAGACCCTTCGGCCTATCACCGACGGCACGTCGAAAGCCGTCGCCGCCATGTACGAAGAAAACCCCTACCCCCGCTGGCTGCACGTCCCGGCACAGCAAGCCACGCCCCTGTCGGAATATCTCGGCGGCCTGTTCCGGCATTTCACGCCGCCTGATTTCGGCGATCGGTTGGATATCCTGATCGCCGGCTGCGGCACCGGCCAGCATGTGGCCCACGCCGCCCGCACCCACCCCAAAGCGTCCATCACCGCCGTCGATCTTTCCGGCGCGTCCCTCGCCTACGCGGCGCGCATGATGGAAAACCTCGGCATCGAAAACGTCAAATTCCTGCAAGCCGACATCCTCGACCTGGGAGACCTGGGCCGGGACTTCGACATGATCCAGTCGGTCGGCGTCCTCCACCACATGAAGCAGCCGGGCGCCGGTTGGCAAGTGCTGGCCGGTCTGCTCAGGCCGGGCGGCGTGTTCAAAGCGGGGCTCTACAGCGCGCGCGGACGCGAAAGCATCACCGCCTGCCGCCGCATTATCGAGGAAGAAGCCATCGGCTCCACGCGCGCCGACATCGCAGCCTTCCGCCGCCGCATTCTGACAGCCGATCCGGGCGGAAAAGACGGTGCGCTGACTGACGTGATTGAGGTCCGGGACTTTTTCACCACGTCGATGTGCCGCGATCTTCTGTTCCATGTGCAGGAACTGAACACCTCGCCCAGTGGACTGAAGGCGACGCTGGATGCCGCCGGGCTGGACTTTATCGGTTTCGAGGGATTCGAGGACGCCGGCATCAACGCCGCCTACCGCGAAACCTTCCCCAATGACCCGGCACTGACGGACCTGGACAACTGGCAAGCCTTCGAAGCCGAGCACGGCGCGCTGACCGACATGTACGTATTCTGGTGCCACAAGCCGGACTAGAGCAAATCCCGAGTGGATGGAATCATCCGCGACGACGAATTTGCCTCTAAAACAAAGGCATAGAGCATTTTTGGTGAACGCAAGTGAACAGAAAATGCTCTAGCGTGCGCCTTGGGCAAACCTTTCCAGTTCCGGAATAATCCGATTAATCACGCCTGACCAGTCGCCATCGCTGTGCTGGCGGAACAACCTTACGGAAGGATACCAGGGACTGTCGTCGCGGTCCCGCATCCAGCAATGCAGCGGCATGGCGTTCAGCATCACCCAGCATGGCACGCCCAAGGCCCCGGCCATGTGCACGGTGGTGTTGGAGATCGACAGCACCAGGTCCATGGCCGCCACCTGGGCGGCAAACGCGTCCAGGTCGGTCATCTGATCGACGTCATCGTCGTGGAGCACGGTGGCGCCGGTTTGTCCGGCGAAGGCGTTGCGCTCACTGGCGGTGTTGCCGTATTGCAGATCGACCAGGGTAATGCCGTCTATTTCGGCCAGCGCCGACAAATCCTTCAGCGCCATCGACTTGTTCATACCTTCGCGCCTGGACAGGCCTTCGCGCTTGTTCTTGGAAAGCCAGGCGAGGCCGATCTTCAGGGAATCTCCGCCGTCGTATTTTTCCCGGAAGGCCCGCGTCTTATCCGCATCCGCCAGCAGATAAGGCCCGGTGCCGATAAAACTTTCGAAATCCCGGCGCAGATGCCGGGCCAGGCTGCCCGACGGAACCTGAAAATCGAAATCCGGGCTTAGGGTTTCTTCCATCGGCGGCACCGTCTTGTCGAGACAGCGAATGCCGGGAAAAGAACGCTCGAACAACGGGGCCAGGCGTGAGTCACATTCCAGCGTCACGTCGGCGCCTTTTGCCAACAGGTCGGGCACCATGCCGGCGAACAGCACCTCGTCGCCGACGCCCTGCTCCGCCCACACCAGCAGCGATCTCCCGGCCAGATCCTCGCCCTGCCATTGGGCCTGCGGGAAATGCCGGGCGCCGATCTTTTTCTTTTCGCTGGACTGGAAGCGCCATTCGTATTCGTCCCAGCCATCCGCCAGGTGGCCCAGCTTGAGCAGGGCGATCCCCAGATTGTAGTGCGCCTCGACGAACCCGTCATCGAGCGCGATGGCGCGGCGGTAAGACGCAATCGCGTCGTCGAAACGGTCCATGTCCTGCAACACCAAGCCCAGATTGTAATGGCCGGGAGGATAGTCCGGGGCCTTTTCGACGGCGTCCTTGAGGCACGCCATCGCCTCTTCGTGCCGCCCCAGATCAAGATGTACGAGACCTAAATTGACCAGCGCCGGGACGTAACCCGGATCGGCCTTGAGCGCCTTCGCGTAAGCGTCGCCGGCATCATTGGGCCGGTCCAGGTCCTGCAAGGCGCGGCCCAGATTGTACTGGGCCTCGGCGAAACCGGGTGCGGCCTTTGCCGCCTGCTCGAAGGCCGCCAGCGCCGCCTGCAAATCGCCCCGGGCGCGATGCAGGTTGCCGCGGTTGACCATCAAATAAGGATCACCGGGTTCCAGTTTCAGCGCCGCGTCCAGGCAGTCGGCGGCGGCTACAAACTCGCCCTGCCCGGCCAGAATCTCGCCCAACCGCACGTGCGCCTGCGCAGCACCCGGCGCGGCTTCGATGGCGCGGCTGTAGGCGTCCTTGGCGTCCTCCATCCGGCCCAATCGCTCGAAGGCTTGGCCGAGGTTGTTGAGCGCGTCGGCGTTGGCGGGCGCAACATCCAGGGATTGCCCGATCAGCCGCACCGCCTCATCGCCACGGCCTTCCTGCAAGGCGATCACGCCAAGATAATGCAGCGCGTCGGCATGGTCCGGCTGGGCTTTAAGAATATCGCGATACAGCGCCCCGGCCTCGCCGAGACGGTCCGCCTGATGAAGCCCGAGCGCGCGGGCCAGGATGTCGTCCGCTGTCTCGTTCAAGCCGCGCCCCTCCTTTTGGGAATTACTTTAGCACACCGATTTCCGGAAAGTCCTGGCGGGCCGTGTTTATGAACCGGGGTGGGCCATCATCACTTTTGCGCGCCAGGCGCTCTCATCACTTTTGCGCGCCAGGCGCGCGGGCATTGATCTGGCGCTGGCGGTCGCGCACCTTTTCAGGCCAGCGGCTGTGGATATAGGACAGCACGGCCCAGATGTCCGCGTCCGGATACGCACCGCCGAAATCACGACCAAATGGCGGCATGGCGCTTTTGAAGCCGGGCGGGACGACGGCTTGGCCGCCCTTTCGGATGTAGTCGAACATAGGCCTGTCCGGATGGTGCCAGGTGTGCCCGGTTTCGTCGTGCGGCGGCGCTTTCAGGGTGCCGTCGGCGTTGCGGGTGCGCCAGTCCTTCTGCCCCTTGAGGTCGGCACCGTGGCATGACGCGCAGGCCTCGGCGTAGACCTTTTGGCCCCGCGCTACCAGTCCCGCATTGTCGGCATCGACGCCGTTAATGGCGGGCGCTTCGCCCAATTGTTCACCGGGTCCGAACAGCCAAAATAATCCGGCGGCGGCGGCGAACACCAACAAGGTGAGAATTTTTTTCTTTCCGTTCATGGTCTTTGCCTTTCGTGGTCTTTGCCTTTCGGGACATTTTTTGCCACTGTCCGGTTTGGCATCCATAATCCTTCCCACAGGCGGAAGGTCAACGGATTTAGACACCCCTCACAAGGTTATGATCATGGCGGACTACGACTACGACCTCATCACCATCGGCGCCGGCTCCGGCGGCGTTCGGGCGTCCCGGCGCGCGGCGGCGCTGGGCAAGCGGGTCTGCGTGATCGAAAACCTGCGCGTCGGCGGCACCTGCGTCATGCGGGGCTGCGTACCGAAGAAACTGCTGGTCATCGGCAGCCACTTCGCCGACGACTTCGAAGACGCGGCGGGCTACGGCTGGACGGTGCCGGAGGCGGGCCCCGGAATCACACACGACTGGCCGGCGCTCATCAAAGCCAAGGCGAAGGAACTGGACCGGCTGGAAGGCGTCTATCACCGCATCCTGCGCGACAACGGGGTCGAGGAAATCACCGGCACCGGGCGCATCAAAGGGCCGCATACGGTGGAGGTCGATGGCCCGGATGGGAACACGTCCCTGAGCGCCGAAACCATCCTTGTCGCCACCGGCGGCTGGCCCTATCTGCCGGACATTCCCGGCATCGAGCACGCCATTACGTCGAACGAGGCGCTCGACTTGGCCGAATTGCCGAAACGCATCGCCATCGTCGGCGGCGGCTATATCGCGGTTGAATTCGCCGGTATCTTCAATGCCCTGGGCTCAGACGTCACCGAGATCATCCGCGCGCCGCAGATCCTGCGCGGCTTCGATGAGGACGTGCGCGACGTGCTGGCCCAGGAAATGGAAAAGAAGGGCATCACCATCCGCCGTGAATGCATCGTCCGTTCGATCGAAAAAACCGAAACAGGGCTCTCCGTCCTGTTTCCCTACGGCGACGCCATCGAGGTCGATCAAGTCATGTACGCCACCGGGCGCAAGCCCAACACGTCGGGCCTGGGGCTGGAAGAGGCCGGCGTGACGCTGAACGGCAAGAGCGCCATCGAGGTCGATGAATTTTCGAAAACCGCCGTGGACAGCATCTACGCCATCGGCGACGTCACCGACCGGGTCAACCTGACGCCGGTGGCGCTGGCGGAAGGCGAGGCGTTCGTGCGCACGGTCTTTCTGGATGATCCGACATCGGTGGATTACACCAACATCGCGTCCGCCGTGTTCAGCCAGCCGCCCATCGGTTCCGTCGGCATGACCGAAGACGAAGCGGTGGTGGCCTTGGGCGGAGAAGACGCCGTCGATGTCTATGTGTCGCGCTTCACACCGATGAAGTACACGCTGTCCGGGCGCGACGAGAAGACCATAATGAAAATCGTCGTCGACGCCAAAACCGACCGGGTGGTGGGCTGTCACATGGCCGGCCTGGACTCGCCCGAGATCGTCCAGGGCCTCGCCATTGCCTTGAAGTGCGGCGCGACCAAGGCCCAGTTCGACGCCACCATCGGCATCCACCCGACGGCGGCGGAGGAATTCGTCACCATGCGTGACAGGCGCGGCTACGATTCCTAGCCCCGATTTTCGAAAAAAACCGGCGACTTGAGAAAAGTCATTAAAGAAACCGGGGTTTTTGCATACAATCGTCGTGAACAATGGGGAGACCCCGACCATGGCGGCAAAAGCAACGGCGACAAAGGCCCCGGCACCTAAAAAAGCGTCTCTGGGCACGAAATATGCCGACCCCGGTTGCGCCTATTGCCCGCCCACCGTGCGCGCCTGCCGTTTAGGTGAGGACAAGGAACGCGGTCCCGGGTTTTGTCCGTCCAAGGTCAACCCGGAAGGCATGGACGCCGCGCGGCAGATGTACGAAGACCCCTTCTGTTACCGGGTGTCCCAGGAATCGGCGCGGGTCGAGGCGGAAGGTTATTGCAAGTGGACGCGGGTCGAGGAGATTTGCCAGTTCGCCAAGAAAATGGAGTTCACCAAGATCGGCATCGCCACCTGCATCAGCTTCGTCGACCACGCCAACACCCTGAGCCAAATTCTCGAAAGCCACGGCTTCGAGGTGGCGTCCTGCGCCTGCAAGCACGACGGCATCCCGAAGGAGGACATCGGCCTCGAGGACCATGAAAAAATCCGCCCCGGCGGCCATGAATCCATGTGCAACCCGATTTCCCAGGCGCAGATGCTGAACGACGCCGGTTGCCAGCTCAACGTGGTGTTGGGCTTGTGCATCGGCCACGACAGCCTGTTTTTCAAGCATTCCGAAGGTCTGGCGACGACCCTTATCGCCAAGGACCGGGTGCTGGCCCACAACCCCATCGGCGCCCTGGCGCTGGCCGACACCTATTACAGCCGCGTCTGGGGACCGGAGCGGCCCCAAAAACCGCCCAAAACACCAAAAAAGAAACCGCAAAAAAAATCCAAAAGAAACCGCTGACAGAGGCTTGAAAAAAACGCCCATAATACCCATACTATTAATAGGGTAAGGCGGGGAAGGGCGGTTATTGAAGCCCGACCCGTGACGCCCAGAGCGAGTGATCGCGAACAAGCATATAGGCCCGGCAGTCTTTCGGGCGACGCCCCGCGGAGTTTGGTTTCGGGAATTTTCCCCCGGGCCGCTTTCAAGGACTCCCCAAGGAGCGCCAACAAGCAAAGCCCCGCCCCAGTTGCGGGGCTTTGTATGTTGTGGGGGTGCAATTGCCGGTAAACAATCGCCGCATTCATAGGTATGATATTTGGCACCCACTTCGCGGAAAACATCAAAAAATACAGGAGCCTTTCATGTCCCGGTCTTCCATGTTTCCCCGTTTCCCCACCCTCGTGGCTTTGAGCGCCGCCGTTGTTTGCCTCGGGGCCGTTCCCGCCGAAGCCGCCTCGAGCCAAACCCCCGATGCGGCACACCCCATCTCCGGACCACAGCTAGCACAACGTGGCGGGGGGGGCGGACGAGGCGGTATGGGCGGCGGCAAAATGGGCGGCAAAATAGGCAAAATGGGTGGCGACAATTCCGACAGCGGCTCCGATTCCAACGCCCCCGGCCTCGATCCGGAAATGATGGACGCCTTCATGGCCATGCGCGCGACCAATGACGCCATGGACGCGCGCGGCCTGTTCGAAACCGGGCTTCGGCCCGTCTATCCGGACGGGCTGAACTGCCAGACCGGCGATTCCTTTTTCGGCTCCGGTTTGCGGGGCGACGGCTCGAACCGGTCGGAGCGTTATTACGGCGGCCGCCACGGCGGCTTCGACATTCCGGCCAGGGGCATCGACATCATCGCCATGGCCGACGGCGAGGTGATCGTGAAAAGCGTCGGCGACAACATCGGCGGCATCAAGGTGGTGTTGCGCCATGCGCCGGAAGACACCGGACTGGATCAATGGACCTTCACCGAATACAAGCACCTGAAAGAGCCCTCACCGCTCGACATCGGCGCAAAGGTCAGGAAAGGCACGCCGGTCGGCATCGCCTGGAACACCGGCACCACGGGCGGGCGCGCCTATGGACCCGGCGGGCATTACCACCTGCACCTGTCGGCCTGGTATAACGCCAACGGCAAATTCAAGAAAACCCCGAAAATGACGATCCCGAGAGACGGCCACTGGCTGGACCCGCTGGCCATGATGCGGGGCGGCCCACTGGCGTCAAGCGAGGCCCGCGATCTCGCCGACGAAGACAAACAGGTCCGCTTCGCCTACCAAACTGCCGACGGCGCTGTTCACCCCGAAGGCGCAAAAATCATCTGGCCGTTTGTTTGCCGCTAGGGGGGGAGAGGAATTTTTCCGGGTTATCCCTTTTAAAACCAGGCAACGCCAAGAAACAAAGCCCCGCAACGGGAGCGGGGCTTTGCAGGTTTAGAGAAGAAGAAGACGTAATTTGCCTTGTTACCGGATCATCCTCCTGATTTTCCGGCTTCGAGTCCGGCTTCCGTTTTGAATTCGGCCCGCGCCGGCACTTCCCTGTGGACCAGGTTGTCGTGGCATTCGATGCAGGTTTCCTTGTTCTTGAGGGCGTTTTTATGCGCCTTTTGGCCGCGTTTGCGCTTTGGCTTGATCTCGGCCTCGATATGGCAGGTCCTACACGTGCTGCTGTCGGTTTCCAGCAACCGGTCCTGGACCCAAAAAGCGCGCCTCGCGGTTGGCGGAATCCAAGCCCTCTCGAGTTTTTCGTCGGTACTGTGCCAGCGCCCGAAAAGGTCGGTGTTCGACACGACATGGGTATAGGCGAAAATGGACCCGACAAAGCCCGGCGGCAGGTGGCACTCGACACAACGCGCTGGTGTGCTTTCCGGCGTTTTTACCGACGCGACGGGATGGGCAATGGTGATCGGCCTTCCGCTATCGCCCAACGGGGCGGCGTTGGCCGCGTACTCGGATTCCTGATGGCACCCGAAGCACATAAAGTCCCGGAAAACCACGTTTCGGGTTACCGGCTCGAACCCCACCGCCAGTACGATAAGGGCGATGACGATGGCGGCAAAAATAATAATGTTTCTGCTGTTGAAAACCTTGTCTGACTTAGTCACCGGACACCTCCTTTCCTGAAGGTAACCCGAAGGACGGGGCCTCTCAACGAAGGCCCCGCCCCAAGGCTTATTAGATCGGTTACTTCAACGTCACCGCCTTGATGTCGGCGGCGGCTCCGATGCCGACACTCATCGGCCAGGAAACGTGATGGCCGCGGGTGGTGATGTTGTCGTCATGCACCGCGAAACCGAACGTGTAGACACCGCCGGGCTTCATGATCTTGTCGTCTTCGGGGTGTCCGGTATCCAGCTTGCGGGTCCAGACGACGGTCCACATGCCGTCCTTCCATGTGCCTTTGGAGGCATTGTTGTCGGCGGCCGACCCCTTGGCGCCGGTACGGGTGACATAATAGGCAGGCACCATGTCGCCCTTCTTCCAGCCGGCCTTGGGATCGAACTTGACCGCGTTCTGCTCGGCGATAATGGAAGATGGCTGCGAGATGTCGCGGATCTGATCCAGGGTCCGTGACTTGAAGCCGACCTTCTTGGCGTCGAACATGTACTTCGGCTGCTTCGCCTTCTTGTCCCAGTTCTTCGAGAACATCTTCTTGCCGGCGTCGAACAGCCGGTATTGCAGCACATAGCCATCATCGGACATGTTGACCGGGTTGGAGCGGTGGCCGCGCCAGTGCATCAGGTCGACGAAGCCGCCCGCCGCCTTGATCTTGGCGATTTCCTCGGCCGATTTGGTCTTGTTCCAAGACAATGCCTTATCGGTACGGGACGAAGGTAGGTACTTGCGCACGTCCTTCTTGTGTAACACCTTGCCCAGTAGCGGATGCGCCTTGACGTCGGCGGTCTTGGCCAGTTTTGGCATGTCACGTGAGCCGTTGTGGCAGGTCAGCCAGCAGCCCTGTTCCTTGAACATGGGCACCGATCCGTCGTCGATCATCATCGACAGGCGGTCTTCATAGATCGCCGGCTGGCCTTCGCCCCATACCTTCTTGTGCAGCTGGGGCCATCCCATGCCCTTCCACGCCTTGCCATCGAACTGCCAGTGCGGATGAGCGGTCCCGGGATAGGCGTTTTTGGTTTTCCACTGGAAGCGGAAATACAGGTTGTCGGCATCGTGGGCGGCCTGGACGGCGAGGTCGATCACCGCCTGCTTGCCCTTGACCGGATGCGGCTCCAGGCGTTCGCCGGAGACTATCTTCTGGCCGAGTTCCATTTCCTCGTCCTCGTGGCACGAAATGCAGCTGTCGCCCTTCATGGTCTTTTTGTCGGCGCGTTTATGCTCCTTCGAGCGCAGCCACTGGTAACTGGATTGACCGGGGTAGAACAACTTCACCGACTTTGCCGGCACCTGCGACCAGTCGGTCGGCGGCGCCGCCAAAGCCGCCGTTGAAACGCCTCCAATCAATCCGAATACGGCCGCCCCAAGAGCGGCTTTCGACACTGTCTTCCACATTGTCCTCTTCCTTTCTCTCCTAAAAACTTTTCAGCACGGAAATTTACTGTGCCTCGCCTGGACTGGAAGGAACTCTAGCGGATTCAAGTCATGCACGACTTGATCCAAGACAAGCCCCGTTCCTGCAATTATTGCATGGCTGCAATGCGCCAAAATCGTGCCGCCGAATCTCCATATAGCAATGAAAAATAGAAGTTAAAGGGTGCCGGGATTAATTCGGACCGGTCGACCGGCTTGGTCAGGTTGAGCCATCAGCGTGGCGGAAAAAACACCAGTCAAACCACACCAACCGCCAACGTCGATGAAACCATCAGCCTGGATCGGGACATTTGTTTTTCCATCCCTTATTCCCCCTCTTTTTCCGCGCGCACGATTTTTCCCAGGATCTTGCCGGTTTTGCGGGACCTCGGCAGGCTGGCGACGATGCAGCGGCCGTCGATGCGCGTGACCAGCGGCGCCAGTTGGTGCATGACCTGGGCGTAGCCGGTCGGGATGTCCTGTTTCCGGGTCCATTGGCCCGGCACGCCGTAAGACAGCTTGCCCTGGACCAAGTCCTCGCTCCGGGGCATGAGGCTGACGTCGAGGCGCCCTGCCCCGGTGACGACCAGGTTGAAGCCCTCGCAGACGATGAAATTGTCCTGTGGCCTGTCACTGGAGGGCCAGCCGCCCATCATCCTGACGAACCCGTAAAGCTCATCGCAGCGTTTCCAGACCTCGACTTGGCCCGCGCCTTTCGCCAGGCCCAACAGTTCGGCCTCCGGCAGGTCACCGGCTTCCTTGAAATACTGGTCCAGGTACTTGCAATGATAGGTCATTTGCGTCGCCGGCCCCTCCCATTTGCGGGCCAGATTTATGTTTTCATTGCGCAGGCGTTTCGCCTCCGCCTTTTTCCGTTTCTCTTCCTCCGCCCGCCGGTCGGCTTCGGTCTGGGGGCCCTTGGCTGCCTCTTTTCTTTGGAATTCGGGCACCACGATGACGCCGATCACGGCCATGCCGATACCGAGGCCCAGGATCAGGGCCAGCACCAGCCGGGGAATGAAACCGAAACCCTTCTTCCGCGGCCTGCGTTTCCTTTGTTTCCGTTTTCCATTTCCGGGCCCAGACGGGCTCTCAGACGGGACCGCATCCCCCGCACCGGGAGGACCCCGTTCACCCATGGGAGCCTGTTCACTCATGCCCCAAACATCCACACTGTAACAACACCCGGCAAACCGGCCGGTTTCCATGCTATTCAAGCATAAACACCGAATCCCCGGCTTTGACGGGGGTTAAGGGGGGGTAAAACCGGTCCCGGCAACACTCTGGGCTAGTTTGATTTTTCCAGTAGAAATAGATTTCCGTTCACATCGTTCCTCATTTTTTGCACCGGTCTGCCGCCGATCAGGTTGAACCCATAATCCCGGGCCACGCGATGCACATAATTCTCGCTATGGGCATAGCGGGTGGAAGGCTGAAGGACATAGGTTCCGACATCCAAACCTTCTACCGAAAATGCAAACAAGCCCTTCTTTCCCAGACGTTTGGCTACCTTTTCAAACAGCGCCTCAAGCGGACCGATATAAATCAAAACATCCGCTGCTATTACAAGGTCGTAAGGTTCTTGAGGCTGATCTAAAAACTTTTCAATGGGGGCTTGAAAAATTTCGTCATAAACATTTTTTTCTCGGGCCCGTTCCAGCATTTTTTCCGACAAATCGACACCGTGGAGTTCCTCTGCAATCTCCCGAAATACCTGCCCCGCCAGGCCGGTTCCACACCCCATGTCAAGAACACGGGGGAAAGCAGGGCCAGAAACATGCCGCCGTTCTTCCAGAACCTTCCCGACAATCTCACGCAAGGTTTCAGGGATCCGGCAATTCCCGATGGTCATCTGTTGTTCAAATTCAGAGGCAAAATTATCAAACACCAAGGATACGTATCCGTCAGGAGGCATCTCGGTTAAATTATCGGTCAAGGCCGCTAAAACATGGTGAGCCTTTAGGTGTTCGGGGTCCAACTCCAAAACCTGACGGTAATTCTCGGCGGCTTTGTCAAACTGGCCAAGGTCCCGAAAGGCATTCCCCAGATTGTAATAGGCGTCCACGTAATCCGGATTCAAATGAACAATCTGGCAAAAGCACTCAACCGCTTCATCAAGCCGCCCGAGATTGGTCAAATAAACGCCAAGATTGTTATAGGCATCAACATAATCCGGTTTGCACACAATTGCTTTTCGGTAACTGGCTTCAACTTCAGCCGGTTGACCTTTATCCCGAAGAACATTCCCAAGATTATAATGCGCTGACGGGAAGTTCTCCTGGCGCTCTATGGCTTTTCGGTAATTGGCGGCAGCATCATCCAGGCGCCCCATCTTGCTATAGACAGTTCCCAGGTTGTTGTATGCGGCGGGAAAATCCGGATTTTCATCAAGAGCCTTCAAAATAAACTCCTCAGCTTCGTCCAAATTGCCTTCCTGGAGGGAGGTCAGGCCGACAAGATGTAAGGCATCCTCATTGTGTGGATCGGCTTGCAGGACTTGGCGGTAAATCTCTTTTGCTCCGGCAAGGTTTCCGGATGAATGGATTTGAATGGCCCGATTCAAAGCCTCCGGGACTTCTGCAGGGCGTAAATCTTGGGAAGAAACGGGCATAAATTGCTCTCTGTTGCTTATTATACGCCTGATTTTGAGCTTGTTTTTTTATACTAGCAGGCCGGCAATGAAAATCTTTGCACGAACGGCCCCATTTTCCTTCATCGTAAAAATGCGTTTGCGGTATGTAAAAATATAACCGTGCTACCCTGTGGCATCCGACATCAGGGACCGCTTGGGCCGCGACCGGGAGATAATAAGCGGCGCGCCCGTTGGACTTCTGCACCATTTTGGTGGAAATATTAACTTAGGGGGGGTATAGGAGCGTCTGGAAACCGGGGGCTCCCTCCGCCAAGAAATACCAAACGGAACACCAAGAGAGAACGAGTACTGAAAATGGCCAAAAACTGGGCACCCGATACCTGGCGCGGAAAACCCGCCCTGCAAATGCCGCAATACCCGGACGCCGAGCGCCTGAGCGCGGTGGAAGATAACCTTCGCCGCATGCCGCCGCTGGTTTTCGCCGGCGAAGCGCGCAGCCTGAAACGCCAGCTGGCGCGCGTCGCCGATGGTCAGGCCTTCCTGCTGCAGGGCGGCGATTGCGCCGAGAGCTTCGCCGAATTCCACCCCGACAATATCCGCGACACCTTCCGCGTGCTGTTGCAGATGGCCGTGGTTCTGACCTTCGGCGCCACCCTGCCGGTGGTCAAGGTCGGCCGCATGGCCGGGCAGTTCGTCAAACCGCGCTCCGATGATTTTGAAACCCAAGGCGACGTCACGCTGCCGAGCTATCGCGGCGACATGGTCAACGGCATCGAGTTCACCGAAGAGGCGCGCATCCCCGACCCCGACCGCATGATGCAGGGCTATAACCAGTCCGCGTCGACGCTGAACCTGATCCGCGCCTTCGCGCAGGGCGGCTATGCCGACCTGCAGAAAGTGCACCAGTGGAATTTGGGCTTTGTTCAGGACAGCCCCTTGGGCGAACGCTACCGCGACCTCGCCAACCGGCTCGACGAAACGCTGGGCTTCATGGCGGCCTGTGGGATTACGGCGGAAACCACGCCGCAGATCCGCGAGACGGACTTTTTCACGGCGCACGAGTCCCTGCTGCTGCCTTACGAGCAGGCGATGACGCGCGTCGATTCGACGACCGGCGACTGGTACGACACGTCGGCGCACTTCCTGTGGATCGGTGACCGCACGCGCCAGCCCGATGGCGCGCACGTCGAATTCCTGCGCGGCATCGCCAACCCCATCGGCATCAAGGCCGGGCCGACGACGGACACCGACGACCTGCTCACCCTGATCGACACCCTCAACCCGGACAACGAAGCGGGGCGGTTGACGGTGATCACCCGCATGGGCGCGGACAGCGTGGAAAGCCTGCTGCCGCCCCTGGTGCGCACCATCGAGCGCGAGGGCAAAAAGGTGATCTGGGTCTGTGATCCGATGCACGCCAACACGGAAAAAAGCGCCAACGGGTACAAGACCCGGCCCGTCGACCGCATATTGGCCGAGGTGCAGGGCTTCTTCGCCGTGCATGCGGCGGAAGGCACCCACGCCGGCGGTGTGCATTTCGAGATGACCGGCCAGGACGTCACCGAATGCACCGGCGGCGCGCAGGCGATCACCGAAGCCAACCTGTCGGCGCGCTATCACACCCACTGCGACCCCCGGCTCAACGCCAAGCAGGCGCTGGAGTTGGCGTTCCTGTTAGCCGAGATCCTCAAAGACGGCCGCGACAGCAAGCCGAGCCTCGCCCAGGCCGGCGGTTAAGACCGGGGGCTGAGGGGGAACGGCGGGCATGACGAAAAATGACACGCCCGCCCCTGATAAAACCGTGGAATTACATGGAATTTCCGGCGGCGATACCCATGATTTGCATATTAGCCGTTGGTCCGATCATTACTTCCTGAGGACCAAACAGGCGGTGGAACGCTTCGGTGACAAGACCGTGACCTACGCGGTTTTCATGCGCCGCCCGGTGATTTTCGCGCCGCGCCTGATGATCGAATGGCTGGAACGCGTGGCGGAAGAGCGCAGCGTTAACTTCGATATTTCGTGTAATTACACGGAAGGCCAATGGGCCGGAGCCGGAGAACCGCTGATTGCCATCACCGGACCGCTGCTCCATCTGGTCGATCTTGAAACGCTCTACCTGCAGAAACTGGGCGCCGCCTGCGTCGCCGCCAACAATGCTTTTTCCATGTGTGTGGAACTGCCCGAGGTGGCGTTCCTAGCCATGGACGCGCGCCATTGCGCCGGCACGGAGATGGCCGAATTGATGGCCTATGCGGCTTCGGTGGGATCAGAGGCCGCCAAGCGCCAGGTCGGCGCCATCGGCTTCATCGGCAACGCGACCGGGGCCACGGCGCATTATTTCGGGCGCGAAGAGGCCATGGGCACCATGCCGCACGCGCTGATCGGCTATGCCGGATCAACCTTGAAGGCGGCGGAGATGTACGCCGATCTGTTCCCCGGCGAGCCGATGACGGTGCTGTGCGACTATTTCGGCCAGGAGGTCACCGACGCGCTGACCGTCTGCCGCCGCTTCCCGGAAATGGCGTCGAAGGGAGAAATCAGCTTCCGCATCGACACCCACGGCGGGCGTTTCGTCGAAGGCCTGGGGCCACAGGAATCCTACGCCGTGCTGGAACGCTTCGCGCCGGTAGCAGTGCGGCGCTACCGCTCGGACAAGGAATTGCGCATGCTGACTGGAACCGGCGTGTCGGCGGCGGCAATCTTTCATTTCCGCGAAAAGATGGACCGGGCCGGGTTCGAAGCGGTCAAGATCGTCGCATCCTCCGGTTTCGACGTCGACAAGTGCCGGGTCATGGCCGACGTCGCGGCCCCCATCGACGTCATCGGGACGGGGTCGTTCCTGCCCGGCAACTGGACCGAAACCTTCGCCACTGCCGACATCATCGCCTATGACGGCACGCCGTCGGTCAAGGCCGGGCGCGAATTTTTGCTGAAGACACCGGAAAGTGGGAAGACGGAGGGTTAGCGGTGGCGCGCCAGTTAGTCCTGCCTAACGTAGGGCTAAACGTCCTGCCGGACGTAGGGCTAAACGTCCTGCCGGACGTGGGGCTAAACGTCCTGCCGGACGTGGGGCTAAACGTCCTGCCGGACGTGTCCCAGGATGTCGAAAAGATCGGCGCAGGTCTCGGCACCGTATTTCTTGGTGATCGCCATCTTGCCGGAATCGGTGTCGAGTTGGGCGCGCAAATCGGTCATCACGGCGTCGAGGAACTTGAGAAAGCCCGCGTGGGTCAGCTCCCAGTTGACCACGTTGGCATGCGCCCCGGCTTCGACCGGCGTCAGGTGGCCGTTGACCAGGTTGATGAACCATTGGGCGCGCTTGTCGAATTCGTCGAAGTGGTTGGCGACGTCGACCTCGGCATGGAGCGCGATGCCCTTCGCCGTCGGGTCGCTGTAGACGTCGTCCCAGTTGAAAACGCCCGACCCGTCGCCGCGCACCCGCTCGACGACAGCGCGCAGCTTTTCCTGGTAGCTCTCAACCACGTCGGGGCCGAGCATCATGCCGAGCGCCACGAAAAAGCCGGGCAGCATGCGCCGGTTAAGGTCATCCTTGCCCAACGCCTCGCCTTCGCGGAACAGCTTCGAGAATTTCTTCACCATCAGGCGGTCGAAGGGGAAATTGCGCTGAGAGTCCCAGACCGAGCGCTCCCGCGCCTTGACGTAAACCTCAAAGGATTTCTCCAGTGCGCCGGACAGCGCCTGCGCCTGGCGGTCGAAATCGGCCTGCATGTCTTCCATGTCCTGCACCGTCAGGTGCCCGCCCTTGGCCTGGGCTTCGGCCTTCATACGCTCGACAAAGGACTGCACCATGGTCGTCGCCAGGACTTTGCTGGCGCCCTTGGGCGAGGTCATATCCACCGGAGGAGCCGGGGCGGGGGCCGGTTTGGCTTGCACCGGCGGTGGCGCGGGTTGGGGCGCGGGTTGCGGGGGCGGCGCTTGCGGCCCGGGTGGTGGGGGCGGCATGCCCGCCCCGGCGCTGGGGTCACGATTAGTCTTCATATATCCGCTGTCGACGGGCGCGAAAAACTCCGCTTTTCCGGACCCTCCGGATTTCGAATCTGTCGGTTCGTCTGCCATACCCCAAGACTATGGACTTCCGGCGCAGATTTCCAGTGGCATCCTCAACTTACCGCCCCGGACATTGACAGGTTTCGCACCCCCGCCCATGATCGCCCGGACTTTCTTCTTAACCTGTCTTTGCCTCTGCCCCAGCCATGACCGACACCCTTGCCATCGCCCTGGCCCAGATCAATCCCACCGTCGGCGACATCGACGGCAACCTGGACCGAATCCGCCGGGCCCGCACAGACGCCGCCGGGCAAAACGCCGACCTTGTCGTGACCGGCGAGCTTGTGGTGTCAGGCTATCCGCCAGAAGACCTGGTGCTCAAGCGCGCCTTTCTGGACGTCATCGAAGCGGGCGTAAAGGCGCTGGCGGAAGAGACCGCCGACGGCGGACCGGGACTGTTGATCGGCGCGCCCTGGCGGGACGGGGATGAACTTCATAACGCGGCCCTGTTGCTGGACGGCGGTGACATCGCAGCCCTTCGCTTCAAGCATGAACTCCCCAATTACGGCGTGTTCGATGAGAAGCGGTTCTTCACGGCAGGCCCCTTGCCTGGCCCCATAGCCTTTCGCGGCGTCCGCCTGGGCGTCATGGTGTGCGAGGACATGTGGTATCCCGACGTCGCCGAATGCCTGCAGGAATCGGGCGCGGAGATCCTCGTTGTGCTCAACGGCTCGCCTTTCGAAATCGACAAAACCGACGACCGGCTGAGCCTGGCCGTCGCCAGGGTCACGGAAACCGGCCTGCCCCTGGCCTACGTCAACCTTGTCGGCGGCCAGGATGAACTGGTGTTCGACGGCGCATCGTTCGTGTTGGACGCAGAACGGAAATACCGCGCCAGGGCCCCGTCCTGGTGCGAACACCTCGCGGTCACCCATTGGTCCCGCGCCGGAGAGACCTGGGCTTGCGCGGATGCGAATTTCGTCCCGGAACCCGAGCGCTGTGAATCCGTCTACCGGGCGATGGTGTTGGGGCTTCGCGATTATGTCGGCAAGAACGGCTTTCCCGGCGTGCTGATCGGACTGTCCGGCGGCATCGACAGCGCGCTCACCGCCGCCGTCGCCGTCGATGCACTGGGGCCGGACCGGGTGCATGTGGTGCTCATGCCATCGCCCTTTACCTCGAAAACCAGCATCGAAGACGCCGAAGCCACGGCCCGGCAACTGGGCTGCAGGCTGGACACCATCCCCATCGACCCGGCCATGAACGCCTTCGACGACATGCTGAAGGAAACCTTCGTCACCCACCCCAAGGACGAAACCGAAGAAAACATCCAGGCCCGCGCAAGGGGCATGGTTTTGATGGCGCTGTCCAACAAGTTCGGCCACATGGTGGTGTCGACCGGCAACAAGTCGGAAATGTCGGTCGGATACGCAACATTGTACGGCGACATGTGCGGCGGCTATTCGGTGTTGAAGGACGTCTATAAGACCACGGTGTTCGGCTTGTCGCACTGGCGCAACGACCACAAACCGGACGATGCCCTGGGACCGGACGCCGGCGGGGATGGATCGGTGATTCCTGAAAACATCATCACCAAGCCGCCGACCGCCGAATTGAAACACGACCAGACCGACCAGGACTCGCTGCCGCCCTATGAAGAACTGGACGCCATCCTGAAGTGCCTGATCGAGGAAGAGCTGTCCTTGGATGATATCGCCGCGCGGGGCCATGACCCGGCAACGGCGGAAGAGGTCTGGCACATGCTGGACCGCGCCGAATACAAACGCCGCCAGGCGCCGCCGGGGGTCAAGATTACGCGCCGCGCCTTCGGCCGCGACCGCCGTTATCCCTTGACCAACCGCTTCACCGGCAAGGTATAAGGGCCATCTGATGACACGTATTGCAGCGAAATTCGCGATTATCCCCACCGTCCTGTTGACCGCCGTCCTGCTTGTGGCGGGGCCGGCGCGGGCAGATGTAGGCAAAATCCCGTCCGTGACCGTCACCGGAAGCGGTGCGGCAACGGCCACACCCGATACCGCCGATGTTCGTGTCGGCGCCACCGTCTTCGCCGATACGGCGACAAAAGCCCTGGCCGACGCCGGGACGCGTGCCGAAGGGCTGCTGAAAGCCGCCCGCAGCCAGGGCATTGCCGACAGGGACATTCAGACATCCGGCGTTTCACTGAGGCCTCGAATGACCCCCGGGAATCGGAATCGCCAAAATCAACCCGGGCAAAAACCGGGCATTGCGGGATATGTGGCGCGATTGGATTACACGCTCATCATCCGCGATCTTGAAAAACTTGGGACCATTCTGGACCGCCTTGTCGCCGCCGGCGGCAACGAAATGGGCGCCATCCGCATGTTCGTTTCCGAAACCGGAGCCTTGACCGACGCGGCCCGGCAGAACGCCATGAAGGACGCCGAACACGCAGCCGCCATTCTCGCCGGGGAAGCCGGACTGCGGCTTGGCCCGGTCCTTCGCATCGAAGAGTCCACGGCCTCTCCGGGACCGGTGCGAATGATGTCCGCGCGAGCCGAAGGGGTTCCGATGCCGACGGGGGAAATTTCCTACCGGATGCGGGTCCAGGTTACGTATGCCCTAGAAACAAAGAAGAAACCGAAAACTGGCCGATGACGCTTAAAATCCACGACACGCTCCGCCGCAAGAAGGTGGACTTCGAGCCCCGCGACGAGGCCAACGTGCGCCTGTATGTCTGTGGGCCGACGGTTTATGATTTGGCCCATATCGGCAACGCGCGCCCGGTCGTCGTGTTCGATGTTTTGAGCCGGTTGTTGAGGCGGCTCTATCCGAAAGTCACCTACGTTCGCAACATCACCGACGTCGACGACAAGATCAACGCGGCGGCGAAGGAGAGCGGCGAAACCATTCAGGTCATCACCGAACGCACGACGAAAATTTTCCATCAGGATATGGCGGCGCTGGGCGCGCTCGACCCCGACCATGAGCCCCGTGCCACCGAGCATATCGAGGGCATGATTGCGCTGATCGAAAAACTGCTGAAAAGCGGCAACGCTTATGAAGCCGAAGGCCACGTCCTGTTCGATGTGCCGTCCATGCCCGACTACGGGCGGCTGTCGAAGCTGAACCGCGATGAACTGGTCGCCGGCGCGCGCGTCGAGGTCGCCCCCTACAAACGCGACCCCGCCGATTTTATTCTGTGGAAGCCGTCCACCGATGACCTGCCGGGATGGGACAGTCCCTGGGGGCGGGGGCGGCCCGGCTGGCACCTGGAATGTTCGGTGATGAGCGAGAAATTCCTCGGCCCCGAATTCGACATCCACGGCGGCGGCCAGGACCTGATTTTCCCGCACCATGAAAACGAGATCGCACAGTCCACCTGCACCGGCGATGCGGGCTTCGCAAAATACTGGATGCACAACGGCTACCTGATGGCCGAGGGTGAGAAAATGTCCAAATCGCTCGGCAACTTCTACACCGTGCATGACCTGCTCGACGAGTTTCCCGGCGAGGCGATCCGGCTGGCGCTGTTGAAAACCCACTACCGCCAGCCGCTGGATTTTACTAAAAGCGGCCTCGCGTCTGCCAAGGCCGAACTTGATCGGTTCTACACGGCAATTCGAATCTCCCGGCAGTTTACAACAACCCGTGTCGTTGATGTGCCTGAGGAAATCGTTATTGAATTATGCGACGACCTAGACACCCCAATGGCCCTCCGGCGTCTTCACGATATAACGAGCGATCTGAATAACTCCACCGCGCCAGATACAGAAAAAGATCTAGATAGAATTTCTATGTTAGCCGGTAACCTGTTGGCGGGTTGCTCCTTGCTCGGCCTCCTGCAACAAGACCCGAAAGACTGGTTCAAATGGCAGCCGGCGAGCGCGGCGGAGGGCGGCCTTGACGACGACGCCATCGACGCCCTGATCACGGAGCGCAACACCGCCCGCGCCGACAAGGACTTCGCACGCTCCGACGAAATCCGCGATCAACTGGCGGCCGACGGCGTTTTATTGGAAGACGGCCCGGACGGCACCACCTGGAAGCGGGGGTAGGGTTCCGGGGTATTTATCGTGGACGCAAATTCGTCGTCGCGGATGATTCCATCCGCTCGGGATTTGCTCTATCCGAACGCCCGGTAGCGCAGGTTGATTTCGGCTTCTTCCATGTCGGCTTCCAGCACTTTCATGGCCTCGAACTGGGCGTTGGTGTGCTTGGCCCCCGACCACTGGGCGTCGATTTCGGCCAGGGGGTCATCCGAGGTGGCGAAATGCTTCGAAAAGCGTGCGAACATCTCCAACAGCACTTCATAGGTCTTGATCTCCAGATCCAAAAAGCGGGGATTGTCCGGCATCGCGAACCATTCGACGCCGACGATGGGGCCGCAATCGACCTTTTCCTCCATCACGTGCGCCGTCGCTCCGAAATGTTCGGCGCCTTCATAAATGGCGAAACTGGCGGCGTGGCTGCCGGGATAGGTCGGCGGGCCGGGATGAAAGTTGTAGGCGTTAAGCGTCAGGCCATCGAGAACCGCCTTGGGCACGATCACCGACGTGGAAAAGGCGATCAGCCGCCGTTCGCCGCCACCGGGAGGCGGCCGGAGACAGGCTGCCATCAGGTCCTCAGCCGTCTGGACGTGGACGACGGACAGCCCCGGATTGGCACTCGTCAGCATGGCGCGAAAGTGAGGGCCTTCCACGTCGCCGGTCAACAGGACAACTTCTTCTGGCATGTCCGAACGCTATCACGGACCACACGAAAGCGATAGCCGCGAAGGTTGGACTTGCGAACGGATGCAGCCCCGCCTAAAAATCGCCGGTCCGTAAGGAGTTTAAGGCAACTTTGCCCTGTAAACTCGCCTTATGAAGGCAAATATTCTAGTATGGTCTTTGTGATTTCCCCGCATCCCGAGATACAAAGCCGCTAACGGCTCTGCTTGCGGAAAAGGAAGAGAGACAGGGCGGAATGGAAGACAACCCGAACCCGGACGCGCGAGAAAATGTAACGGTCGAGCAGCTCGAGGAAGCCCTCGAGCAGTTGGAAACGCTCAGCAACGCCAATCAGGCACTGCTGAAAACTCTCAGTCACGATCTGCGCACGCCATTGAATACCATCATCGGTTTCGCCGACATGATGGAACAAGAGGTTTTGGGCCCCATCAACGAGCCGCAATACCGGGAATACGCGACAGATATTCACGAAGCCGGGCGCGCCATGCTGAATATCGTCAACGATCTTCTCGACCTGGGACGGTTCGAGAACTTCAAGAAACGCGAAAAGGATTTCCGCCACCTGATCGAACTGGCGCCGGATATGATCTGTGTCTGCCGCGGCGATGAGATCACCATGATCAACCCTGCCGGCGCCGATATGCTGGGCGTATGGCCCGCGGAGACACTGGTCGGGCGGAAGTTTTTCAAATTCGTGCACCCGGATTTCCACGGCATTTTCGAGGGCCGCATCGAAAACCTTGTGGCCAAGAAAATGCGGGTGCCGATGATCCTCCAGCGGGCCGACGAGCGCGTTGTGGAAGTAGAGATCGCGGCCCTGCCTTACGAGGACGAAAACGCCGACGACACCCGGCCGGCTGTGATGCTAATGGCCCGCGACGTCAGCGAACGCAACCGGGCGCTGAAAACGGCGGCGGCCAGAGAAAACCATATCCGCAAGATCATGGACACCGTTGTCGACGGCATTATCACCTTTGACCGGCGCGGCATTGTCGAGACGGCCAATCCGGCGGCGGAGAAAATTTTCGGGTATGAGCCCGGCGAACTGGTCAGCCGTAATGTCCGCATCCTCATGGACATGCCACTGGAGGTGGACAAGTCCGGGATTATTCAGATCGATGAAGACGCGGCCCGGGGCCGCACCCGGTTTCTCGGCGGCGATTACCAGGTTGAAGGCCGCCGCCAAAACGGCGCCAAATTCCCGGTTGAAGTTGCCCTCGGCGTACTGAAAGAAGGCACGCGTGAGATATTAATCGGCGCGTTGAGGGACATCACCGAGCGCAAAGAGCAGGAAGAACGGCTTCTCTACCTCGCCACCCGCGACCCCCTGACCCGCATGCCCAACCGGCGTCTGTTTACGGAACGCCTGGAAACCGCCATCCGCCAGGCGGACGAAAACGGCAGCAAATTCGCCATTCTTTTCATCGACCTGGATCATTTCAAAAACATCAACGATGCCCTGGGCCACATGATCGGCGACCTGGTGCTGCAATCGGTCGGGGAACGGCTGCAAGGTTTTCTTGAAGAAGGCGATACCGTTGCCCACCTAAGCGGCGACGAATTCCCTATTTTGCTGAACGGCATCAAGGATCAGAATCAAGCGGAAGCCAAGGCCCGGGATATTCTCCGGGAGATCGCTAAGCCTTTTGTCATCGAAGGCAAGGAAATCTACACCACCGGATCGGTAGGGATCGTGCTGTATCCCGACAGCGCGTCCACCATCGGCGACCTGATGCGCAATGTCGATACCGCCGCTTACAACGCCAAGGATCAGGGCCGCGACACCTATCAGTTCTATACGGAGCGTCTGAGCGCCGAAGTCCAAAGGCGGCTGGAAATCGAAACCGGGCTGCGCCGCGCCCTGGAGGCCGAACAGTTGAAGCTGGTTTACCAGCCGAAGATCGACCTTAGCACCCGCGCCATTACCGGCGCCGAAGCCCTGTTGCGCTGGGAATCGCCCGAGCTGGGGCATGTGTCTCCCGATGAATTCATCCCCGTCGCCGAGGGCACCGGCCTGATCGTTCCCATCGGTGACTGGGTTCTGCGCACCGCCAGTAAACAGGCCACCGCCTGGAGGAAGCTGATCGCAGACCCGGTGCATGTCGGCGTCAACCTGTCATCGGTGCAGTTCCTGCAGGGCGACCTGTTCAATAAGGTGGAAAACGCACTGGCCGAATCGGGCCTGCCGGCGGGACTTTTGGACCTGGAACTGACGGAAAGCATCCTTGTCGCCAACCCGGAAGAAACCATCGAAACCCTGAAACGCCTGAAGGACATGGGCGCGGGCATTTCCATTGATGATTTCGGGACGGGGTATTCATCGCTCAGCTACCTGACCCGGTTCCCGCTGGACAATCTGAAAATCGACCGCGCCTTCGTCACCAACCTGCCCGATGACGACGACGCCGTCGCCATCGTCCGGGCCATTATCTCCATGGCCAAGAGCCTGAACCTGAACATCATCGCCGAAGGTGTGGAAACCGAAAACCAGGTCAGCTTCCTGCATGCGCTGGGCTGCCATGTGGGGCAGGGCTATCTGTTTTCCAAACCGGTTGCCCCGGAAGACTTCGTCAAGCTTTTGACCCGCGACCGGGGTCTGTTCCTGGCCGCCGAGAGGGCTTAATCGCCCCCGCTCCTATTCACCAAGCAGAATATCGATTTCCGACTGGTCCATGGTCTTGGCGCTGCCGTGCATGATAGCGGACGCCATGTCCATCAGACGCTGGATGAGACGGGACAGGGTTTCCACGTTCGCCCTGAGCACATCCGTATCCCCGGCGGCGATATTCTTTTCCAGCCGCTGCACCGTGGACGCGATCATGGCGTTGATCTGCTCTACGGTTTGTTCGAAGGGTTCCCGGTAAATGGACGGAACGTAATCATAAGCTTCGATCGCCAGATCCTTTTCGGCGATGGTGCTGTCGCGGAAATGGTCGGAATAGGACTTCGGCTGCCATTCCTTGACCTCGTCCAGCATATCCGGCATGTCCGGGATCATTTCCAGCAGCATGACGATTTCATTGAAATGGTTCAGGTAATCGGTCGCCAGCAGGGTCGTTTCGTCGATGTTGGAGCCTTTGACCTTTTCCCGCATGGCCAAATACCCGGCGTCCCCGCCATCATTCCCGGGGCTGGTTTCGCCGGAACTCATCGTTTCATCCACTGGCTGGTTCATCTCATCGGTCCAAAACAAACGGAAACGCTGAAACGCTGCTGTTTCACCCGTTCTATGCCAAAACCTGGAAAGAACACGGCCGAGCTGCATACAGTTGTATTATAACAATACAACAATAAGGGTTTAATCCTTTTCCGCCAAGACCTAGGCAAGGCTTAGACACGGAAAAGTTTAGGCGCTCTTATTCAAAAAGCATCGTATCTTCTTGAGAAAAGGCCGGAAATTCTGCATTCTCCCGCGTTCCCCGAACCCTTTTGGGAAACCGGACAAGGAAACCATGAGCGACAGGCACGTTTATTTGTACGATTCCACCCTGCGCGACGGCGCGCAGACCCAAGGTGTCGACTTCAATCCCGCCGACAAGGAATTGATCGCGCACGAGCTGGACGCCATCGGAATCGACTACATCGAAGGCGGCTGGCCGGGCGCCAATGCCACCGACGATGCTTTCTTTGCCAATCCGCCGGCGTTGAAACGCGCCCGTCTGACCGCGTTCGGGATGACCCGGCGCGCCGGGCGTAGCGCCGATAACGACCCGACCCTGACCGCGATCCTGTCGACACCGGCGAAAACCGTCTGCATCTTCGGCAAAACCTGGGACTTTCAGGTCGAAACGGCGCTCGGCGTCGATCTCGATGAAAACATTCGAATGATCGCCGACAGCATCGAACACGCGGTTAAGAAAACCGACGAGGTGATGTTCGATGCCGAACATTTCTTCGACGGCTACAAGGCCGACCCGGAATTCGCGCTGAATTGCCTGAAGGCGGCGTACGGGGCGGGCGCCCGGTGGGTGGTGCTGTGCGACACCAACGGCGGCACCCTGCCCCACGAGATCGGGGAAATCGTCGCCGAAGTCGCCAAGCATATCCCCGGCGACCACCTCGGCATCCACGCCCACGACGACACCGGCAACGCCGTCGCCAACAGCCTGACCGCCGTGCGCGCCGGGGTCCGCCAGGTACAAGGGTCGCTCAACGGTTTGGGTGAGCGCTGTGGCAACGCCAACCTGATTTCCATCATCCCCACACTGGCCTTGAAAATGGGTTATCAGACCAGCGTCACCGAACAGGACATGACCCGGTTGACGCACCTGTCCAGAATGCTCGACGAACGGCTCAACCGGGCGCCCAACCGGGGCGCGCCGTATGTCGGGGAATCCGCTTTCGCCCACAAGGGCGGCGTGCATGCCTCGGCGGTGGAGAAAAATCCGTCCACGTACGAACACATCGACCCTAGAACCGTCGGCAACTATCGTCACATTGTTGTTTCGGACCAGTCGGGAAGATCCAACATCGTGGCGCGCTTCCGCGAGGCCGGCATCGATGTCGACCCCAAGGATGAAAAAATTTCCAAGCTGGTGGACGAGGTCAAGGACCTGGAATTCAAGGGCTATGCCTTCGATGGCGCGGAGGCCAGTTTCGAGCTTCTGGCCCGGCGCGCGCTCGGCACCGTACCCGATTATTTCCACTGCACCAGCTTCAAGGTGCTCGACGAGCGGCGCTGGAACACACGCGGCGAATTGGTGACGTCTTCCGAAGCGACGGTGAAGCTTGAAATCTCCGGCGAATCTTACATGACGGTGGCCGAAGGTAACGGCCCCGTGAACGCGCTCGACGCGGCGTTGCGTAAAGTGCTGACCACCATCTATCCGCAACTGGAAGACCTGCATCTGGTCGACTACAAGGTCCGCATCCTGACGCCTGGCGACGGCACCGGCGCGGTAACGCGGGTGATGATCGAATCGGCGGACAAGGACGGCGAACACTGGTCCACCGTCGGCGTCAGCGCCAACATCATCGACGCCAGCTATAATGCGCTCAGGGATTCCATCATCTACAAGCTTTACCGGGATGGCGCCGAAGACAACCATTCCCCGGACTGACGGCTGTTCAGAAAGGCGTCCCCCAGGAAACCTCATGGCCGGAACCGATTCCACGCAAACTCAAAAAGCCTTTAAGGCCGCGCCGGTGGTGATTCTGGTCGAGCCGCAACTGGGCAAGAATATCGGCATGTCGGCGAGGGCCATGCTTAACTGCGGGCTGACGGAACTCAGGCTGGTCAAGCCGCGCGACGGCTGGCCCAGCGAAGACGCACTGGCGGCGGCGGTCGGCGCGGTTGAGGTCATCGAATCCGCCCGCGTATTCGAGAGCACGCAGGACGCCGTCGCCGATCTGAACCTGGTGTTTGCCGCCACCGCACGCCGCCGCGACATGACCAACCGGGTCGTTACGCCACGCCAGGCAGCGGTTGAAATGCAGGATTTCCTGGGTGACGACGAAGACGGCGGCAACAGGGCCGGCATCCTGTTCGGGCGCGAGGCCAAGGGCCTGAAGAACGACGACGTGACGCAAGCCGACGCCATCGTCATGGTGCCGGTCAATCCGGCTTTCAGCTCCCTCAACCTGGCCCAGGCCGTGTTCGCCATCGGCCACGAATGGTATCTGGCGGCAATCGAGGAAAGCGGAGAGCCGCAGGCAAATTCCGCCCTGGCCATACCCAAGGATACCCGCCCCGCCGACAAGGCGGAACTGAACGGTATGCTGCAGCACCTAGAAGACGAACTGGACGCGGTCGGCTACTTCCACGTCACCGAAAAACGCCCCGCCATGCTCCGCAACCTGCGCAACATGTTCCAACGCGCCAGCCTGACCGAACAGGAAGTCCGCACGCTGCGCGGCGTCATCGTCGGCCTGACACGCAAGCGGGGGCAGTGATAAATTCCATTTTTTCTGTTTATTTTCAAGCAACTGCAGCCCCTTGACGGCAGCCTTCTCCCGGCTAAATAAGGTTTGGGAGAGATGGCGGCGAGGATTTGTCCGTTTCCCCAAGGGCGGTGTGCGCCGGTGCCGGATGGTGTCGCGCACCGGCTTGTGCCGCGCTTCCTTTGAGCCAGAGATTTGCGAGAGGAGGTGACGATTATGATGCTCAGGGATCTGATTCCATTCACCAACCCCCGTTCGTTGGCCGAACGCCGGCGGCAGGATCCTTTCCACGCCATGCAGCGGGAGATGAACCGCATGATGGAGAACATGTGGGGAGATTTTGAATGGCCGGCACTCAAGGCCGGCGAAGGCGGCATGGATATGTTCACCCCGAAAATGGACGTCAGCGAAACCGCCAAGAAGATCACGGTGACGGCTGAACTCCCCGGCATGGAGGAAAAGGACGTCGAAGTGACCTTCGCCGACGGCCTGCTGACCATCCAGGGCGAACATAAGGAAGAAACCGAAGAAAAGGACGAAGACAAGCGCTATTACATGCGCGAATGCTCCTATGGCTCTTTCCGCCGTGTGCTGCCCGTTGGCGAACAGGTCAAGGAGGACGAGTTAAAAGCCACGTTCAAGAACGGCAAGCTGACGGTTGTTCTGCCGAAGACCAAGGAAGCCAAGGAAAAGACGAAGAAGATTCCGATCACCCATTGACGGGTGTGAAGAAGTGGCCGAAGTGGGGTTCTAGAGCCGCGTCGACAGCCAGATGGCGAGGCGCGAACCGGCCTTGACTGCCCCGGTCAGGAGTTCGTAGGCCGGGGCTTCTTCGGCGCCGTGGCCCAGCCCGGTTTCCTTGTGTTCAACCTCTTCTAAGCGGAAGGTTTCCAGCGTCTCGCGAAGTTCGCCTTCGCCGCCTTCGGCGTCCAGCTTGGCGATCTGTCCGGCGTAGTGTTCGTCGATGACTTCCTCGACGGCGACGGTGCACGCCATCGCCGCCTTTTCCCCCAGCAACGCCGTGCCCGCGCCCAGCGCAAAGCCTGCGGCATGCCACAACGGCAACAGCGCCGTCGGACGGACCCGGCGTTCGGGCACAAGTTTGTTGAAGGCGTCCAGGTGATGGCGTTCCTGCTCCGCCATCTGCTCAATCACCGGCGCGTTGGCGGATTTCCCCAACACGCTCAACTGCCCTTCGTAAATGCGCACGGCGCCGTATTCCCCGGCATGATCGACGCGGATCATACGTTCGATCATCTGCGTCCTGTCCGGATCGCCGGGCAGGCGGGTTTTGCGGTTAGGAGTCTTTTTGGCCTTACTCACCTTAGCCTTACGCACGGGCACCTCCGGATGAATTTAGGCCCTAGGGCCGGATTCGGGCCGCGCCCCAGAACGAACCAACCGCCAGGGCCAGCGACGCCGGAACATTGTAGGTCGCCATGGAAAGTCCGAACAAGGTCCAATCCACTTCGTCGCAAGCCTTGACCGGCTTTATGTTCCTCAGCATCCGTTGCAGTTCCTCGACCGTGGCCGGGCCATTGTCCACCCCGCCGCCGCCGCATCCCGCGGCTGACGCCCACCAGTGCTGTTCGACCCCGACATGATAAAAAGCGATGCCGGCGCCGATCAGGAACGCCAGCCCCGCCGCCATCACCGCCCAGGACCGCCACAGGTTTTCCGTATCCCCCCTTGGCAGCACCAGCGCCGCCAGTCCCAGCACGCCCGCCACAGCATAGGGAATGCGCTGGTACAGGCACAGGATGCAGGGCTCCACATCGAAGGCATATTGCGCGGTATAGGCGTTGGCGAGCGCGGCTGCGGACACGGCGAAAATAGCGAACGGCACCAGACGCGACAGGTCCAAACGCTCAAAGTCCGGCATTGCACTGATTCCCTAGATCAAAAACTTGATGGCGGCGAATCCGCCGATCAGCAGAATACAGAACAGGGTAAACAGCAAGCCGAGATATTTCTCGATGAAAACCCGGATCGGCTCGCCAAACTTCCACAGCAACCCGGCGACAAGATAAAACCGCAACCCCCGGGCGGCGACGGAGGCCACCGTAAAGACGAACAGGTCCAACGCCGTCACGCCGGACAGGATGGTAATCACCTTGTAGGGGAACGGCGTCACCCCGGCGAAAAACACCGCCCACGCGCCCCAATCGTTGTACTTGGCCTGAAACTCGGCGAATTTCGGCGCGTAGCCGTAGAATTCCAGCATCGGGCGGCCGACCTCCTCGAACAGGAACAGGCCGATGGCGTAGCCCAGCATGCCGCCCAGCACGGAGGCCACGGTGCAGACGAAGGCGATGCGGAAGGCTTTTGTCCGGTCCGCCAGGACCATCGGGATCAGCAGCACGTCGGGCGGAATCGGGAAGACGGAGCTTTCGATGAAGGACACCGCCGCCAGCGAAGGCGTTGCATGGCGGTGTCCGGCCAGGTTCATGGTCCAGGTATACAGGCGTCTCAGCAACGGGATGGCTCCCTCTTTGGCGGCATCAGGTTGGGCGCTGTTTAGCAGGCGGATTACCGCAGGGCAATCGTCATCACCTTGGTGTGTTGACGCGCATTTGCCCCCGGCTATGATGTCGCCCATACCAACCCACGGAGCCCCTGTGGCGGAACTGGTAGACGCGCCGGATTCAAAATCCGGTTCCCGCAAGGGAGTGCGAGTTCGATTCTCGCTGGGGGCACCATTTTTCCCAAATATCAGAAAGCTAACGGCGGCCTATCTCCAGGCCCGGCCCAGCGCGTCGCGCAGGTCCCGGTAACGCTCGGCGCGGCTTTTCAGCAACACCATCACACCGCCCCGGATCCTGTGATCGGCGGGCGCCGACCGTTGCGGCTTTTGATAGTACGGCATACCGAACTGATGGACGGGGGGAGAAGCGCCCAAGGGTGACTGCCGGCCACGTCGTGCGGCCAGACCGCAGGCGCCGAACACCAGGACGAAAAAGAAACCGGGGACAACGGCCAGCATGCCATCGGCGGACACGCCCAGGGTATGCGCGAAAACAAGGAGCAGGAGAAAAAACGGCACCATCTGGAACACGAGGGCGAGGGCGAGAACTCCCACTCCCAAGCCGCCTTTGATTTTACTTATGATCAATCTGGATTGCATCCGGATGCATGACCCCGGCCGGTGTGTTGCAGCAAGGCCCCAGAATAACCGAGAAGCCCGCCTTGCGGCAAGTCAGCCGCCCTGCACGACCCTTCGCACCCGCGTGACGCCCCGGCCCTTACGCTCGGTGATGCGGTCCACCACCACGTCCAGCGAATGGGTCGCCACCATCATGTCATGGCTGGATGCATGCAGCAGCGCGCCGGAGCCCAGGTAAAACCCGACATGGCCGGGGAAGAAGATGATGTCGCCGGGCAGCAAAACCGAAAGATCGCCAGGAACCCCCAGGTCTTCGCCGATCGAGTCCGCCTGTTGGTCGGAATCGCGAGGCGCCGCGATCCCGGCCGCGGCCAGCGGCACCTGGATCAGACCCGAACAGTCGATACCCTGTCCGCCACGCCCGCCCCACAAATAGGGTGTGCGGTTGAACATGGACGCGGTGGCGATGTAATCGGGCCGGGTGTCGCCCAAGGCCGCCAGATGCTTTTCGAACATCCAGCCGCCGCTGGCGAGTCTGGCGTATTCGCCGTCGACGGAATCCACGGCGACGCCGGCCATCATCGAAAGCGACATCAGCGGCGGGAATTCGCCCTTGTTGTCGGGGAACACCAGCGAGCGTACGGCACTGACCCAATGGGTCGGTTCGGGCAGGGTGGCGAACAGGTCAGCGGATTTCACATAGCCGACATAGCCGTCAGAACCGCATTGCCCCCAGGACCAGCCGTCCTTGTCCTCGAACACGGTGAATGCCTCGCCGAACAGCAGTTCGGTGTCCTGCAGGATATCGGCGGCGCCGAAACCGGATACGGAGTCCCCTGAAACCGGCTTGCTCATGACGGGCGTCCACGGCGCGCCGGTGCGCCTTTCCTGGCCGGGAACGAACGCCTTGGCCTCGACGCGGCCTTCCAGAAAGTCGGCGGCGAGGTCGTCGCGATAGGGATGGATGCGTGGGTCCAAAGGTGTTTCGTCGTCGGTTTGGCTCATCGCCCGGCCCTCTATTTACGCCCTCAAGGCACCGAAGAATTCGTTGCAAGGTTGAGCATAGGGCGGGAATCCTTTAAAAACCCTTCCCAACACCCGAAGGCGGCCCAAAGCCCGTCCTACTTTTAGCACCCTGAAGGGAATTCCCCTTGGATAAACTTGTTTTCTCGGTCCACGAATTCATGGCCATCATGGGCCACCTGGACGAAAATCTGGGCGGCAGACCTGCCTCCGAAACCTCCGTTTACACTGAGTGGTTCGAACAGTGGAAGGCGCTGGACGCCCGCCTGGAACAACTGCCGATGATGGAACGCGCCGACATGCTGTTTGACGGCAAGCTGACCATCAACGCCATTACCGAGCCGCACCTGAAGGAAGTCATCGGCGTCGTCGAAGCGCAGATCGCCATGCATGAGCAACTGATTGCGGACGACGACGAGGACGCCGACCCGGAAGATCTGGAAACCTGGCAGAACCGCCGGAAGGAATTGAAGGAACTTCTGGGGTCCGAAAACTGGCGCGACGAAGCCGGTTGATCCGGCGGAAAATGGCGCCCGCCAATTTCGAACGAAGAAAACGAAGAAGCCGCCGCAACGTCCTCGCCGTTATCATCCTCCTCGGTGTATCATGTTTGCTCTATGCCGGAGGAACGCAAACGGCGATAGCGGTGGAAGCACGGACCATGTCTTCAAACATCGAGACTCCGGGCAGGTTGATGGACGCGCTCACGGGCCATGTCCGAGAACTCAGCACCAAAATCGGTGAGCGTTCGGTTCTGCGCGGCAGCGGGCTCGACCGGGCCAAGGCCTATGTCCGTGGTGCATTCGAGGCAGCGGGGCTCATCGTCACCGAGCAGACCTACGAGTACGGCGGGCGCCGGGTCTCCAACGTGATTGCCGATTCACCGGGCGCGATGGCGAACGCCATGCCCTATATCATTGGCGCGCATTATGATTCGGTCATCGGCACGCCGGGTGCCGACGACAATGCCAGCGCCGTCGCCGTAATGCTGGAACTGGCGCGGCGCAGCAAAACCAAGTCGCCTGGGGTTCCGCTCCGCTTTGTCGCCTTTACCCTGGAGGAACCCCCCACGCATGCCACTCGGCACCAGGGAAGCCGCGTTTTCGTTAAGCGGCTGATGGAGACGGGCGAACAGGTTGCAGGCGCCATCATCCTCGAGATGGTGGGGCTGACGACCCCGAAACAGAACTATCCGGTATTCCTGCAATGGGCCGGTTATCCGGAAGCCGGAAATTTCATCGCGGTCGTCGGCAACCGTGCATCGAAGTCCTTTGGCGAGCAGGTCCTTCGCGGCATGCGCAAGAACCCCGACTTGCCGGTGGAATCCCTTTTCGTCTGGTTTAACGGCTGGATTCTCGCCGACACCCGGTTGAGCGATCACGCCCCGTTCTGGGACAAAGGGGTTCCGGCCCTGATGATCACCGATACGGCGTATTTCCGGAACCGCAACTACCACGGACCCGGCGATACGGCGGACACGCTCGATTACGCCTTCATGGCCGAGTTGGTGCGAAGTCTGGAGCACGCTTTTGACACGTTGCCCCAACACCCCCGTTGAGGATTGCGGGCGCATGGAGCATTCGAGCCCCAGGGATTTTTCTATTTATTCCATTGTTGTTCTTCACAATAAATTTATCCCGCCGGCAATTGCCAGGCGGGACGGGACGAGGGTAAGGTCGGCGTATCATGAGAGCCCTTTTTAGACGTTTCTCGCATGCAGTCCTCCTCGGCCTGTTGTTGCTGGCGCCCACCGGAAATGCCCATGCCGCCGATGATATCGCCGGCACGCTGACGCGCCTCAAGGGGGCCGCCATCGCCATGCAGGACGCAATTCCCCGTCCACTGAAGGTCGGCGACGCGATCCGGCGCGGCGACGTCATTTCCACCGGCCCCGGCGCGCGCCTGGAAATGAGGATGCAGGATGACGCAGTGATGACGCTGGGCGAAAAAACCATCTTTATCGTGATCGACTACATCACCGGCGGCCAGGAGCCCAACGCTGCCATGCGCCTGATGCAGGGCGCGTTCAGCGCCGTCAGCGGCAAAATGATGAAAACGGCGGGGGCGAAATTCACAGTCGCCAGCGAGGCCGCGACCATTGGCATCCGGGGCACCACCTTCTGGGGCGGCATTCTGGACGGCGTCTTCCAGGTCGCGATGCTCGACGGCAAGGCGGTGATTGTCGAAAACAGAGCCGGGCGCGTCGTCATCGACCGGGTCAACGACGGAACGAAAATTGCGGATGCCGACACCGCGCCGACGAAACCGAAAAAATGGGGAGGCGTTATGCTCAACCGCGCCATCGCAACGGTGGCGTTCTAAACGAAATTCCTAAAAGCCCCGGAACGCCGCCTCGATGGCGTCGGCATCGATACCATACGCCCGGTAGAGATCGCTCACGTCGCCGCACTGCCCGAAGGCATCGACGCCCAAGGCCCTGACCCGGTGCCCGGTGACCGAGCCGATCCACGACAGCGCCGCCGGATGGCCGTCCTGTACCGTTACCAGCCGGGCGTCGGGGCTCACGTCCGAAAGCAGCCGCGCGATATGGGATTTATCCCCGCGTACGCGCCAGTCCCGGTAGAGGCGGTCCGCCGAGGTTACCGCCAGCAGGCCCAGACCATCGTCTGCAAGACGCGCATGGGCCGCATGGGCTTCACCCGCCACCGCGCCGGTGTAGAGGACCGCCCCTTTGGCTGCCTTGCCCGGCTTCACCCGCCAATAGGCCCCGGCCAGCATGCCCTTGCGCACTTCGCCGGCCCTCGTCCCTTCCCGCTGCGCCCGGCGCCGGGTCCCAACCCCCCGGCACACCGCCCCCCCCCCCCCCCCCCCCCC